>JBLIGS010000073.1:0-12052 GCA_047637095.1 Neolewinella sp. | reverse complement strand
AACTTCCCAACCCGCAACCTCTGTCTCACCTCCAACGACGGCAACCCGCAACTTCCCAACCCGCAACTCTTCCTCTATGAACAACCTCTGGCTCGTCATCCAACGCGAATACGTTACCCGCGTCCGCCGCAAGGCCTTCATCCTTGCCACGCTGCTTACGCCTCTAGGCTTGGCAGTGTTCTTCGTCGTTGTACAATTCATTTTCACCTACGGAAATGACGAAGACAAGCGCATTGCTGTCGTAGATCAAGGCGGTGTTTTCAACGGACCAATTGCCGACGATGCTGGCCTCTACTTCAAATTCACCGATGAAAACGTTGATAGCCTGAAGGCGCATATGCGGGAAGGAAAAGAAGATGCCTACAGCGCGATCATTGTCATTCCAGAGGTCAAAAAACCAAGGGCCAAGGATTTTAAAATCGAATACTTTAGCGACGAGCCCCTGTCCATAGACCTCGATATTTCCCTCCGGCGAAAGGTGGAAAAGGCCATGAGAAAGTATAAAACCAGGGCCTTCGAACTAGACGAGAAAGCCATTGCAGCCCTAGAAACCGACGTCGAAATCAAAGCTCGAAAAGTGACGGTCGTAGAGGGAGAAAGTGATAACAACAGCCTCGCCGGAATTCTTGGCGCGGGCCTGGGTTCCGTGATGGGTTTCCTGATGTACCTCTCCATTTTCATCTACGGCATGATGGTGATGCGCTCCGTAATGGAAGAAAAGATGAACCGGATTGTGGAAGTGGTCATCTCTTCCGTGAAGCCGACGACCTTGCTATTGGGAAAAATAATTGGTGTGGGCATGGTTGGTCTCACCCAAGTACTATCATGGATGATCCTGATTCCCGGCGTCATCTTCCTCGTATCCTTACTCTTTGGTTTCGATCCCGAAGCCGCCCAGCAAATGCCCAACAGCCCGGAGATTGACCCAGAAGAAATGCAAAGTATGATGGAACAGGTCATCAATGGCCTTGGCGAGATGAACTGGTGGGTCATCATCCCTTGCTTTATCGTTTACTTCCTTACGGGCTACTTCATGTATGCAGCCATGTTCGCTGCCATTGGCTCCGCCATGGGAGACGATATGGGCGAAGGCCAGAGCCTAACCATGGTCGTCGTCATTCCCGTCATCCTCGCCTTCTATATTATGATGGCCGCGCTGCAAGCCCCAAACTCCAGTCTCGCCGTTGGCGCCAGCTTCTTCCCCCTCTTCGCTCCCATCGTCATGCCCGCACGGCTACCGTTCGAGCCACCCGCATGGGAGATTGCAGTGAGCCTTATTTCCGTGATCTCCTTTTCCGGCTTCATGGTCTGGTTGGCTGGTCGCATCTATCGCGTAGGCATTCTCAGCTACGGCAAGAAGAGCTCCCTGAAAGATATGGCACGCTGGATATTCTCGAAATATTAGAAGCGAGGAACTAGGAGTTAGAGAACTAGAAAGTAGGAGTTAGAGGCTAACTCCTAGCTCCTAGCTCCTAGCTCTCCAACTTCTAGATGCTAACCTCCTCCCCCGGTTCAATCTCTACATTCAGCACCTTTATCACAAAGGAACAAGTCACTGCCCCTTCCATTGTCGGTCGCATGGCCGTTGTCAGCGCAGCCATGACAACGTCGTACTCCCCAGTAACCTGGGTGGAAAGGCCGTTCACTGCCATCTTTAAACCAGGTATGGCTTTAAGTCGGCCAATAAATTCGACAATCACCGGGACATAGTCTGGTGTCAAGGGATAAAGAGATAGTTCGGCGGATACAGGCATACTTTTCCGACGTAACATATTCAAGCACAGAATGGTTAGCTATTTCCCGCATCATTCACTTGGCAACAATAAATACCTGTACGTGTGATGGGGTCGTTTTTATTCCTGTAAATACAATCAGTTACTTTTTGGAGAAAAAAAAACCTACTGCTAAGCCTATCCAACCTGCCTATTGAATTTGTCTAAGTTATTACCCCATGCAAACTACAGATCGACTAAGCTATCGTCGTGTCACCCTCGAGGATGCTCCATTCTTGCTTAACCTGCTAACCAGTCCAGGTTGGCTTAAATACATCGGCGACCGGGGCGTTTACAACGAAGAAGATGCAAGAGAATACATTACAGCTAAAATTTTACCTGCCTATGAAACGCCCGGTTGCGGGCCTATGCTAGCCATCCGAAAAAGCGATAACACCATCCTTGGCAACGTCGGCA
Organism: Neolewinella sp.; assembly: GCA_047637095.1. GTDB lineage: Bacteria > Bacteroidota > Bacteroidia > Chitinophagales > Saprospiraceae > Neolewinella. The sequence continues at coordinate 9,863 of JBLIGS010000073.1, read as the reverse complement.
CCTATGATCGTCCTGGGTTGGACGGCGCAGACTTTGGCTTTGCCTTTCTACCTCAATACCATGGCCAAGGCTACGCCTACGAGGCCAGCAAGGCAGGCTTGGCCTACGCCCAAGAGCATGGATTTGAAGAACTGCTGGCCATTACCCTGCCTGTAAACGAACCAAGTCTGAAGCTACTTACCCGGTTGGGCTTTGTTCGGGAGCCGGACTTAATCCGGCTTTCCGAAGACGATGAAGAATTGGTATTGCTACGGCTTTCCGTTTAGAACATCAACAAGAGAAGCAACAGCCTAAGCCCCAAAAGATTAAATAATCTCATCCCCGTTGGTTCATTCATTTAAAAGTCTTACCTTTGCGGGCCGCAAACTGCGAGTCAAAAAAATATACAGCCATGGACGCTATTTCTTTCGTACACGAGCAAATAACTAAGGCGACTAAACTACCCGTTTTCCGCGCCGGTGATACAGTAATCGTCGACTACAAGATCATTGAGGGTGAAAAATCCCGTATCCAGTCCTTCCGGGGCGATGTGATCCAAATTAAAGGCGAAGGCCTCACCCGTACGTTTACCGTGCGTAAAATGTCTAACGGCATTGGTGTTGAGCGTATCTTCCCACTCTCTTCTCCAAACATTGCCGACATCACCATCGTGAAGCACGGTAAGGTTCGTCGTAGCCGCCTGTTCTACCTGCGTGACCTCGTTGGTAAGAAGGCTCGTATCAAGGAGCGCCGCATTAAGTAAATTAATGCTCAGGTTCACGGCTAAAGCCCAACCATCCGCACCGCGGGTGGTTGGGCTTTTTGTGTTGGAAAAATGAGTTATGGGTTGTGGGTTGCGTAGTTGCGGGTTGCCGTCGTTACAGGTGTTACAACGTCGGAGGCCCCACACAACCCGCAACCCGTTCACAACGAATTCTAGCCCATCCCCCACGAATCCTAATCGGCCGATATTTCGCCCCCTGATCAGGCCGTGCTTTGTGGTATACAAAAACGAAAAGTATACCCACCATGCGCTACCTGTTCTGCCTCATTTTACTCTACTGTTGCTGCTTCGCAAATGCCCAATCCGAAACTGGAAGCCCTTATTTCGAATTATCAGGTTCTACCGAAGGGGCCGCGGCCGCAGGTGCAAAGTTCCCCCTAAAGGCGACGTCTGCCTCCGTAAACATCGTTGGCGTCATTGCCGACGTCACGGTGCGGCAGACCTACGTTAATGAAGGCAAGGACCGCCTAGAGGCCACCTATGTGTTCCCAGGATCGACTAATGCTGCCGTCCATGGGTTGACGATGATCATCGGCAACCGCCGCATCGAAGGCGTTGTACAACGCAAAGCCGAAGCCAGAGCAACCTACGAAGCAGCTAAAGCCGAAGGCAAACGGGCTTCCCTACTAGAGCAGCATCGGCCCAATGTCTTCCAGGCCAGCGTAGCCAACATCCTACCGGGAGACACCATCCAAGTAGAACTCCGGTATACAGAGTTGCTCATCCCTGAACACGACACCTACCGTTTTGTCTACCCCACCGTCGTTGGCCCTCGTTACACCGGCGAAGGCGCCGGAAACGAAACCTACACCGCCCAGCCCTACACCAAAGGCAAGCCCAGCTATACCTTTGACCTAGACGTCTACCTCAAAGCCGGTGTCCCCGTCAGCACAGTAGGCAGCCCCAGTCATCGGATTGTGACCACCGCTGAAAATGATGCTACCGGTATCCGCCTCGATGGCTCCGAAGCCAACGGCGGCAACCGCGACTTCGTCCTCGAATACCAGCTACAGGGCAAGCACATCCAAACCGGTATGCTCCTCTTCGAAGGAGAAAAAGAAAACTATTTCCTTTACATGGCCCAGCCCCCGCAGGAGACTTCTGACCAGGACTACCCGCCACGGGAATTTATCTTCGTCGTCGACGTATCAGGGTCCATGAATGGTTTCCCCCTCGACGTATCCAAAAAATTACTGAGTAAACTCATCGCCCAACTGCGGCCAACGGACGAATTCAACATCCTCCTGTTCTCTGGCGACAGTCAGGTCTGGCAAGGCAGTTCTAGGCCCGCTACCAAGGAATACCTAGACTTGGCCTTAGACTTTCTTCAGAACAAGCGAGGTGGTGGCGGTACAAACCTCCTATCTTCCCTTGAGGCGGCCTACCGCCTCCCCCGCTCGGCCCAGGGCCTCAGCCGCAACATGGTCGTTATCACCGACGGCTACATATCCATCGAAACGGCGGTCTTCGACCTCGTGCGCAAAAACCTCAACCAGGGTAATGTTTATTCCTTCGGCATCGGCAGTGGCGTCAATCGCCACCTCATCGAAGGGCTGGCACGCATTGGCAAAGGCCAACCCGCCTTCGTCATGAACCCCAGCCAGGCCGACACCGTTGCCGACCGCTTCCGCCGCTACATCAGCGAACCTGTTTTGACGGAGATGAGCCTGGACTTCGGAGACAAATTTGACGCTTATGACGTAGAACCAATTTCCCTTCCCGACCTCAGTCGGGAGCGCCCACTCGTCGTCTTCGGCAAATACCGCGGCAAGGCCAAAGGAGAATTGACCCTAATGGGTTACGGTGGCTACCCTGGCTTGGACACTCCTAACCTGAAGTTCTCAGGCGAATCCAGTAACGAGGCCGATTCCCGGCGGCGCAGCTTCTCTTTCCGCCTCAAAGACGCTGTTACCGACGGCCGCCACGCTGCCCTATCGCGGCTTTGGGCCCGCGAGCGCATCCGCCGCATGGATGATTACAACAACATCACTAAAAACCCTAAATGGATCGAAGAGGTTACCCAACTTGGCCTCGACTACAATTTACTGACGCAGTACACCAGCTTTGTCGCCGTCGAAGAAATCGTCTCTGCTAACCCCAACGATCCGCTCAACACCGTCAAACAACCACTCCCGCTGCCGGAAAACGTTTCGGCTACTGCCGTAGGCTTCAGCCTCGGCCTAAGCGGAATCGCGGGCTTGCCCGCCATGACTATGGGAACGCCTTGGTATGCCTACGCAATCCTTGGCCTTCTCGCCGGACTTCTCTGTTGCATTATTTATCTCGTGCTTGGTCGCCGCCTATTGTACTTCCTATCCCTTGCCTTGTCCCTATCCCTTATCAGTTGCGACACTGCCCGGGATGGAGAACTGGCCAGCCAGGAGTCCACGTCTAAAACCCTAACTATTGATCCGCAGGCGGCGACCATCACTTTCATCCTCGGCGAAGACGAAGGGACCAACCCTTACTATGCCCGGGCGGAAGGTTACTTCCGCCACCATCCGGATCAGTCAGGAGAATACCTACTGACCAATATCCACAGCCTTGCAGGCGTACACGACTACCTCCGTACCAACAAGCCAGCCGGTGGTGGCCCCTGGCAAAAAGTCAACCTCGTAGTTCATGGCAACCAGTGGACTGGCCTTGCCCTTCCACTTACCCCTGCAACCACGTCCGCGCCCACCTCCCCCCGAACAACTGCAGAAGAACTCGCTAACTGGAACCCCGAACGTCCGTTCCCCAAAACCCACCTTACGGAGGAGACGGAGATTGTAGTACATGGCTGCAGCGTTGGCCGGGACTCCTCCCTGCTATTGCACCTAAGCCGGGCCTTTGCCGCCAGAGGCGACCGCTTCCCATCCGTCTCCGCCTCTACCGATTTCACCCTGTTCCGAGAAGGCGTTTACGGCGTGGAACGCCACTACGCCGAATACTACTTCCGGGCCACGCCACTCGGCAAATACCCACAGCGGGAGGTCATGGCCAACCGCTTCCGCCGCCAGCACCCTGACAAGCAGGTTGACTGGGACGAAGCCCTCAGCACTACCCGTTTTGATGCCGAACTCAAGCCTCACCTCTACCAATTCAACGTCCCCGTTGAATGGACCCGTGTCTACCCTCAACTCCCCTCAGTTTCTGCTCCGGAGGAACCCGAGTTCCAAGAGAAATGGCTTGCCGGTGAGCCCGAATTAATGACCAGCCTCGGCCGTATAGGGCTATCGCCCAACCAATTTCTTTGGGAATTCTCCGCTGGAGATTACCCATTGGCCAATGGCAATACCCTTCCCGCCGTCAAAGCCAACGGCGTTGCACGGCTGTTTTGTGTGCTCGTCCCGAGAGACGGAGACACCGAAATGGTCCGGCTCCGTTGGAGAGCGTAGACTAGTGGGCTGGCCAGTAGGGAATAGAGATTAGCAATTAGATTTTAGTATCCCAACCCGCAATCTCCCAGCATAGTGCTCTGTCAACCCAAGAATGTTGTTTATGGAATTGATTGACTCCGTCTCACCGTCAACTGGTTGGGACGGAGTCCTTTTTCGCGAATACAAGCCAGATCACAACGAATTCTAGCCCCTTCCCTTCAAGGACTCAATCTTCGATTTCAAGCGCATGTCTATGCCGAACTTTAAGGTATAGAAAGCAAGAAACATGATCACTTTAAGCCTCCCCCGCCTCTTTACCGTCTCCATTCAAACACCTTCCATCCTTTTTCCTTTCCGAGGAAATAGCAGCCTTTTCAACAAGGTTCTTCACCGGAAAAGGACTCCCCGCGAACCACGCCTCACCCGAGCGCGTAGGAAGCGTACAAATCCTGCTCCGGGGACTTACACGATGAACATTAGTAACCGGGCTGAAAAGGGGAGGGACATTGCGTTGCGCCGGAGCTTGTTTCGGGGTTAAGGGACGGGAAAAAAATAAACTTACGTTCTTGGCCGTCTTATTTTGCCCCAGTCTCCACCCAAAATTATTTCCGTAGCTAAGGCTACGCAAAGAATTTTCGGAGAAAACTGGAACAAAAGCGCCAGGCCAAGAACTGTAACTTTATTTATTTCCCATCCCTTAGGGGTGCGGAGCCGAGGCGCGCTTAGTTTTTAAAGACTTCTTCGTGCTCGACTACTTATGAAAAGCAACTATTCACCACGTGGTATAGTCTCTGCTAATAGCTTCCCACCGTCTCGGAGGAGGCCATTTGAGAATAAAACCACACACACCATGTATTCACGAGTACTCCCACTACTGCTTATGGCGGCCCTCTTTTTCGCTGGCAATCAACTCAGTGCGCAAGACGGCATGACCGCCGATCTTTGGCAAAAAGACCTCCGATTCCTTCAGGAAACCGTCCACAATGATTACCCTTTCCTCTTCAAAAAGACTACCGCCGAAGCCTTTGACCAAAAGGTAGAACAGTTGGCAAAGGAGATTCCTAATCTGGAAGACCATCAAGTAGTTGCGGGCCTTTCCCGCATTGTTGCTTCCTTTGAATATGGCCACACGTCCCTTCGCCTCGGCGGCAAAGCCGGCTTCCGTCTCTTACCAATCAACCTATACCACTTCAACGACGGCATCTTCGTGGAAGGCATCCACAAGGACTACGCCAAGGCTATTGGCGCAAAAGTTACCCATATGGCAGGCATGCCGATTGCGGAAGTCCTAGAAAAAGTCCGCCCAGTTATTCCCGCCGAAAATGACCAGTACGCAAAAGGATACGGACTAGACTACGCACTCATGCCGGAGGTTCTTCATGCCCAAGGTATAACCCCCACACTCAAGGAAACCATAGTATTCACCCTCAAGAAAGATGGTAAAAGCTTTGAACAGGCCGTTTCTCTAATTCCAGAGGCCAAGCGCCCCATCCACTACAATTTCACCCAACCAACGGACAACTGGGTTACCTTTCGGGAACAAGATAAAACGCCTCATTACCTTAAAAACCTGGACAAACGGTACGCCTTCAGTTACCTCAAAGAGGAGAAGATACTTTATGTAAGACAAAGCTCCGTTTTCCACGACGATTCAGAGACCATCCAAGAATTCTACGGTCGGGTGTTTGCCTTCGTCGATGAAAACGATGTAGAAAAGATGGTCCTGGACGTCCGCCTCAACGGCGGCGGCAACAACTTCAACAACAAGGTCGTCGTCACCGGCATCATCGCTTCTAAAAAGATCAACCAAGTCGGCAACCTGTTTGTCATCCTCGGCCGGAGCACCTTCTCCGCAGCCCAGAACCTCGTTAACGAGCTACACAATTACACCAACGCCGTATTCGTCGGAGAGCCAACTTCGGAAAACATCAACTTCTACGGCGATGCCAACACCTTGGAATTACCGAATAGCAAGATCCAGACACGGCTCTCTTGGGCTTGGTGGCAAGACAAGGCCCAGTGGCACAATGAAGACTGGCTAGCCCCACACATTGCAGCGTCCATTAGCTCAGAGGACTACCGGACCAATCAGGACCCCATTCTAAAGAGGGCCATGACCTTCCAGGCGGAAAACTTTATTCTTGACCCAATGGACTATATCTCCAACCTGTTTACCTCAGGCCAGATGGAAAAGCTTCAAAGTGAAGTTATCCGGCTTATCAGCGATCCAGACTACAGCTTCTTCCCCTTCGAGAAGAAGTTTGATCAGGCGGGCCACATGATGCTAAAGGGTGGCAGGCTTGAGGAAGCCCAGGCCGTTTTTGGCCTGACTACTCAGCTGTTCCCCGAATCGGCAAATACTTGGCATAGCCTTGCTGCCGTAATGCTAAAAATGGGAGAAAAGGACCAAGCAAAAGCACTCTTACAAAAGGTGGCCCAGATGGCTCCGAATGAGGCAGCCGGCAAATCCGCCAAGGAACAACTACAAGAATTGGGCATGGACTAGTTGCTAACCAACTACAATGAAAACGCCCCGTTGTCCTTATTCAGGACAACGGGGCGTTTTCAGATGTAGCATCTCAGACGAGGCTACTTACTTATTAAGCCTTCTCCGCTCCAATATTTTCGTTTGTTTCTGGAGGTATAAATCTCCAAAAGCGATACTGGCGGTTATCGTCCCAACCCGTTCCTGGCCTGGGCGAATGGTGAAGCGACGGACTTCGGCCGTCCGCTTTAGTTCTGTGATGGTTTTATCATCGGGGATTTTGACTTCTCCGTTATTGAGGCTGAAGTCGTAAGCCATGCCTTCGCCGCCGATGGGTTCATAGATGTAGACATCGCTCTTGTCGGCGTTGATGTGCAGGTCCCGCATATTAAGATTTGGGCTGAGTTTGAGTTCGCCGTACTGGGCGTTGATGGTGAAGGTTCCGCCGACGTCGAAAAGGTTGATATTGGAACGGCGAGAATTGATCAGAACGTTGCCGTCAATCCGTTCGCCGGTGATGTCGCCAAAGCGGGACCGAATATCAAGAATGCCCTGAACGTTGTCGATGTTGATGGCGGAGAATTCGCCGTTGATCCGGAGTTGGTTCCGGAGGTTACTGATGGTGGCTGCGCCAAAATGGCTCTTGAGGTAAACGGGGCATTCTTCTGGCAGTGTGATGTAATAATGAATGGTTAGTTCACTTTGTGGCCGGTGCTCCTTGTCCTTTACTTTATTTTTCAGGAAGATTTTCCCGCCGGTATCTTCAACAATGTAGTCTAGGTTTTCCACGTCGATCTTAGCGGTTTCCAGCTTTGCGTGGCGGGCGGTCATGACGACCTTCACGTAGATCTCCTGCTTGTCCCAGGTCTCGACAAATATCTCTGCCTTTTCGCCCTCCACCGCAAGTTCACGGCCGAGAGTGTAGCGGTAGGTGTCTTCGATGGTTTTCGTGACGACCTCGCGCATTACGTTATCCGTTTGGGCGTGGACGCAGGTGCAGAGGAGGAGACCGAGAAGCAGTGGAAGAATGCGAAGCATTTGGTTAGATATTAGAAGTTAGATATCAGCGTTTAGAGAACAGGGTTTAGAGATTAGAAACCAGGTGCGTATCGCTTTTCTGATATCTAATGCCAAGGGATGGGAAATAAATAAAGTTACAGTTCTTGGCCTGGCGCTTTTGTTCTAGTTTTCTCCAAAAATTCTTTGCATAGCCTTAGCTACGGAAATAATTTTTGGTGGAGACTGGGGCAAAATAAGACGGCCAAGAACGTAAGTTTATTTTTTTCCCGTCCCTAACATCTAAATCCTAACTTACAGGTCAATCATTCGGCGGTAAATATCAGACCGGTCACGTTCAATCTCAGCCAGCTGGCGAACAACGCCAGGATCGTCGCCGTAGGAGACGAGCATTGCCTTGATTTCTTCGCGGGCTTCGTTCAACTCTTCCAACTCATGGTGGAGAATATTGAGGGCGGGTTCATTACGGCTTTTTGCTTCTTCGGCAATCCGATTAAAGCTGCTTTCTTCTTCATCCCAGTCAACAACGATGGCTGCGGGTGCTATTTCCTGCCCGTAGGCGTAGCTGACCTTCGGCGCCTGGTCAATGTTCCGGAGGAGGCCGACGCTGAGCGTCAGCAGCAGGGCGAAGCTGGCAGCGGCCGCCGCGTAGCGCGGCCACATCCGACGGACGGGTGCCTCGGCGGCGGGCTGCGCCGCCGCATCCAGCTCATGGCTCAGTCCATTCCATACTTCCGCCGGGGGGCGGTAGCTGGGCAGGGACTCCCCAAGTGAAGGTGTCATTGCTTTTTGAATACCCTCCCATGCACCTGCGGCCGCGCCATATTCTGGCAAGCCGTCCAATGCATCTTTGAGCGTGCGATAATTCTTCTCTCTCATACGTAATGGCGCAGGAATTCGCGCAGTTTTTTCTTTGCGTAAAAAAGTTGACTCTTGCTCGTGCCGACCGTAATGCCCAGCATGTCCGCCACCTCCTGATGTTTGTAGCCTTCGACCTCAATGAGGACAAAAACCGACCGATAACCGTCCGGTAACCGTTGAATAGCTTTCTCAAGGTACTCAGTGTCCAGGGCGTTGGTGCCCCAGTCAACCTCCTCGTCGGCATAGTTCAAAGGCAACTCTTCGGTCACCTTTTTCCTACGAAGCTTATTCAACGCTGTACGCACAATTACCACCTTCATCCAAGCACCCACCGTGCTTTCGCCTCGGTAGGTATCCAGCTTTTGGAAGACCTTAAGGAAGCCTTCTTGCAGCGCATCATTGGCCATATCAAAGGTTCCACAAATCCGATAACAGGCCGTGTACATGGCACGGCTATAACGGTCGTAAAGTTCCTTTTGAGCACGGCGGTCTTGCCTGCGGCAGGCTTCCACGAGTTCTGCTTCGGTCATGCGGGCTAGTGATGGTGGTGGATCGTGTTTCTTCTTTAACGTACTTTTCATCTGTAAAGAGGCGTGAGTCTGTAGTAAAGAGACCGAAAGATAAGGGAAGGTTGGTTACAGAAAGCCTAAGGCTTTCTTTTAGACGTTCGCTGCGCGGCCTTGTACAAGCGCAGCGTCTACAAGGCCGAAGGCCGTCTACAAAGGAGCCGAAGGCTTTTAGAACCGGTACGCTACCGATCCAATCCACCGCTTAGCCGCCTGGTCTACACGAAAGGACTCTCCGCCAAGGGCGAAGTCTTCGCCATACTTGCTGAAGTTGCCGTCGTAACGGATATCGACGGTGACTTTTCCAATATCAATGGAGCCACCGAGGGTGTAGCCGAGGTTGAAAGAATCCCAGGCACGATCGAGGCCGTCGGCATCGACGAGGTCGCTGGGAGAGGAGACAAAAAAGTGACCAACGGGGCCAACGTTGAGCCGCAGGAAAGCAAGTTTCCAGCTGGCCATCACGGGTACATTGATATCGTTGTAGCGTTCGCTGAGGAAAACAGTGCCGTCTTCATCCGGGTCGTCAAACTGAAAATCGGTTTTGGCGCTGTTGAACGTTGCCTCCGTCTGGATGCCGAAGCGGTCGGAGAGTGGAATGCGCAACATGGCACCGAACTGGAAGCCAAAATCAGCACCGGAGATGGCGACGCCAATATCCTGACGGCCAGATTGGCTGAGGTCAAAGCGTACCTCCTGAAGGGATTCAGTGGCCAGGCCTGCTTTGAGTCCGAACTCCACCTGTGCAAAGGTGGTGGCGGAAAGAAAAAGTAAGGCGAACAGGGAAAAGATTCGATTAGTCATGGTTA
>JBLIGS010000072.1:0-12061 GCA_047637095.1 Neolewinella sp. | reverse complement strand
ACTTAAAAATTCTTTCCGTAGCTATGGCTATGCAAAGAATTTTTCAAGAACGGTGAGAACAAAAGCGTCAGGTCAAGAAACACGTTTTATTTAATTCGCGTCCCTAAGCGCTTAATTATAATTTCTAAGATATATAAAGGGGCCGCGGCCAACGAAGTTGGCGTTTATGCTGAGCGAAGTCGAAGTACAGGTGCAAAGTGGGTTGGAGGGCAAAGCTGGCCGCCTGGGTTGAGGGCTTCTAGGTCCGAAGGCAACCAAAACCGCCTGGGGTTTCCCTTTTCGTGTGTTTCCTTTTTGTTCAGGCGCAAGCGCCAGAACGGTGTTCGGACCTGGAGGTTCTCAACGCCTGCGAATAGCAAGACCTGACTCCATTCCGTCTAATGCTTTAACTCCCCACCATTCCCATCAAATACACAGCATTAATAAACTCCCGGTTCGTACCCTCAATCTCCGTCTGTCCAGCACTGCTGTAGAACTGCTCACGGAGGTGCCGCAGGCAGCCTTCTAGGTGCTTGAGCAAACTCATTAGTTCTACCGCAGCAGGGTGGGTGCTGAGCAGGTTCTCCAGCTGGCGGGCTTCGTGGGTGTTGTCAATGGCCAACTCTATCTGTTCAATCTCCTTGGTGATGAAGGTTTGGAGGTTGTTGCCATCGTCGGCAATTTGTCGGGAGAAGGTGTGATTCAACTCCCGTCGGATGGCCTTGAATTCGGAGACGACGTCGGTAACGTCGCCGGTGGCCATCCCTGCCAACTCATCGGAGGCGGCGCGGACGCTGTTGAGGATGTCGCGGTAGGCTGAAGGATCGGTGAGGTTGGCGAGTTGTTTACGGAAGCCTCGGGCTTCCTCGATGATCTGCTTTGACCTGGTGTCTTCTACCAGCCCACGCACCCGCCGCTCCGAAGGGCGGACGATGTTGTTGATCGTACTCTGTAGTCGTTGACCGACGAGGAGAATGTCTTCCTCTTCAGCCACCCGGGTAAGCTCTTCCCCGATGTTGGTTCTGGCAATGGTGATCTTTTGCTGAACGTCGAGGTACCGCTCCGTCCGGTACGTTGTTTCATAACCGTCGGCTTTGAAAAAGTCTTTAATGTCCTGGCTCCGAAAGACGAGGGCTTGCTTCAGCTGTTGCTCGTTCTGCGTCTTGGTAATCAGCCAGCGGGAAGCAGGTAGTAAGGTGCCATCAACGTCTCTGGTTTCCAGCATGACGGCGAGGCCACTACGTTTGTTGAGGGTAGTAATGACGATGTTGTCATTTTGCGTGAAGTGGACATAGCCATTTCCTTCCGTCATTTTACTGCTTAGGGACGCCGTGTAAATAACTTACGTCTTTTGACCGCCTTGTTTTGCCCCCACCAAAATTAAAAATCATTTCCGTAGCTAAGGCTATGCAAGTGATTTTTCGTTTAGTCAGCGACCAAAATATCTTCGTTTTCAGCTAACGAAACTTACTGGCCAGCCCACTAGTAGGGACGAGATAAAATGGAGGTGGAAAACGGGGCTTTCTTTGCTTCTTAAACATCCTTTGCACCTGCGTCCGCGGCAGAACAGTCAAGTAGTCTGTGGGCCAAGGGAGTCAAACAGTCAGCTACCGCAAGGACACTCACTCCGTTTGGCAGGATAGTCCAACAGCTTGACTTGTGGACTGTTTGACTTACAGACTTAAAGGCTTACCTACTATTTGACTTTAAAAAGTCTTACATTTGCATCCCATTAACAACAATTCGGTAGCCATTAGGCAAATTACCGCTTTCGTTGTATGATCTTTGTAACCGTCAGAAAGGGCCTTGGTCCTCACTGGCGGAACCCAATTTTATAACGGATCAATAACATCCAATATGACTAAGTCCATTCTTTCCCTCGTTGCCGTATTCGCACTCGCATTCACCGTTTCTAGCTGCCAGCAAGGCACTGACGACGTTAAGGCTGCTGCCCGCGAAACCATCCAGACCACTGCTCCAGTTGCACCTGTTGCTCCTACCGTTGCTGTACCAACCGGCCCAGTAACAACTGTTGCTTTCGCAGCTAACGGTACCCACGACTTCGGTACTGTAACTGAAGGTGAAATCGTAAGCCACACTTTCAGCTTCACGAACACTGGTTCTGAGCCACTGATCATCTCTGACGCTAAAGGATCTTGCGGTTGTACCGTTCCTTCTAAGCCAACTGCTCCTATCGCTCCAGGCGAAGACGGCGAGATCACTGTTCAGTTCAACTCTAAGAACAAGAAAGGTGCACGTAACCAGAAGGTTACTATCACTTCTAACACTAACCCAGCACAGACATTCATCTACCTGACTGGTACTGTTAACCCAGACCCGAACGCAGTTACTCAGTAATCGCGTCAGCCTTACGGCTAACTTAACGCCCCACTTGCTTCATTGCAGGTGGGGCGTTTTTATGCGTGCTAATAACTGACGTCTAATATCGGGTCTTTGGAAAATAGGCCGCGGCCAACGAAGTTGGCGTTTATGCTGAGCGAAGTCGACCGGCGAAGCCAGCCGCGAAGCGCACTACAGGTGCAGGGGGAAGTTGGGAGTCAATGAGGAACTACTTACTCTTCTTATCGAGGGACTACGCCATCCGCAGCTCTCACTTCTTATCGAGGGACTAGGCCATCCGCTAAGCGTCTGGCTGGTCCCTCGCTAAGAAGTGGGCGCTTCGATAGTGTTTAGGGCGCTTGCGCGCTACAAGGCCGCAGGCCGTCTAAAAGAGAGGCCGCAGGAGCCGAACGTCTACTAGCGCGCAGCGCGTCTACAAGTGAAGCGGCGAAGCGGTTGAACGCCTACAAGCGGCGCAGCCGCGTCTACGAGGGAAATGGCGAAGCCATTGACCGTCTACAAGGCCGTAGGCCGTCTACAAGGAGCGAAGCGACCGTCTACAAGGCCGTAGGCCGTCTAATAGTAAAGCCTAAGGCTTTACCAATCTCGTTCCGTTGCCAATCTTCACTGCATAAAACTCCGGCCGTCGGCCGTGCTTGTTAAAATAGGACGACAGCAGGTGATTTTTGAGGGAAGGAACAGCCATGGTTTTTACCAGGTTAATGGTGCAACCGCCAAAGCCGCCACCCATTATTCTGGAACCGGCGACATCGTTTGGGAAACGTTCCACCGCTTCGCGCTGGAGGAAGTCTACTTCTTTGCAACTGACGGCGTAGTCGTCCCGAAGGCCAGCATGTGTGGCGTTGAGTAGCTGGCCAACGGCCAGCGCATCACCCGCTTCCAAGGCCGCTGCCGCGGCGTGTACCCGACCGTTTTCGCCCACCACAAAGCGGCCCCTTTTCTGTACCGTTGCTGGAAGGTCGTCAATGACGGCGGCCAACTGTTCTTTCGTTACGGAGCTAAGGTTACGGACCGTAGGAAACTGTTTTTGGACGGCGGCTAAGGCCGCCGCGCATTCCCGTACCCGAACGGGGTACTCGCTGCTGCCCAGCTCGTGTGTTACCATACTGTTGACGAGCAACCAACTGTAGCCGGGGATATTGGCATTGACTGGCGTGAAAGCCAGGCTTTCACAGTTAAGCATGATGGGCCCGGCAGCCGTCCCGTTAAGGCTGGCGAACTGGTCCATGATACCGGAGGGGACACCGATAAAGTTGTTGCTGCTGCGCTTGCAGAGTTGGGCCAGGGCTGGCCGGCTAAAACCGGCACTCAGAACTTCGTTTAGGAGAAAGGCCATGCCGCCCTCCAGGGCGGCGCTGCTACTCATGCCAGATCCCCTGGGAACGTTGCCGCCGAAGACGATCTCTAGTCCTGGCACTTCGTGGCCAGACTGTTGGTATTGGTCGGCGATGCCGGCTAGGTAATCCACCCACAGTTCTCCCGTTTTGCCGGTTACCGGCAAGGGGAGGGTATAGGTTTTGCCCAAGTCAACGGCATGCAACTTTAGCTCCTTGCCCGCTCTGGGGCGGGCATAGAACTGGATGCCCTTATCGATGGCCGCAGGCATCACCCAACCACCCGTATAATCCGTATGCTCACCAATGATGTTAATGCGGCCAGGGGAGTGCAGGCGGGTCGGGAAGTCGGCTGAGACAAGGTTGTTGTCCGACAGGTATTTGCTGATATGGGAAAGCATGGGGCTGCTTGTTGTTTTACTAGCTACTAGGTTCTCCAACCTTTAGGTTGGAACAATCCAGACCTAAAGGCTGGAGAACCTGGCAGCGAACTAAATTCTAATCTTTAAACAGTAATCTCTGAATTACTCGCTTTCATCCATCGTATGAAAAACGCTGGCGACGTCGTCGTCTTCTTCCAGTTTATCAATCAGTATAAGTACGTCCTCGACTTCTGAATCGGACAGTTTCTTGGTGTGGGTAGGAATACGGACGAGCTCCGCTTTACTGACGTTGATGCCTAGTTTCTCCATATGAGGGCCGAACCCGGCGAAGTCTTCGAAAGAAGTGTAAAAGGACACTTCCCCTTCTTCTGACTCAATGCTACTCAGGCCGGCGTCGATCAATTCAAACTCCAGTTCTTCTAGGTCTTTACCTTCTAGGTCTTCCACCTTGACGATGAACTGGCCTTTGCGCTCAAACATGTAGTCAACCGAGCCATTGGTGCCGAGGTTGCCACCGTACTTGGAGAACGCGTGGCGAATGTTGGCAACGGTGCGGTTGTTGTTGTCGGACGTAGCTTCTACGAAAACGGCAACACCGTGGGGGCCTCTGCCTTCGAAGGTTACTTCTTCGTAAGCCGAGGTATCCTTGTCGGTTGCCCGCTTGATGGCGGCATCGATGTTGGCCTTGGGCATGTTGACGGCCTTGGCGTTGTTCATCGCCAGGCGAAGCCGGGGGTTGTAATCCGGGTCATGACCGCCCTCTTTGATGGCGATGTTGATTTCGCGACCAACTTTGGTAAAGGCCTTGGCCATACCAGCCCAGCGTTTCATTTTCGCTGCTTTGCGATATTCAAATGCGCGTCCCATGGTATATAATTTTCTTGAAAGGCAAATATAGTGAACAGGATGGTGTGTTGTTTGGGTTGAGCACCTCCAAGTCTATGGTGTACATACATCTTTACAAAACCTTGCAGTGATACGTTTGCGCCTCTCCCTCGGTCCCTTTCCCCGGGAGAGGGATGACCCTTCGATGGTGACTTCGGCCAAGAGTGAGGCTTTTACAGGCAGCTTCAGTTTAATCAGCGTTCTTTCGCTCAAGAATCGCTTTTGCGATTCAAGATAGCCATTTTTCCAAGGAAAGGGGGTGGGGGAGAGGCGCAAATTGCGACCGAAAGGGATTAGTTGAAGCATATAAATGAGGTGTACACCTTAGACCCAGAGGTGCCCAACCCAGCCGAGCAGCCTCGCTTTTTCAACCTTCCCCTGCACCTGCGTCCGCGCCCTATTTCAAGAGGTCAGTGGTTAGGAATTAGGTTTTGGATGCGGAGCCACTCACCAATTCACTGATTTTCCAACTCGTTGACCTACAGGTCCTTGCCGCCTATAAAGTGCGGTAGCCACTCACTAATTCACCAACTCACCAACTCAATAACTATCTTCGCCTCATGCAAATCCTCACCATCGTCATCGGCATCATTTTTGTCCTGTTGCTACTCAGCTTGTTGGCCACTACCATTATGGAGTTGTTGTCTTCAATACTGGGCCTACGCGGGCGCAACCTGACCAAGGCCCTCCGCAACATGCTGGCCAGCTCGGACCCCAACGAGACGTTGGTGGATGATTTTCAGCGCAATAGCCTTTACCGCCACCTGACCCAACAGTACGGCTCGCGGACGAAAAGCGTTGCTGCTCCCAGTTACATGAGTGCAGAGACATTTCAGTCCATCCTCCTGGATATCATCCTGAAGGGCGATGATATGTCCAACCTCGAAGCCCGGTTGGATTCGCTGCCAGACGAAGACCTGCGCAACGTCCTCAAGCAGCTTCTCCGCGAAAGCGGTGGACAAACCGACCTCTTCCGCCTCGAAGTCCAAAATTGGTACAACAACGTGATGGACCGCGCCGCCGGCTGGTACAAACGCTACACCCAGAAGATTCTCTTGTTTATGGGAATGGGCATTGCTGTTCTTTTCAACGCCGACACCGTCGCCCTTTACGACCGGCTCAGCAACGACCCCGAAACCCTCAACCAGTTGGCCATGGCCGCCGAACAGTACGTTCAGGCGCGTGATTATGCGCGCACGACTACGGTAGACGTGCCAGGTCAACGAACCGCTCCTACCCAGGTCCAAGGCCCTGCGCCTGCTGCCGATGACCCAAGCTTCGGTAACCGCGCGCCCACCGACCCGTTTGATACCGCAGCAACTGCAACACCTTATGCGCCTGCAGCAACGCAGCAACCAGCACCCGCCACTTACCTCTATACTGGCGAAGAAGGCGAAAACCGGGATTTTAGAGAATCCCTCGAAGACCTAAAAAGCCTGCTTAATAATGAGATTGCTGAAATCCGCCGGCCACTCGGCCTAGGTTGGGAAGGTGTGGAACTTAGTAAGCTTGGGCTCTACGAGATGGCGACTAAGTTTCTTGGATTCGTCCTTACCGCACTGGCCATCAGCATGGGCGCACCGTTTTGGTTTGACCTGCTGAAGAAGCTGGTGAATATTAGGAGTACGGGGGCGAGACCTTACGAATAGTAAGGGGTTGGTACTTTGGTCAATTGGTTATTTGGGCTGCCGCACGTTGGAATGGGGTTGGTACTTTGGTTTAGTTACGCAATGTAAAATGCGGTAGCCCAACGAACCAAAAGACCAATTGTCTACGCGCTCGCGCCCGCTTGTAATTTTGTAGCATTCTCTGCCACCTGCAGTCCTTCAATCACGGGCTCTAGCGCGCCAGCGATGATCTTGTCGAGGCTGTGCAGCGTCAGGCCGATGCGGTGATCGGTAACCCGGTTTTGGGGGTAGTTGTAGGTACGGATTTTTTCGGATCGATCACCGGAACCGACGAGTGATTTCCGGTTGGCAGACAACTCGGCGTGCGCGGCGCTGTCCTGTGCATCTTTGATCCGGCGATAGAGTTGCGCCATGGCAATCTCTTTGTTCTTGTGCTGCGAGCGGCCGTCCTGGCTTTCCGAAACGGTACCCGTTGGTAGGTGGGTGATCCGGATGGCTGATTCCGTCTTGTTTACGTGCTGACCACCTGCACCGGATGCCCGGAAAGTGTCAATCTTCAGGTCCGCCTTGTTGAGGTTGATGTCCTCGGCTTCCATCTTTGGGAGCACAGCCACCGTTGCGGCAGAGGTATGGACACGTCCTTGGCTTTCCGTTCTCGGAACGCGTTGTACGCGGTGAACGCCGGATTCAAACTTTAGGTGGGAGTAAACGTCGTCGCCTTGGATCTCGATGACGAGCTTGGAATAACCGCCGGCGGTGCCTTCGTTTTCGTCGATTACTTCGACCTTCCAGCCCTTGCCATCGCAGTAGCGTTTGTACATGTCATAGAGGTCGCCGGCAAAAATGGAGGCTTCGTCGCCGCCAGCTCCGGAACGGATTTCCATGATGATGTCGCGCTCGTCTTCGGGGTCCTTAGGGATCAACATGACCTTGACCTCTTCGTCGAGTACGTCCTTGCGGGCGCGAAGTTCTTCGTACTCCATCTGTGCCATTTCCCGCATCTCCGGATCTGGATCTTTACGCAGCACTTCACTGCTTTCAAGGTTCTCCAGCAGGTCTTTGTACTCGAGGTAGGTGTTTGCGATGGGGCGCAACTTACCATACTCCTTGTTCACCTTCGTGTAGCGGCTACCGTCGGAGATGATCTCGGGGTTGCCGAGTTGTTCTTCGAGGTTCTTAAAACGATGGTAAATAGCTTCTAGCTGGTTGATCACGGAGTAGACATTTTATTCGGGCGGCAAAGATAGGTATTTAGGCGGGAGGCGGTAGTAGAGAGGCATTAGGCGGGAGGCGGTAGTAGAGAGGCATTAGTAGAAAGGCATTAGGCGGTAGTAGAGAGGCGGTAGTAGAGAGGCATTAGTAGAGAGGCATTAGGCGGTAGTAGAGAGGCATTAGGCGGTAGTAGAAAGGCGGTAGTAGAGAGGCATTAGTAGAGAGGCATTAGGCGGTAGTAGAGAGGCGGTAGTAGAGAGGCATTAGGCATTAGTAGAGAGGCGGTAGTAGAAAGGCGGTAGTAGAGAGGCATTAGGCATTAGTAGGGAGTAGAAAGTAAAGAGTAGAAAATAAGTAGGCGGTAGGCGGGAGTACTCTTTACCTTTTCTGCCGCGGCCAACGAAGTTGGCGTTTATGCTGAGCGACGTCGACCGGCGAAGCCAGCCGCGAAGCGCACTACAGGTGCAAAGTAGGGTAGAAGAGCAAGGATTGTAAGTAGCTTTGTTTTTCAAAGTTCAATGGTGCTATATTTGCCAAGCCAATTCTTAAACCTAAGTCTATGTTTATCGAACTCGCCGTCCTTCTTCTTTTTGTCCCTCCGCTTGTAGTACTGGTTCGGTTCATTGTTTTCCTGGTTAAAGGAAGCGATCGTTTTAACCGGGTGGTTGGTGTGCTGACTGACTTGGCGATGATGGTGGGCCTGCCTGCTTACCAGCTATTTATAAGTCTGACTCCCCAGGATTGCTGTGATTCTGATGGGTTCAACATCTTTTCAGTTGACCATTTATTAACCATTGTTATTTGGTGTGTGCTCGGGGCAAGTGCCTACTTCTACGTCAGCTACCGCAAGCAAATAGCTTCTCCGGTAGTAGAAGTCGTTGTTGCTTGGACGATGTTGTTCTGCATTGGCCTCAACGTTTTTATCATCATTCAAATGAATGAATTTGCCTGGGCATTCTGCCCGCCAATCATCATTCAGTTATTGATGGCTTTGGTAAAGCAGCACCGCCAGTTAGCGCCCCGTTTGGAGCAAATTACCCGGCCGGATATGTTGGACAGTATTGCCATGCCCGGAGAGATCGAAACACAGCAGGAGGTGGCTGTAATCCCGACTTGGCAGTCGGCCTTCTATTCGATGTTGAACTGGCCGGCGGCGTCGAAGTACCCACTGATTATGGTAATGGGGATTCCCGTATTTGTCCTGGTGGATTCGGTGTTGTTGCTGTTCGGCCAGCGGCCGGACTCGCTAATTTTGGCCTTTACCCAGACCTACCACATGTACTATTCTGAGTTGGATTATTTGTGCGAGGGCGTCAGCTGTGGTGGGCATTACCTGTGTTCGGTGGCGGCCAATGGCCACCAGTCTGTCGTCAAACCAATTCGTATGGGAATCCGTGCTGGCCGGCCAATCATCTGTAACCGGCAACTGTTGGTGGCCAATGCCTTCGAGGAAGTCCTGCAGGAGCGGTTCCCTGCCGCCCACCGCCTCATCCGCCGACACTACGATGGGGTAGGAGACTTCATCCACAATGACTACACCCCCTACAAAAACAAATACCTCTGCGACCTTATCTATCTACTGATGAAGCCGGCAGATTGGGCATTCCGCTTTGTGCTCTACACCGTTGATCGGGCGCCGGAGGAGCGGATTGCACGGCAGTACCGCCCCGGCTAAAGCTACCTCCGGTAGCGAGCGGCCAACGTGCACTCCGTGCGCGAACTGGCGAAAGTGCACTCCGTGCGCGCTGTCTGAAGGTGTTGGGATCTTTGTCACTAAGGCACTAAGAACACTAAGTATGGGAGCGGCTTGATAGGCTTAAAATCTAAAACACCTTACACATGATTCTTCTTTACCTGCTTTTTCTGATTCTTCTTTACTTTACGGCAAGTGGACCAAGGTCTTGCTCTTCACCGTGATGGGAGGAGGGCTTGTGTTTATCACGGCGGTTGTTGCGATGTTGGCGGGAGTGGAGTTTACGTTATGAAAAATCAAGGAATGATTGCTTCTTCCTGAACTTTTTACGAGTCGCTAAGTAGGAGAAAAGAAATAAGAGGCAGGACGTTGGAGGCTGCCGCACGTTGGAGTATCGCCTCCGGCGAGGGTACTCCAGTGCCCGTCAGTTGATATGCGATAGTTGATTTAACTACCGCAAGAACACCCACCTCACAATCTTATTCCACCAGAAATTATACTACCTCGCCATCGGCCATCGTATAAATAATACCCAACCTTCGTTCATGTCCCGTCGCCGCAAACTCCTCATCCTCCTAACGATCATATGCCTCGTGTTATCCGTACGTGAACTGCTGCATACCAACGAAGGGACCTCCAAGATCACCGGCTCCGTTGGAGGCGGGACCATTGAAAATGCCTGGTTGCTGCCTTGGAGCGGGGACAACTTCCGGTATTACAGTCCGGTGAGTTATTTCTTGTTGGATCGTGGCTACGTCCATGACAAGGTATATGCCTCGGTGGTTGGGGCTTACAAGCAGCTGGAGACCGTTACGCCCGGTCAGAAATACCGGATAATGGAGGCTGCTCGTAAATCGGGAGGAAGAATGTGGCCCCACCGGACGCACCAGGTTGGGATGAGTGTTGACTTTATGGTGCCTAAAAAAAAGAACGGGCAGCAGCACCGATGGCTGGACCGGCTTGGCGCCTGGCATTATGCCTTGTCATTTGACAAGTCAGGGAACTGGAGCGACAACGTCAGTATAGACTTTGAGACGATGGCAAAGCATATCCTGGCATTGGACGATGCTGCCCGAAAAAACGGGCTTATGATCCAGAAAGTCATCCTGAAGATTAACCTCAAGGACGACTTTTTCGCCACCGAAAGCGGCCGGAAGGTTAAGTCCCGGGGCATCTACTTTGCCCGCTCGTTGCCGAAAACCGTTGATGACTTACACGACGATCATTATCATGTGGACTTTGCTTTTAGGTAGAGTTGTTAGGGGCATTGGAATGTCGTTCCTTCCTCCTCGGCAGGCGAGCGCTTCTGCAACGAATGCAACCCCGCAACTCTTCCAACAATTGCAACGACTGCAACTCTTCCAACAATTGCAACGACTGCAACTCTTCCAACAATTGCAACGACTGCAACTCTTCCAACAATTGCAACTCTTCCAACAAACCCTGCACCAGCGTCCGCGCCAAGACACCCAATTGTGAACCAAGGACCCTGCTTTTGTTGTTATCCCTGTAAATCTATCAAGCTATGCGTTTATTCCAGATACTGATCCCCGCCTTATTGCTGTTTACCACAGCCTGTAATTCACAGAGCAACAAAGCGGCTACGGTTGATGCTGCCACCGAAAAAACGGCGGAGAAAAAGTCCGAACTCAAGCTCGGCGATTACAACTACAACCCTCCGATGGTCGAGGGCGAGTTTGAAGTCATCGAAAAATCCGATACCTACTGGAAGGAGCGCCTCGACGCTAAGTCCTACTCCGTTCTCCGCGAAGACGGCACCGAACGGTCCTTCACCAGCGAGCTGCTGACCGAGAAGCGCGCCGGCGTATTCACCTGTGGCGCCTGCGGACTGCCACTCTTTACCTCCGATACCAAGTTCAAATCCGGTACCGGCTGGCCCAGCTTCTTCGACCCCATCAACAGCCTCTACGTCAAGCAAGACGTTGACGAACGCTACGGCATGCGCCGCGTCGAAGTATCCTGTGCCCGCTGCGACGGCCACCAGGGCCACATCTTCCCCGACGGACCAGACCCTACCGGCCTCCGCTACTGCATCAACGGCGTTAGCATGGACTTCATTCCCGTCGAAGACATTGAGCCTTATACTGAATTGCTTATGGCCGAGAAAGCCAAAGAGATGGCTGCAGAGAAGGCCGAAGCTGCAAAAGAGGTGGATGGCGGCGGAGAGTAAAACTTCGTTTTACTTGGGCATTTGGTACTAGTACACTGTAAACTAAGTTTCATCGCCTAATTCGCGGTGTCTTTTACCGCCTAACTGCGTTGGAAAAATCCTCACTTAGCTGCGGCTAGGCTCCGGTTTTCCCGCCTTGTTAGTCGGCAAAACCCACCAGCGAATTTGTCGACAAACTTAAATTACACTGCACTAGCGTATTCCGAAAGTGATCCCTTTAGGGGCAATCGAATTGTTGCGAGGACCTGGCGTAGGGGCTTCAGTACCAACGGTTAACGAGGTGATTTGGGTTGCGTGATTCCTTAGGGGGCACGGCCTTGACTGGCAGAAGTTGCAGCGACAAGGGATGTCTTTTTGCTGGGGTTTAGTAGCGACAAGGGATGTCTTTTTGCTAG
>JBLIGS010000071.1:0-12101 GCA_047637095.1 Neolewinella sp. | reverse complement strand
AACTAGCCGGCCATTCTTTCTGGCACTACGTGGCCCAAAATTACGGTAAGCCTACGGTTTCTAACCTTCTTTACCTGACCAGAATCAACCGGTCAGTAGAAAACGGATTCCTCTATGTTCTGGGTAGCAATTATGACAATGTCTTGTTCAACTGGATGGAATTCTACCGAACCCGTTTTAACGAGGACCTTGGTAATCGGATGTTACCTACGTCGACGGAGGTAGAGATTAAAAACAAGAAGCATCTACCCGTAACGCAGGTAAAGATCAGTCCGGACGGGACAAAAATTGCCTACGTTTTTAACGAGATCGGTCGTTACAAAGTCTACCTACAAGACCTCCAGACTGGAGAGCGGGAGATCGTCCATAAAGGTGGCCAGCGGAATCTACTGCAGGCAACCGACTACAATTACCCGCTACTTGACTTCTCCCCCACCAACCAGGAACTGGCCATTTTGTACGAACACCGGGATCGCCCCCGGCTGATGCGCTACGACCTAAATTCGGGTAAAGAAGCTACCGAAGACTTAGACATTAGTCTCGACCGGGTATTCAGCATGGCCTACATAGATCCAGGCTCGATGATCATGACGGCCAGCGCCGCCGGCCAGACCGATCTTTACCGCTATGCCCTCAACGTTCGGGCAGCCATCCGAATCAACAATGACTTCTGGGATGACCTAGATGCCGTTCCGGTGAAAATCCGTGGCAGACAGGGCGTTCTTTTCTCCAGTAACCGGCAAACGACCACCCTCAAGCGGGAAAAGCTCGACACTACCCTACCAATCGGCGACTACGATCTTTGGTATTACGACCTGGATGGTAAGTCTGGAGAATTGGTGCAGATAACGGATACTCCGTTCGGTAACGAGCGACAGCCAACCGCTATCGACGACATCCACTTCAGTTTCCTGAGCGATGCCAGCGGCATCTACAACCGTTATCAAGCCCACCTAGAGGATTACATTGACCACTACGAACAAACCATTTACCTCAGCACTGGGGATGAGATTACCATGCATGCCGATAGCACATTGGTAGGATTGGATTCTTTACCCGTAGACTCCACTGTCATTTTCCCCGTGATAAAAGAACGGGCGGTTGTCAAAGCTGTAACGAACCTCTCGACCAATATCGAGATGCAGGCAAGTAGCGGTAAACGGCCGGTAGGTGCGGAGCTTTTCCTATCAGATAATGGCCAAACCATCCGGACCTTCGCCTTTGATACTACAATGGATGTCCGTACCGCACCAACCGCTCACCGGCAAGAGAGTTACCGAGCAGCGGGTAAGGCCGTGCCGGCTTTCATTAGCCAGGGAGCGACGAATTCTGGAGGAGGAACACTCGTCGCTCCGAATCAGCGAAATGCAACAGAACAAGAAGCGCCGGAACAGGAAGAAGCCTATCTTTTCCAGACCAGGTTTAAAGACTTTGCCATCCCTCCAGGTTCTGAGCCCGTTGAGATTGACGAGGAAAACATCCTTAACAATGAGCCCCAGACGGTGGAAGGTCCAGTACCAACCGTAGGAGCGGATAGCTTGGGTCAACGGCCTAACCTTACGGTGGTAACCCCTCAAAAAGTCAACCGTAAAACAGAGCGGGCGGTAAATGCTTTGCTACGGGGAGAACGGCCGGTAGCAAAAATTAACCGGACCTATAAATTCATAAACGGAAAAATTAAGCCTTACCGACTAACCTTCCGAATCAACTACGTTAAAACGGAAGCGGACAATGATCCACTCTTTGCCGGACTCAACTCCTTCAGTGCCAACCCAACCGGATTCACCCAACAGCCACTGGGCATTCTCTTCAAGGGGAATATCATTGATCTCTTTGAGGACTATTCCATTACCGGAGGCGTTCGGGTGCCAACCAGTTTTAACGGGACGGAGTACTTCGCCACCTTTGAAGACCGGGTACACAGGTTGGATAAAAGCTTCTCGGTCTACCGCCGTAACCGGCGGTTGAACCAGGGGTTCTTCAACCCGCTCAACTCCAGCCAGCCAAGGTTGATTGAGGAGAATACCATACTGGCCCAATACGGTGTTCGGTACCCGCTGGATGTGTTTACTTCCCTACGGGCAACGGGGACAGTCCGTCGTGACCGGGTGCAGGACCTACCGACGGAACTTGCTGCCCTGCAGAACCGTCCGGAGAGCCAGGCGAGAGTTGGGGCTAAAATTGAATACGTCTATGACAACACCTTGAACCTAGCGACCAACCTACGGATGGGGAGCCGTTACAAGGTCTACGCAGACTTCTACAAGAGCTTCAATATCAGCTTTAGCGAGGGAGGAGAATCAACTGGATTTGAGCCTGGCTTCCTGGGTATCGTAGGCTTCGATGCCCGCCATTACCAGCGGTTGGACAAACGGAGCATCCTTGCTATTCGATTGGCAGGGTCAACGAACTTTGGTAGCCAACGGTTACTTTACTATCTCGGGGGAGCAGATAATAGCCTAACCCAAAATTTCAACGAAGCCATCCCTACACCACAGGTTGGGAATTTTGTGTTCCAAGACCTGGCTAACCCGCTGCGTGGTTTTGACATCAACATCCGCAATGGTGGAACTTACCTGCTGAGTAATGCGGAGGTCCGCATTCCAATCTTCAACTATCTCTTCCGTAATTTGCGGTCGAAGCTATTAAGGGACTTCCAGGTTGTGTCCTTCTTCGACATTGGTACCGCTTGGTCCGGATCAGATCCGTTTGACGAGGACAACCCGGTTAACATTACGACCTACCCTGACCCTACACTGGGCCAATCTGGGCCGGTATCCATCCGGGTTCGCCGCTTCCGTGATCCTATCATTTATGGATATGGTGTTGGTGCACGGACAACGTTATTCGGCTACTACATCCGGGCGGATTACGCTTGGGGTGTCGAGACGGGTATACGGCAGAAGGCGAAGTTACACTTGTCGTTGGGCTATGACTTTTAACCAAAGGATTCCCCCCCCCCCCTTCAATACACTGTACTAGAACCACATTGCCCTTCAACTCACCCTGCACCTGCGTCCGCGGCAGCATATGCTATTCGGCCTTAAAAGCCTTCGCTCTTGCCACCGCATTCTCGCGGATATTCACCCAAAAAAGGTTATAATCTCCAATGTGATAATTCTTGGTATTGAAGAGAATATCACCGAAGAATTTGGGCTTGTTCGTGAACAACCCATTCCCACGGCGCTCGGCCCATACGAGTTCCAGCAGGGGGCCTTTCTCGTAGTTATAAAGCACACCGCCCTTGTTCAAGGATGCGGGCGCTCGTGCTTCAGTCGTCGTCCAACTTAGTGGATTCACGACCGCGATATTAGGCACCGTATCCCGGTACCCCTTCTTCGGCTTAAAGTCTTCACGGTAGGTCCGCCAACTCACGAAACAGCCCGTTTGATCGCGGGTTTCACAAACGGGAATTATGGCGTAAGAGTCGGCGGAAACGGGCATTCCGACCAGGTAAGCGACCACCAGTTGTTTGCGCAGCGGTTTACCGTCAAAACGATCACGTATCAACCGCTTGGCATGGGTAGTTCCCTGACTATGGCTGGCGATAATAATCGGACGACCATCGTTGTAATTTTCAATATAGTAATCGAAGGAAGCAAGCACATCTTCATAGGCAACGGCCAATGCTTTCTGGCTTACTGCCCGGCCTTCAGGGTAAAAAACTTTGATGTTGGCCTGGCGGTAACGCGGCGCATAAACTTTGCCCGCTGCATTGAAAATACTGGCGTGGTTCAGCATCGCTGCATCGTCTACAGCCCCATTCAACTTCTCATCCAAAAGGTTCGCATTCCACAGGTTATTCCCCTTTCGGGGCTTGAAAT
Organism: Neolewinella sp.; assembly: GCA_047637095.1. Taxonomy (GTDB): domain Bacteria; phylum Bacteroidota; class Bacteroidia; order Chitinophagales; family Saprospiraceae; genus Neolewinella. Next base: position 8,277 of record JBLIGS010000071.1, on the reverse strand, counting down.
AAATGGTGGGATGAATATAAAAAACATCGGTGGAAGAAGTGGCTTGTCCATCTGCCAACAATTCTCCTGGAGTGCCATCAGCGTTGTCCTTTTTGGTAGGTAAGGCAGCCCAGTTTTCTGTCTTACTGTAGTCCGGAGCTGGCGGAACGGGCAATGTATTTCCGATCGGAATATCAGGAATTCCGGCACATGCCGCCAGTAGTAGGAACGGCAAAAAAACGAGGTAGCGCATAGTCAGGGGGCTTGTTTAATCACGTACACCGGATTCTCTAAATACGGCTACACAAGCGAGGGCGATGACGCCCAATATTAATAAGGACATGGGTTGGTTTTTAGGGATTTATGTTGTGATAACGTAAAAAAAGTCAAGATAGTTCCTTAGAAGTAGAATTCTGAACGTCGGGGAGCTGGCATATGTGGCCGGGGCCGCAGGCGCACACCTGAGCGAAGCCGAACGTGTGCAAAGGAAGGTTAAAAGAGCAGAGGTTTTTAGCCGGATGGACGGTCTCTAAAATTGAATACAAACATTTTTAGCTTCCGTGAAAAACCGGAGTGCTTCCTGGCCGCCTTCTCTACCGACGCCCGAGTTTTTCACTCCGCCGAAAGGAGTCCGGAGATCTCTGAGCATCCAGGTATTGACCCAGACGATGCCCGATTGAATTGCCTTCGCAATTCTATTCGCTCGGGTGATGTTTTCCGTCCAAACGGTACAAGCCAGGCCATAATCCGTTCCGTTGGCATAGGCCAGCACTTCTTCGTCTGTTTCAAAAGGCATAATGGTGACAACTGGGCCAAATATTTCCTCCTGGTTCGTTCTGCAGTTAGCATCTAAACCTTCGATGATTGTTGGGCTGATGTACCAGCCATTTTCGTGTCCCTCAGGGAATACCGCTCCCCCCCCTGTCAGAATGGTTCCTCCTTCCTCTTTCGCCAGGTTGATGTAGGAAAGGACCTTATCGTAATGCGGTTTTGAGACAATGGCTCCGATGTTGGTGGAGGCCTCGTCCGGCGGGCCCACTTTGAGTGCGCTTACCCGTTCGACAAAGTCTTTTTTAAACCGTTTATAAATGGACGACTCGATGTAGAGTCTTGAGCCGCAGAGGCAAATTTGGCCCTGGTTGGCGAAGGACGAGCGGACGGTGGTGTCCAACATCTTTTCGTAGTTACAGTCGGCAAAAATAAGGTTAGGGTTTTTACCACCCATTTCGAGCGACATCTTCTTGAACATCGGCGCGGCAACCCGCGCAATCTCCTGCCCTACCCTAGTACTTCCAGTAAAGGAAATTGCTTTAATTTTTGGGTGCTTGGTTATCTCTGCCCCAACCTTTAGCCCATCTCCGTGGACGATGTTCAACACACCTTTGGGCAGGCCAGCATTGATACAAATTTCAGACAGCAGGTAAGCCGTCATCGGGGTAACCTCCGAAGGCTTGGCAATTACCGCATTACCTGCGGCTAGAGCAGGTGCTATTTTCCAGGTAAACAGGTAGAGCGGCAGGTTCCACGGAGAGATCGTACCGACAACGCCAATGGGTTGGCGGAGTGTGTAATTTATGGCATCACTCATCTCATGCGCCTGGGTAGAGAACTGGGTGATCGCTTGGGCGAAAAACCGGAAGTTGGCGGCAGACCTGGGGATATCTACCGACGTAGCCAGAGAGACGGGCTTACCGTTATCAACGGATTCGGCATTGGCCAAAAGCTCCAGGTTTTCTTCAATCAGGTCAGCAATTTTATGCAGAATGCGACTTCGTTCATTGACGGAGGTAGCTGCCCATGCGGGGAAAGCCCCGGTTGCGGCGGCTACGGCCAACTCAACATCTGAGGCATCCGAATCCGGCACCTTGGCGTAAGGGGCTCCGATGGATGGGTCGAATAAATCGAGGAAGTCTCCACTAGTTGGTGGCAGTAGTTCTCCGTTTATGTAATTGCTGATCTTCTGCATAATAGTCTACTGTTTTGCTTTGCCTACTAAATCCAGGGCAACGTCTATAATCATGTCTTCCTGGCCCCCCACCATCTTACGTCTGCCCAATTCATTGAGCAGGGCCCTAGTGTCCAATCCATATTTCTTTGCAGCTCTTTCAGAGTGTAGGAGGAAGCTAGAATAAACGCCAGCATAACCTAGCGATAGGGTTTCTCGGTCGACCTGAACAGGGCGGCTCTGTAGTGGCCGGATGACATCGTCTGCCAAGTCCATTAATGGGAACAACTCCGCATTATTATCCACTCCCATCTTGTTCAAGACGGCAATCAAAACCTCCAGCGGGCAGTTTCCTGCGCCCGCGCCCATACCGGCCAAAGAAGCGTCCAAACGATTGGCGCCTTCTTCCATGGCGACAATGGTGTTGGCGACACCAAGCGACAGGTTGTGATGGCAATGGATGCCGATCTCTGTTTCAGGTTTTAGAATGTCCTTGAAGGCTCTGATTCTATCTCTAACGCCGTCCATCATCAAGGCTCCTGCAGAGTCTGTGACATAGACACAGAGGGCACCGTAGTCTTCCATCAACTTAGCCTGAATGGCTAAGTTTTTAGCATCGTTCATATGTGCCATCATGAGGAAACCAGACACATCCATCCCCATCTTCCTAGCGGCATCGATGTGCTGAGCAGAGATGTCTGCTTCGGTTGAATGGGTGGCTATTCTTACTGATTCTACGCCCAGGTCTCTGGCCCTTTTCAGGTCGTCAATGGTACCAATTCCTGGAATTAAGAGCGTCGTCAGCTTTGCATGACTTAGTTCCTCAGCGATGCCTTCCAACCAATCCCAATCGGTATGGGCGCCGAAGCCGTAGTTGAAGCTGCCGCCGGCGAGTCCATCGCCGTGGGAGACCTCGATGGCGTCCACCTTGGCTTGGTCAAGGGCGATTGCAATGTCCTTGATCTGCCGTTTTGAATACTGGTGTTGAATTGGATGCATGCCATCGCGCAGCGTTACATCCTGGATATATATCTTATGTGCCATGATTATTTTTTATCCTACGGTTATTCAGACCATTAGTGCCATCTCGGCAAATCTATCACCCGTTGCCATTGCGGCGGAGGTCATAATGTCTAGGTTTCCGGCATACTCGGGCAGGTAATGCCCGGCCCCGACGACCTGAAGCAAAACCGTTGTCTTCAAGCCGTGCCGATAGCCTAAGTCTTCAATAAAGACGGGCTTATCCTCCGGGATATCATCAAACTGTACTTCCTGGTGCAGGCTGTAGCCAGGGACATATTTCTGGACTTCTTTGACCATCTCATGAATGCTGGTCCTGATGGCTTCCCGGTCGGCGTTTTCGCTGAGGGTGAAGATGGTATCTCTCATGACGACCGGAGGTTCGGCGGGGTTGAGGATGATAAGGGCCTTGCCCTTTTCTGCTCCTCCTACTTCTTCGATGGCACGGGTTGTGGTCTCCGTAAATTCATCGATATTGGCCCGGGTTCCGGGGCCAGCAGATTTGCTGGCGATAGAAGCGACGATTTCTCCGTAGTGGACTTTAGCAACCTTGTTTACTGCCGCAACGATGGGAATCGTTGCCTGCCCTCCGCAGGTTACCATGTTTACATTCCGGACGTTGTGGCTGGCATCAAAATTAACCGGCGGAACGAGGAATGGGCCGACGGCAGCAGGCGTCAGGTCAATAATCCTTTTATCCGGATACTTTTCCACAATTGCCCAATTGTAGTGATGGGCTTTGGCGGAGGTTGCATCAAAGATTATTTTGATATCGCCCCATTCTGGCATATCCACCAAGCCGGCCAGGCCTTTAGCCGTAGTGGCAAAACCCATCCTCTTCGCTCTGGCTAGTCCATCGGATTCAGGGTCAATGCCCACCATTGCAGACATTTCTAAATGGGCTGAATTTCTGATGACTTTAATCATCAAATCCGTCCCAATGTTCCCCGGCCCAACAATGGCCACTTTCACTTTAGTCATGGTGTTTTCTTTAATAAGTCTACTTCAATGGCTTGTAGGCAATTGCCTTAATTTCAATCATCAGATTGGGATGTGGCAGCTGGTGGACGGCAACAGTTGTTCTTGTAGGCCCGGTCTTGCTATTGAAGAAGGTCCCGTAGACTTCGTTGTAGCCTTTGAAATCTTTCATATCGACAAGGAAGGTGGTTAGGTCAATAAGGTCCGACAATTCCGCACCTACGCCTTGCAGCAACTCTCCGATGTTTTCAATCACAGTTTTAGTCTGTGCCCGAATATCAAGGGTCCAGTTGCCGTCCCCATCCTGGTCTGCACCAACGTGGGTATTGTCCTTTCTACGGCTACTTGTTCCTGAGACATAAATAAAGTCTCCTACCCTTCTCACGTGGGGATAATTCCCCAGCGGTGTGGCCTTATTTTCTAGTACTTTTCCTTCCATGATGGATTATTTATTTCCTGTCCCTTAAGGTGATTTTCAAAAAAATCAGCGTAATCACTTTGCTTGCAATGCTTCGCCGGAAACCTTAAGTGACCGAGCCCTGCAAGCCGTAAATTCTCTGATCGTACAAATCATCTCAAATGGCCGAGGAGCGTAAAGTTTATTGTTTTTGGGTTAATCATTCAGTAAAGGACACACTCACCGACCCAAGTCCTTCAATTGTGGCCGTTATTTTATCTCCGGCAACGACGTTAACCATTGGCCCAAGCGCACCGGTCAGGATCAAGTCTCCGGCCTTTAGCGGCGAGCCCATTGCGACCATCTTTCGAGCTAGCCAGGTGAGGGAGTTAACGGGTGAGCCAGAACAGGCTTGTCCTGTTCCTTCGGAAGCGACCTCTCCGTTACATTCCATTGTCATCTTACAGTTGACCAGGTCCAGGTTGCCAACCTTAACCGGTTGGTGCCCAATAACCCAGTGGCTGGCGGAGGCATTGTCTGCGACGGTATCCGTAATTTTAATGTCCCAGCCCTTAATTCGGCTGCCAACAATCTCGATGGAAACGACGGCATAATCTATCGCTCCAAGTACGTCTACGGTGGTAAGGGCTTCAGCGTTTAAGTCTTTGCCTAAGACAAAGGCGACTTCAGCTTCAGCCTTAGGCTGCATCAGTTCAGAGACGGAGATTTCTCCGCTGTTCAGAATTTCTTTGTCGTTCCACAACAGGCCAAAGTCTGGCTGGTCAACGCCTAGTTGCTTCTGCACCGAAGGAGCGGTTAGACCAACCTTGTGCCCAATTGGTTTTGCTCCTCCTACGATCCGGAGGTTGGTATTTATCTGCTGCACGGCATATGCTGCTGCAATATCGTCCGTGCCAAGAAGGTCCCGAACCGGTTGGCAAGTTGTTTTCTGAGCGTCAGCTTCTCTTAGTCGTTTAGCGGCGGCCTCGACCTTATCCATTGAAATCATTGGCTTGTTTTCTTTTGGTTCTTTATGCGTCAACGCCTACTTCAATAGACTTTACCCGATTATAAAATTGCTCCAAAGGGATGTTTTCGAAATTGTCATCCCGACACATCTCGACCAGGAGTTCATCCTGTTTCCGTCCTCTAAGCATGGCTTCCCGATAAGAGATGTCAGCGTTGAAGGTTACCAGAGAATACTTTGAATGGTAGTCAGGATACTGCTGCTCCAATTGCATTTCGATCTTCCGCTTCCGCATAAAAGCAACATCGCCAACACGGTTTCTCATTTCGAAGAAGTTATCAATCGCCAGATCAGCGATGGCATCAGCATTACCTTTCCTATCCTCTTCGAATGCTTCGAAAAGGGCTTTCCAATCATCTCCGAACTTGTCCATCAATTCATCGAAAACCCGAACATCCTCCAAAGATGCATTCATTCCTTGCCCGTAGAAAGGGACAATGGCGTGGGAAGCATCTCCCATGAGGAGGGCCTTACCGAATGCTTGCCAGGGGTAGCATTTTATCGTCCCGAGGTTACCAACGGGGTTAGCGAAGTATTCTTCGAGGTAATGGGGAACATAAGGGAGCAGCGAAGGGAAGTACTCTTCAAAGAAAGCTGTCACCTTCTCCTCTGTATCCATCTGGTTAAAGCCTATTTCTGTTTCATAAGGGTGAAACATTGTAAGCGTGAAACTGCCGTCTAGGTTAGGCAGGGCGATGATCATGAATTCGCCCCGGGGCCAGATGTGAAGGGCTTCCTTTTCCAGCTTCCAGGAGCCTTCGGCTCCGGGATGAATACTTAGTTCTTTGTAACCATGGCGCAGGAAGTCTTGGGAGTAATTAAACAACAGCTCCGCAGTATGTGGCATCATGCTTCTTCTGACCACAGAGCCAGCACCATCCGTTCCGATGATGACAACACCAGTATCTTGCTTTTTATCTCCGTTTTCAAGGTACTCGATAGTAGCAGCCTTGATATCGACCTTGGTTACCGGCACCTCAAACTTCAGGTCAATATTATCATATTGACTTACCTCATTTAGTAATAAGATATTCAGGCCTGGCCTTGAAACAGAGTTGATGTGGTCCGATGGCCTTCCGCTGTAAGGCGACAAAAATGCCTCTCCACCCAAAGGATGAATCAATCGGCCCTTCATTGGGATTGTATTCTCCAAGACCTTCTCCTTCAGGCCAGCAGCCTCTAAGGCTTTAATCCCTCGGTCAGACAGCGCTAGATTGATAGACCGGCCGGCCTCTTTCCAACCAACCCGCATATCAGCCCCCCTTTCATAGAGGGAGACATTAAAGCCTCTCTGTGCCAACCTTATGGACAGCAAACAGCCACACAACCCAGCTCCTACAACAATGATCTTTTGACTCTCTTTCATAGTAATCAGTTTGCTGCTAGTGCAGACTTAAGAATGGTGTAGAAATTAAAGGCATCCTCAAAAGAATTATACATCGGAACCGGAGCGACACGGATAACATCCGGTTCTCTCCAGTCGGCAATAACTCCCATTTCAGTAATCTGGTTAAACAGTTCTTTGTTTGCATTTCTAACCTGAATGGACAGTTGTGATCCTCTTTGCTCAGGGTCGGACGGTGTGATGATGTTGATTACGTCATCTCCCAAAGTATTGACCAAGTATTCAGTGTAGGCGGTTAAAGCAACCGCCTTTTTCCGCAGCCGGTCTATGCCAACTTCGTCAAATATTTTCAATGATGACCACACGGCTACCATCGCAAGAATCGGAGGATTGCTAAGCTGCCAGGCTTCCGCCCCTGGCGCCGGGTCAAAGGCATCCCGCATCTTAAATCGGGTCGACTTATTATGGCCCCACCAGCCTTCAAACCGGGGAATCCGGTCGTCATTTGCATGTCGTTCGTTGATAAAGACGCCGCCCATGCCACCAGGCCCAGAATTCAGGTATTTATAGTTACACCAGACGGCAAAGTCACAACCGGAGTCGTGTAGATTCAGAGGGACATTGCCCGCGCCGTGGGCGCAGTCAAAACCAACCAGGCAGCCTTTGGCGTGCCCGCTAGCAGAGATCGCCTTCATGTCAAAATACTGTCCGGTGTAGTAGTTTGTGTTACCCAGTAGGACGAGAGCAATCTCGTCTCCCTGGGCATCGATGACTTCCAGGATGTCTTCTTGCCTGAGGCAAACTTCGCCTTCCCTGGCCGTCAGTTCTATCAAGCAATCATCGGGAGACAGGCCATGAAACCTCATTTGAGATTGCACGGCATACTTATCAGAAGGGAAAGCATCGGCTTCGATAACGACTTTGTTGCGTTTGCCGTTTGGACGGTAAAACGACACCATCATCAGGTGCAAGTTGACTGTGAGGGTATTCATCACGACGACTTCGTGGGGCTTTGCCCCAACGACCTTAGCCATAGCCTCCGTCAAAAATTCATGGTAAGGCATCCACGGGTTCCGGGCATGGAAGTGCCCCTCAACCCCAAGGTTCCGCCAATCCTTTAGCTCTTGCATCAGGTCAGCTTCAGTAGACTTTGGTTGCAGTCCGAGAGAATTTCCGCAGAGGTAGACAAAGGGCTTCCCATTTGCCTGCATAGGTACGTGGTGTTTCGACCGGTACTCCCGCAGCTCATCCGCTTCATCCATTTCCCTTGCATAAGAAAGGCTATTTTCAAATTGCTTCACTTGTTCCAGGCTTTACTTGTTAATTGAAATTCGGTTCCTAAATTTTTCCTGCTCCTCTCCACAAAGCCAACGGATGACGTTGTCACTCCAGATTTCCTCGTGTTGCTTCGCAGAAATAACTCCTTCCTCAACCGCCAAATCAAGCAATTTTCCAGGGTAGGAGGACTGCCGTTCACTTTCCATTTCACCCAGGGGGTAAGGATCGTCCAGGCCCAGTAGAATCTGATCGGTGCCTCCTTGTCGGCGAACCATCAGCTCCAGAGAAATGGTATCGTGTACCAAGGT
>JBLIGS010000070.1:0-12175 GCA_047637095.1 Neolewinella sp. | reverse complement strand
GAGAGAGCAGCCAGACGCTTAGCGGATGGCGTAGTCCCTCGCGAATAAGTTCAAACAGTCCGGAAGCCTCGTTAGATTTTCGGACTGTTTGTGTTTACGCTCCGCTTGATCGCTTCGCTCGTTTTTGGCACTAAGTCACTGAGGGCACTAAGAATTCTAACCCCTTAGCGAGAGAGCAGCCAGACGCTTAGCGGATGGCGTAGTCCCTCGCGAATAAGTTCAAACAGTCCGGAAGCCTCGTTAGATTTTCGGACTGTTTGTGTTTACGCTCCGCTTGATCGCTTCATTCGTTTTTGGCACTAAGTCACTGAGGGCACTAAGAATTTTAATCCCTTAAGGGGTCCCTGAGCACGTTCGGCTGCGGACTCCACTGAGCGCAGCCGAACGTGCTCAGTGGAGTCCGGAGTCGAACGGGTGCAAAGTGGAACTTTTCAGAAGCAAAGTTCATTCTTAAGCTATGACCATTACCCTACAACAGAGCGACATCACCAAAGTGGAAGTCGATGCCATCGTCAACGCAGCCAACACATCTCTTCTGGGCGGTGGCGGGGTGGACGGTGCTATTCACCGGGCCGGAGGCCCGGCCATCCTTAACGCCTGCCTCGACATCCGCGCCAGGCAGGGCGGATGCAACGTCGGCGAAGCCGTCATCACTACCGCAGGAAACCTGCCCGCCGATCACGTTATCCACACCGTTGGCCCACGTTGGAACGACGGCAATTCTAACGAGGTAGAAAAACTGACCAACTGTTACCGCAATGTCCTTCGCCTCGCGGAAAAAGCAGGAGTGAAGACGGTTGCCATCCCAAACATCAGTACCGGCATCTATCGCTTTCCTAAAGAACATGCTGCTGCCATTGCTATTGAGACCGTCAGGGCGCATAAGGGACTGTTGCCGGAGGAGGTGATTTTCGTTTGCTTCGATGACGATAACCATCGGATTTATGAAACAATGCTATAGTTTCGATCATTTTATTCGGGACCGACAGGTCAACAACCTGTACGTCCACACGCTGCGAAACCAGTAGTACATTTTCCTTAAGCTCACCGACCATGAAGAAGTTTCTAAAGATTTTTCTCGCCATCCTAACAATCCTACTCCTGGCGGCGGCAGCAGGAACCTATTACCTCTACGCTACCTTTCTGAACTTCGAAGGCGATTATGCCGACGAAGTGCAAATCCAGGAAATAACCGTTGACGGTCAGACCTTCGTGGACAGAAACGGCAACGGAACCCTCGATCTATACGAAGACGACCGCCAGACAACGCAAGCGCGAGCGAACGACCTGCTGGCACGCATGACCACTGAGGAAAAGATCCACCTCCTTAAAGGCTCCGGCCTTGGCTCTGCCCTCGGCATGGGCGACGGTAAAATACCGGGCGCGGTGGGTACGATCGTACCTACGCCCAGGCTCGGAATCCCCACCATCTACCTCTCCGACGGCCCAGCCGGTTTACGTATAGAGCCGAAGCGAGAGGGCGAAGACCGAACCTACTACGCCACGGCCTTCCCAATCGGCACCCTCATGGCCTCCACCTGGGATACCGACCTAGTCGGGCAAATCGGTAGCGCAATGGGCAAGGAGGCCTTGGAATACGGCATCGACGTAATTCTGGGGCCGGGTGTAAACATCCACCGTCACCCGCTCTGCGGTAGAAACTTCGAATACTACTCCGAAGATCCCGTCTTAACCGGCAGGATCGGTGCTGCCATGGTTAACGGTATCGAATCGAATGGCGTCGGCACCTCCGTCAAGCACTTTGTGGCCAACAACCAGGAAACGGACCGCTTCATCAACGACTCCCGGCTGTCGGAGCGGGCACTGCGCGAAATCTACCTCAAGCCTTATGAGATTATGGTAAAGACGGCGCAACCATGGACAATCATGTCCTCCTACAACCGGGTAAACGGCACCTACGTAGCAGAGAGCCCATACTTACTAACCGAAGTACTGCGGGACGAGTGGGGCTTTGAAGGCGTGGTCATGTCCGACTGGTTCGGGGGAGACGACGCGGTGGCCATGGTCCGTGCCGGCAACGACTTGCTGGAACCGGGCACAAATAAACAGTGGAAGGCGCTGAAAAAAGCCGCCGACACCGACGCCCTCCCAATGGCAGGAATTGATACTGCGGTCAAAAGAATCCTTGAGCTGGTCCTGAAATCTAAAAAAATGGAAGGCTACGCCTACGGCAACGATCCGGACCTGGAGCAACACGCCCTAATAGCACGGCAAGCCGCTGCCGAGGGCATGATCCTGCTAAAGAACGACGGCGTTCTTCCCCTGCGGCAAAGCGGCAACCTTGCCCTACTCGGCAACGGCTCCTACGACTTCATCGCCGGCGGCACCGGCTCCGGAGACGTAAACGAAGCCTACACCATTTCGCTGGAAGAAGGCCTCGCGCAGGCGGGGTTCTCGGCCAACGAAACGGCCAAATCAGCCCACGCGGCCCACAAAGCCGCCAACAGCGAAGCTTTTATCAAGCCCGAAGGCATGCAGGCCATGTTCCAACCCTTCGAGCCGCCCGCTATGATGTACTCAGACTCTTTACTCGAAGTACTCGCCGACGCTGCGGATGTCGCCATCATCACGATCCAGCGGAACAGCGGCGAGGGCGGCGACCGGGTGGAGAAGGACGATTTTCTACTGCGTGACAGTGAGCAAGAGCTGATCAGCAACGCCTGCAGAATCTTCCACATCGCTGGTAAAAAAGTAGTGGTGGTGCTCAACATCGGCGGAGTAGTCGAGACGGCATCTTGGAAGGACCAACCCGACGCCATCCTATTGGCCTGGCAAGGTGGGCAGGAAGGTGGTAACGCGGCGGCCGACATACTGGCCGGCCAGGTCAATCCGAGCGGAAAACTCCCAATGACTTTCCCCATCAACCTCAGTGACCACGCTTCTGCGGCCAACTTCCCCCCAGGTGGCGGTGCTATGAATTTTCAGGATTTCATGTTCGGTAACCGAGAAATGAAACCAGCACCAGAGCAGGTGAAAAACCAGGATTATACCAACTACGAAGAAGGAATTTACGTAGGTTACCGTCACTTCGACACCAGCAAAACGCCGGTTGCTTACCCCTTTGGGTACGGACTAAGCTATACCCAGTTCGAATACAGCGACATGGAAGTATCCGTTTCCGGCGACACCCTACTTGTCAACCTAACGGTCACCAATGCCGGAGACCAACCGGGGCGAGAAGTGGTTCAGCTCTATTCCTCCCTGCCTGGTTCCGACGTCGAACGGCCCGCTCAGGAGCTAAAAGCCTTTACTAAAACGCCTTCTCTGGCGCAGGGTGAAAGCATCGGCCTGTCGTTCTCCGTTCCGTTTACGGAACTGGCCTACTGGGACGAAGCCAAAGCAGGCTGGGTGCTTGAAGCAGGCGCGTATGCCGTTCGCGTGGGTGCTTCTTCTCGGGATATCCGGCAAACGGAATCCATAGAGATAGGTCTGGCCGGGAAGTAGACTTCCCGTTCCCGCAATATCCTTAGCCTGGAACAAGCGTCAGAACTGCGTTCGGACCTCAACCCAAGGAATACGCAAACCTCAATAAGTACTTACAAACTCAAACCCTTTCCTTACCCGGCTGTTTGACTAACAAACTTTCTAACCATGGCAATTGACGCAGGCGATCTTCGTGTAGACTATCAGGCAGACGAACTCATCGAGAGCAAAGCACCGGCCAACCCTTACGAGTTGTTCGACCGTTGGTTCACCGCTGCCAAAGGCAGCGGCGGGCCCGAACCCAACGCCATGGTCGTTGCCACCGTCACCGAGCAGGGCACCCCCGCCGCCCGGGTGGTACTGGTTAAACAGGTTACGGCCGAAGGCTTCATCTTTTACACCAACTACGAAAGTCGCAAAGGCCAGGAGTTGGACGAGCGGCCCAACGCCGCTGCCGTCTTCAACTGGTTAGAGATGCAACGACAGGTCAGGATTGAAGGCACCGTTGAACGGGTAGCACCGGAAGTCTCTTCAGCCTACTTCCAAAGTCGGCCGAAGAAGTCGCAAATCGGCGCTTGGGTAAGCCCACAGAGTCAAGAGATTCCCGACAGGGACTTTCTGGAAAGCCGTCAGCAAGAGGTTGAAGCCAAGTACACCGACGTAGACGAATTACCACGGCCAGACCATTGGGGGGGCTTCATCATTAAGCCAACGCTGATTGAATTTTGGCAGGGCCGGAGCAGCCGACTGCACGACCGATTGGCTTACAAGCCAGATGACAACGGCAACTGGAAAAGAGTACGTTTAGCACCTTAATCAGAGGTTAGGTATTAGAGTTTAGGTGTCAAGCTTTAAACGTCAGAAGGCGAGACTTTTACTATTTGTAGAGACTTCGCCCCTAAGGGATGGGAATAAAATAAACTTACGTTCTTGGCCGTCTTATTTTGCCCCAGTTTCCACCAAAAATTATTTCCGTAGCTAAGGCTATGCAAAGATTTTTTGGAAAAAACTGGAACAAAAGCGCCAGGCCAAGAACTGTAACTTTATTTATTTCCCATCCCTAACCTTGCTCTTCTATACGTTTCTTTGCACCCGCGTTCGCGCCCACCTGCATTTACTACAGACCAACCACCAATGAAAAACGACTGGGTCCAACTCCAAACCGACGTTAAGCCACACCTCTCCCCCCTCAGTTACGCTGCCGACACCGTCCGCGATGAGAACGTGAGCAACTACCCCATTTTCTTCGCCTACCCAGGCCTTGAAAACGAGCAAGCTCCTGGCATCTTCGTCCTAGACATCAGGACCGCCCGTGGCATCCACTGGCGCGTCAACATTTCTACCCTCGAAGAGCTGGTAGCCAAGCAAGTCGTCACCTCGGACAAAATCGATCCCTTCCGCAGGGTCTATCAAGACACACCCGATACCCTCTGCTTCCTGATTGTGGATGAAGAAGGGGCAAGGTTTGGGTTTGTGCCAAGAGAGTAAGTAGTAAAAAGTAGGCAGTAAGTAGTGCCCGTCAGACATGCAACATGCCACTACTCACTCGTGAGGTCCGCACATATTTAGAAGGGCAAAGACCCGTGTAACTTCCAACCTGCCACCTGCGGCAGCCTACAAGCGCGCAGCGCGTCTACAAGCTGGCCGAAGGCCGTGTCCACAAGGCCGAAGGCCGTCTAAAAAGGAGCGCAGTGACTGTCTAAAATAAAGGACTTGGGCCTTTATTCCCCGCATCCAATCGGCGAACCATCCGGCAACGCCGGTGCCTTCCGCACCTTCACACTCGATGGGTCATCCATAAACTGCTCAATCTGGCGGAGAAGGTAGACATAGTGGGCGCCTTTAACCGCGCTGGCTTTGCCATCAATCGAAGACTTGATCCGGAGGAGCTCCGTTAGCGCTTCGGCCTGCACCTGTTCGTTAGCGGAGGTATTGGCTGCCAGCTGCAACAGGTGGGCTACGTAGCGCTTGTGCGCTACCCGAGCTAATTCCAGGTTATAGCCTTTTGTGCCGGCCCCAAGGTTAGCTTCCAACTGTTCGGACAGGAACAGGAAATACTCGTTCAGCCGGGGCAACTTCTCCGCTGGGAAGAGGACATTTTGTTCGATGATGCGGGCCATTCGGTCCGGGTGTAGTAGAAATTTCAGGCTGTTGTCTGAAGCAGCAACGGCCATGGCCAGCGGGTCAAAACCTCCGCCATTCTGGGTGGTAAACAGCTCCCGGTTACGGGAGTAACCCATGGCCGTTGGAGGGATTAAGCCTTTCAGGTTATCTGGCACAGCCAGGACGTCGGGATTGAGGGTTCCCAGCAGGTTAGTGATGGCATCCATCTGGCTTTCCAGGTCTACCGGCGCCATTTTATCGCGATCGCTTCCGCCCCGTACTTGATAGGAGTATTCATAGCCGCCAATCAACTTACTAACGGCCTCGACTTGGTAGCGATGCATCAGGTAAACGGGGACAAAGACTTTTTCCAGTTCGGAGACTGGCATCCCTTCTGGGATGTTGTCCATGCCCATGTTGTTGAGGGCGTGGGTGCGGAGTTTGAGCAGTCTACTGAGTTCGGTGGTGGGAGATTGGCCGTTGTCCCAAAGGTGGGCCTTGGCGTTGCTGCTCCCCTGTGGGCGGGCGTCGGCGTCGCTGATGTAGCGTAGACCTAGTTTGTCGTTTTCTTCGATGATGTCGTTCAGGCGGGTTGCTTCTGTTGCTCCCATTGGGAAGACGGAGTAGCCGTACTTGATGGTCTGCTTGTCCCAGTCGCCAATACCCACGTCGTAGGCTTCGCTGAAGTCGACTTTGTCGCCCTTGAGGGTGACGTAGGGATGGGGGTAATCCATGACCGAGGAGCGGCTATTGGTAGAAGCGGCGAAGTTGTGGGCCAGGCCGATGGTGTGGCCTACTTCGTGGGCACTGAGCTGACGGAGGCGGGCGAGGGCCATTTCTTCCATCCGTGGGTCTGGGGTTTTGCCGTCGGCATAGGCCTCTATGAGTCCCTGCGCGAGCAGGAAGTCCTGGCGAACACGAAGGCTGCCAAGCAAAACATGGCCCTTGATGATTTCTCCAGTCCGGGGATCCTGGACAGAGCTACCGTAGCTCCAGCCCCGGGTGCTGCGGTGCACCCAGTTGATTACGTTGTAGCGAACGTCCATCGGATCAGCATCTTCAGGAAGAACTTTGACTTGGAAACTGTTCTTAAAGCCGGCGGCTTCAAAGGCCTCGTTCCACCAGCTGGCGCCTTCGAGCAGGGCCGACCGGATGGGCTCCGGTGCACCTCGATCGAGGTAATAAATGATGGGCTCCACCGGTTCGCTCATGGCGGCGGTAGGATTCTTTTTTTCTAAGCGGTGACGCGGGATGAAGCGCTTCACGAGCGGCTGATCAATCGGCGTAGCGTAGTCGGCGTAGCTCATTGCGTTGTAGCCGGAACGAGGGTCAAATACGCGAGGAGTGTAGTTGTCGTCCGGCAGCTGAATAAAGCTGTGGTGCATCCGGAGGGTAAAGCTTCCACTAGTGGGGGTCACGCTTCGGACCTGGCTGCCGGTCGCTTTGCCCTTGAAGGTAACGGTGGCTTCAAACTCGCTGTTGAGTGGAAAATTTTTGGTCCGGTCCATGTACACAGCACTCCGGGTGGGATCAATTTTGTAGCTCCCTTGCTTATTTCGTTGTAGGCGCGCGGCGACGCCGTGGGCGTCGGTCATCAGCATCGGCGTTAAGTCTACGAGAACTGTTTCTCCGGTTTTAGCAACGACTTTGAAGCCGGCAATAACCGATTCTGCGAAGGCATCTCGGACGCTGTTTACTTCGTCGAGGTTATCGCTGACGGCGCGGTAGTCGAGGTTGCGCTGCTTAAGCAGCACTTTGGGGCCGACCCGGTGAAATTGGACAATACGGGTGCTACCGAGTTGGTTGCGGTCGAGGCCGATGTCGTTACTACCTAGGCCGGCGGCCAGGCCATTGACGTAGAGAAAATCTTCGGCGAAGCGGTCAATTTCTAGGTAGACCTTCCCTTCGGCGTCGCTCCAGTAGAAGTCGAAGTAGCCATCCATTTTTTGCAGGCCGGCGGTTTTCACCGCGATGGTGGGTATTTCCTTAACGGCTTTCTGGGCGCGGACGCAGGTGCAGGGTAAAAGGACAAAAAAGCAAAGTAGCAGAGATAACGAAGCTCGCATGCGAATGATTTTGGATTGGGAAGGCTTAAGACCGTGTCTCCAGTTGGCATTTGAGACACGCCCTAAGGTAAGTAAGTACTCGGACAAAAAAACACTCATTGCACACGTTCGACTTCGGACTCCAGTCGAGCGCAGCCGAACGTGCTCAGTGACCGCCTGCGGCCGCGGCTCCTCCTTAAAACCAATAGCCAATGTTCAGGTAAAGCTGGCCACCAACATTTCCGTTAGCATAAGTCAGCTCAATTGGCCCCAAAGGTGAGTTGTAGCCGTAAGTCAGCCGGCCGCTGACCAGAACATCTTCCTTAACAGAAGACGGAAGGCCTTCGGCCTTCCCTAGCCGTGCCAACCTTCCGCCAAGGGTGAAGAAGTGCCCGGCTCCCAAAAGGGTGCGGCCAAAGACTTCGCCCATCACCAGGTTGTCACCGGATGCTTCCCCAAGGTCGAGCCCAGGAAACAGTTTGAAGTTATTCATCAGGTTGCGGTTGTTGCTTCCCAGGTAGTAACGGTATGGCAGGGAAGATTCGTCCAGGAAGCCTCCTGCTTGTAGCTCTAGGCCAAGGCTAAACTTGGGGCTTAACGACAGCAGCCCCATAAAATTAAGGTCCCCATTAAAGGCCCAATCATTTCCGTCGGTAGATTCAACGCTCAGGTTGTAGATGCCCCTAGCCTCTGCCTCAATCGTGAAGCCGCTCATGGGGAAGTTGTGGTCGTCCAATTTGTCGTATAGGAAGTAAGTCTTAGGGACGAAGTAGATGTCATCAGCTAAAGTAAAGACGCTTCCGGTGCTGGCTTCCGAGATTTGGTCGGAGGCCGTATCGTAATATTTAAGCCCGGCGGCAACGCCGGTGAAAGAATTTGTCGTTTGCCGAAAATCCCAATACAGCTCTCCGGATAGGTCATTGAAGCGAAAGCCTAACTCGTCAATGGTAATACCAAACGAGGTAACGATGGGCTCTTCCAAATCAAAGTCTACTTCCGCAAAATGAAGTTGGCTCCGGACGCCGACAGCTGATCCATTACCCCGGTTCAGGCGGTAATCAAACCGGTAACGAAAGCGGTTGCCGCCAATCAAGTCGATGGTCGTTACACTGTTATTAAGGAAAATATCATTCATCTCCAAGCCGACCATGATGTTGGCGCGGTAGACATTGTCGTAGTGCAAGCCAAGGCGAAGCCGTTGGCCGAATTCTGGAGATTTCTTCAGCTTCATCGAAAGTTCCACCTCGTCGTCCGTCCCTTCAATTGGTTCCCAGTCGTAAAAAATGTTGGCGTAACGGCCCGTTGCCAGCAAGCCGACGAGGTCTTCCCGAAAGTCTGTCCAACTGATTTTACCAGGAAGCTTCTTATCAAAGTATTTCAGCACTTGCCGGCGGCTGAGTTCTTCGTTGCCCGACATTTTCACTACGGTTACGTTCAGGGAATCCATGATGCCTATCGGCGGACTTACCACCTTGCGTTTTTCTTGCTGGCGGGCAGCAATTTCTTTAAGTCTGGGCAGTTGCGAAAGTGCGGCCTTGCGGCCGGCAGCGACCAAGCCATCAATGGCCTCAAAACTCAGCTGGGTGTAGCCGGTTAAATCTGGCTTGATGTCAATATCCGTTGTGGCGTACTGGTCAACATTCCGCCTCGTGGCCTGGAAGAAGGCAATTTGTAGAAAGAGTTTGTCTAGGGAGTTGATTTCTTCAGCCTTGTATGGGTCCTGTTCTGCCGTTATGCCAATGACATAGTCCATGCCCTTGGCCTTGACTTCCTGGGCTGGGTAATTGTTGGACACTCCACCGTCGGTCATGACGTGGTGGCCAATTTTGAATGGACTTAGTGCTCCGGGTAGTGCTGCACTGGCCCGCATAGATTCAGCCAGGCTACCAGACTCAAGGAGGACCTCCTCCCCCGTTTCGATATCCGTACCGACACAAAGAAAAGGGATGGGGAGCTTACTGAAGTCTTTGATGTTACGCACGCCAGCGGTCCAGTGATTAAACAGATCGAGTACCCGCTGTCCGTTGGACAGGGCCGTGGGCAGCTGGGGGGAAAAATTCTTCAGGCTTAGGCCGATGATGTAGTGCTCGTTGTAGAGTTTGTTGTAAATGGTCCGGTTGTTCCGGCCGATGTGGTCTTCGAGTTCCGCCTGGATATCGGTCCGGCGGAGCATTGATTCCAAGGAGTCTGCTGTATAGCCGGAAGCGTATAATCCACCAACAATGGAGCCCATGCTTGTTCCACCGATATAGTCGACTCGGATGCCGACTTCCTCCAATACCTGAAGGGCACCGATGTGGGCGTAGCCGCGGGCTCCGCCGCCGGAGAGAACGAGGCCGACTTTGTAGTCTTCATCTTGGGCAGAAACAAAAAGGCTGGTAATCAAGCAGAAAAGGAGGATGGAAAGGTGGCGCACAGTACTTTGTTTGAGGGAGGGCAAAGGTACTGTGCAAGGTGGGCAAGCCTGCCGTTACAGAACAATGGTGTTTGACCTCATGCTGTGGTGGCCTTGTGCTGTGGTGGCCTTGTGCCTACGGTTGGGCTATTTTTCTCTTGGTGCCGGTGCTTCGCACCTCATTTTCCCGTCTTGCCTTTCTTTTTGTGGTCCAAAAACAAACAAAGAGCGCTCAGCTAAAAACGCCACCCACCGTAACCAGCCAGACTGCCGTCCACAGAACAGTCCGAAACCAGTTTTCCCGCACCAGACGTTCCGCTAGCGGGAGGTGAGATTCCGCCAAACCGATGGCACTATGGGCAGGTACCGCCCGGAAGAAGGTAATACCCCAGGCACCTGCAATTAGAGCAAGGTTTAGCCAAATATCCCAGCTAAACCCGTTGAAAGCTTGGTATAGATAAAGCGCCAGTTGCCCGATCATAACCGGCATTACGATGTAGGTAACCCGACGGGTATAGCTGGTGTGCCAAGTCCTGAACTCCGGGGTCAGATAATGCTGAAATGACGGGTAGATCACCAGCTGGACCAGCCAGATGAGTACCAGAGCTGCCGTGTCCCAGACCAAGCGGAGAGAGAATAGTCGCTCGGGGTCTAGGAAGTCAATTTCCATCGGTAAACTTTATGTACCCGCCAGAGGATGAGGCCGAAGGGGATCCACCAGATAAAATCGTTGGTAATCAAGGTGTAGAAGAAGCCGAAGGGCACTAGGCCGATGGCATAGTTCAGCAGAAAGCCGGCCGGGCCAAACAGCTTGCCCAGTCCGCCTACGGCTACGATCGGCCAGTGCCGCATCGCGTCATAGCTGGCCCACCAGTAGCCTATGCCGTAGACACCGATGACCATGCCCATTCCCTGCCAGACCATTGGGTGCTGCATCGGCTCCATACCGACCAATTCCCAGAAGTGCTGTGGGAATAGTACGACCCAGGCGCCCCAAATAATGTTATAGATGGCCGCTAGGCGGAGTGTGGTCCGCATCCAAGGTGGAGAAGTTGTTTCGTTCATTGAAGCTGTATTTAGAGCGTGTCTAACGTGAAACAGAGCAGAAGGTTATCATCTTAGCTAACGCGAGCGCGGAGAAGGCGGCCTCTGGACGCGCGGCTGACTGCAACACAGTATCTATAGCGCGCCCGGAGGGCGCTTTGTCCCTCTTGTTCCCCTTGCGTCCTTTCTCAGTTCTTCACTCGTCTTTCGGCTACCATCGTGACTCCATCCCGGAGGGCCAAAAACATAATTAAACCGGCTGCGCCAGTCCGGCGCTCTCCAGACGTCTCGCCCGATGGCCACCCATTCGTGCGTTGCGATCCGCAGTGGATTGTAGGTATCAATGTTGGAGACCAACCCGTAGGTCGGCCGGTGTTGCTCTTGTTGAAAAGTTCCAAAAAATCGGTCCCAGACGATGAGGACACCGCCATGGTTACGGTCCAGGTATTCCACGTCGCTGCCGTGGTGAACCCGGTGGTGGCTCGGCGTATTGAACACCAGTTCAATGGGCCGCCACATCTTGTCGATCGCCTCGGTATGAATCCAGAACTGGTAGATCAGGCTCACACTGCCAAAAATAGCCACCATGATGGGGTGGAAACCGACCAGTGGGAGCCAGAGAGAAAAGATGAAAGCACCGGAAAGTTGGCCAGTCCAAGTTTGCCGCAGGGCCGTAGCGAGGTTGTACTTCTGGCTACTGTGGTGAACCACGTGGCTGGCCCAGAAGTAGCGGATGCTGTGGCTAGAATAATGGAAAACGTAGTAGCTCAGGTCTTCGGCGAAGAAACACAGTACCCATACCCACCAAGTGGCTCCTAAGTCGAAAAGGCGGTACTGGTAAAGAAAAAAGTAGATACCGACGATGACCACCTTGGTGAAGAGACGGATAATTGCGTTACCGATGCCCATGCTCAACGAACTGAGGGTGTCCTTCGTTTCGTACCAATCCCGTTGCTCCCAAACCGCTACACCGATCTCGATGAGTAGGAGTAGGATGAAGCCCGGAATGGCGTAGTGAATGGCCACAGGGTTGTCGGTAAGAATAAAGTCTGGCATGGTCGGTGAAATAGCAAAAGATAAAGTTATCGAAAATTCGCTAGCCTTTATGGGTGTTAGGGACGCGAATTAAATAAAACGTGTTTCT
>JBLIGS010000069.1:0-12212 GCA_047637095.1 Neolewinella sp. | reverse complement strand
AACCGAAGGATGCCAAAGGTTTTTACCGCCTAGTAGGCGCCCCGGACAAAGACGGATACGCCGGTAACGGACAGGACCCAATGGGCAAGTCCGTTAGCTTCACCGCCAGCCCGATGGAAGCTGACGATGCCGACAAAAAGGACGACGACAAGGACGACAAGAAGAAAGAGGAGGAAGAAATGGATACCTACATTGGCCGCCTGACTTACCCTAATATTTCTTGGGGCGCGGACGCAGGTGCAATGAAAGCAGGTACGTACCTCATCCGCAATGCGACGGTTTGGACGAACGAAGCTGATGGTATCCTGAAAGAGACCGACGTATTGATCAGCAATGGCAAGATTACGGGTGTAGGCAAAAGCCTCTCCGATCGCGGCGCGACAGTCATTGACGGTACGGGCATGCACGTTACCGCCGGCATCATCGACGAACACAGCCACATTGCACTTAGCAGCGTCAACGAAGGCAGCCAGGTCTCTAGCGCTGAGGTAGAGATGGAAGACGTTATCGACGCTACCGACGAGAACATCTACCGCCAGCTTGGCGGCGGTGTTACTACCAGCCAACTCCTTCACGGATCAGCCAACCCGATTGGCGGGCAATCCGCCCTCATCAAGCTCCGCTGGGGCAAGACGGCAGAGGAAATGAAGTTTGCAGGCGCCGACCCGTTCATCAAATTCGCCCTTGGCGAAAACGTAAAACAGTCCAATTGGGGTGACAATAACCGTTTTCGTTACCCGCAAACTAGGATGGGTGTGGAACAGATTTTCGAAAGCTATTTCAGCCGGGCAAAAGAGTACGGCGAAGCAATGAAAGCTGGCAAGTTGGTCCGTCGGGATCTTGACCTGGAGACGGTTTTGGAAATCGTCAATGGAGAGCGTTTCATTACCTGCCACAGTTACCAGCAGGGAGAAATCAACATGTTGATGAAAGTGGCAGAACGCCACGGTTTCCGCGTCAACACTTTCACCCACATTCTGGAAGGTTACAAAGTAGCCGACAAGATGAAGGAGCACGGCGTTGCCGCGTCAACCTTCTCTGACTGGTGGGCCTACAAGTACGAAGTAAACGAAGCTATCCCCTTCAACGGTGCCATCATGCACGAGCAAGGCGTATTGACCGCCTTTAACTCCGATGATGCAGAGATGGCCCGTCGCCTGAACCAGGAAGCTGCTAAAGCCGTCCTCTTTGGCGGTGTCAGCGAAGAAGATGCCCTCAAGTTTGTGACCCTAAACCCAGCGAAGATGCTCCACATCGACGACCGGGTAGGCAGCATCAAGACGGGCAAGGATGCCGACGTGGTTGTCTGGAACAACAACCCACTGAGCGTTTACGCAAAAGCCCAACACACCTTCGTTGATGGCATAGAGTACTTCAACCGGGAACGCGACGCGAAGCTTCGCAAGCAGGTCCGGGAGGAACGCAACGCCCTGATTCAAAAAAGCCTTAACGCCAAGAAGGCGGGTGAGGAAACGCAGTCGCCGAAGGGCAAGAAGCGCCGGGAGCACCACTGTAACTCGCTGGACCACAAGCAGGAGGCGCACGAGCATTAAACGAGTTGCGGGTTACGAGGTTGCGGGTTACCGTAACAGCCTTGTATTCCGCAATCTTAACTCCTTGAGTACGGGAGGGGCTCGCTACCTCCCTACCAGCAACCTAATTTTCTAAGTACGAGAGGGGCTTGCCCCTCCCTGGAAAAGGCCCAGCCTTTTCCAATAAAAACAACCCGCAAATGACTTGCGTAACACATAAACAACGGGGCCTCCTTACCCTGCTCTTTTTAGCCATCCTCTGCACCTGCGTCCGCGCCCAAAATCCGACCCCAGCGCCGGATCAAAGTAAGCCCATTCTGATCAGGGACGCGACCGTCCACGTTGGCAATGGTACCGTGATTGAGAACGGCGACGTCCTCTTCGACGAAGGCAAAATTGTCGACGTTGGAATAATAGTGACACCGCCCGCCAACGCCACCATCATCGATGGCAGTGGCAAGCACGTTTACCCCGGCCTCATCGCGATGAACACCCAGCTTGGCCTCATTGAGATCGACGCCATTCGTTCCACGAAGGACGAGCGGGAAACCGGCAGGTTAAACCCCAACGCTCGCGCATTGATCGCCTTCAACACCGATAGCCAGGTAATTCCTACCGTCCGCAGCCGCGGCGTTTTGCTCGCACAAGTCGCGCCCACTGGCGGCATGGTTAGCGGACGCAGCAGCATGGTCCAGCTCGACGGCTGGAACTTCGAGGACGCGGTTGTCGGCGAAGACGATGGCGTTCACGTCAACTGGCCCCGCCGCAGCAGCTGGAGCTGGCAGACCCGCCAGATCAGCGAGAACAAGAACTACGCCAAGCAAGTAACAGGCCTGATGGACTTCATGAAGGAGGCCGCTGCCTACTGTGGCAAAAGCCGCAGCGGTGACCGCCTGCTTAAGCTTGAGGCGATGTGCGAAGCCGTCAACGGCAACAAAAACGTTTACCTACACATGGATGGCCCTAGGGAAATCATGCAGAGCGTCCAACTCGTGAAAGAGATGGGCGGCAAGCCCGTCATCGTTGGCGGCCAGGGCGCTTACCTAGCAGCGGACTTCCTAAAACGGGAGAACGTTCCCGTTATCTTGTCCAGCACCCAAGCACTGCCCAACACCCAGGATGAAGACATCGACGGCCCCTACGCTAACCCGGCAAAACTCGCCGCAGCCGGCGTAGAATTTGCCATCAGCCACGGTGGTTACTGGGAACAACGTAACCTTCCCTTCATCGCAGGCCAAGCCGTTGGTTTCGGCCTCGATTACGAGCAGGCGATCAAGGCCATCACCTTGACACCTGCAAAAATTGCTGGCATCGACAAGATGTACGGCAGCATCGAGGACAACAAATCAGCCACCCTCATCATTACCGCTGGCGATGTTCTCGACATGCGGACGAGCCAGGTTGAAATTGCTTTCATCGATGGCCGGATGGTTAATTTGGACAATAAGCAGACGGAACTTTACCGGAAATTCAAGGAAAAATACAGCCGCAAGTAGCGGCCTTAGGCCGCTTGCGGAGACGGCTTGCGGAGACGGCCTGCGGCCTTGTAGGCACGGCTTCGCCGTTTGTAGACGTTCGCTGCGCTCTCTTTTAGACCGCCTGCGGCCTTGTAGGCTACCGCACAAAAATGCTCGCTGCGCTCGTTTGGCGTTTTGAGCAGTGATATTCTTAAGATTGGATAAGACACGGGCGGCCATTGCGGTCGCCCGTGTTGTTTTTGGAAAGGAACGCAGACTTTACAGACTGGGCAGATTAACACTGATCGCCTAACTGCGTTAATCCGTGTAATCAATCTAATCTGTCTTCTTTGTTGTTCTCAATTATGAGACATTAGAGAGCAAGACACAAATTCGGAACCCCCGTCATCAAGGATTCTGAACCTGGGCTCAAGGGAGTCTTCCAACGTAATTCGCAATGCCTGCCTATAATACTCTGGCACATTACTCTGGCACATTACTCTGGCACATTACTCTGAAAAGTCTTTTTTGTCGTGGTGCAACTCGACATTAGAATGAGCGTTAAAAGCCCCAGCAAGATATTCGGTAATTTCATTTCAAATTATGACTAGTGGGCGGTGACTATTCTAGTAGCAATAAAAACAGCCGCTAATCCTTTGCTATGCGGGCCTACCGACTACAAAAACTACCCCCTAATATGTCAAAATCCTTCTGGTCCCTCCGCTACAATGAAAATCGCACAGGCTGGGACATCGGCTCCCCTTCTCCACCACTAGCGGAATACCTCGATCAACTAACCGATAAAAGTCTCCGGATTTTGATTCCGGGTGCAGGCAATGCCTACGAAGCGGAGTACGCCTGGAAGCAGGGGTTTACCAACGTCCACGTGCTCGACATTGCTCCGGAACCGCTGGCAGCCTTCCAGGAACGGGTGCCAGATTTCCCGAAGGAGCAGTTGTTGATGAACGACTTTTTTGCCATCGAAGGCCAGTTCGACTTAATCCTGGAGCAGACCTTTTTCTGTTCTTTTCCGCCGCTTCCTGAAACAAGGAAAGACTACGCCCAACAGATGTCTAATTTGCTTGCGCCAGGAGGTAAGCTTGCCGGGGTTTGGTTTGATATTCCGTTGACGGGGAACATGGTTAAACGCCCGTTTGGCGGGACTCGGGAAGAATACCTTTCCTACCTCGAACCTTATTTCAAGGCGCGGGTGTTCCAAACGGCAACGAACTCCATCAAACCACGTGCCGGCAGCGAACTCTTCGGCATTTTTGAAAAGACCGAATGATCAACGAAAAGAGGCTATTGCTCATCCTGGCCGCCATCCAGTTTTGCCACATCATCGACTTCATGATCATCATGCCGCTGGGTAAGACGATCATGGCCCTTTTCAGTATTTCGCCCCAACAGTTTGCCTGGCTGGTCTCGGCTTACGCCGGCGCGGCGCTGGTGGGAAATTTGATCAGCGCGGCCTTTATCGATCGGTTTGATCGGCGGACGGCGCTATTGTTTTTATTCGTGGGCTTTACGGTGGGGACCCTGGCCTGCGCGTTTGCGCCGAGCTATGAGTGGCTGCTGTTTCTTCGGGCTTCGACCGGGCTCTTTGGTGGAACGCTTAGTGCGCTGGTGTTGGCCATCGTTGGCGACGTAATTCCGCTGGAGCGGCGGGCTTCGGCCATGGGCTGGGTCATGACGGCCTTCAGTGTAGCAAGTGTGGTGGGCGTACCCTCTGGCATTTGGATTGCGTCGGAATACAGTTGGAATTCGCCCTTTATTGTTACGGCGGCGATCTCGACCATCTTTGTGGTCATGGGTTACTTTTCCATTCCTTCCCTGAAGGGGCATTTGGCGGGGACGCAGGTGCAAGGAGGGGACAAAAGAGCAGGGAAACCAGCATTGCTCTCCGAACCTAAAACCGGCCTCCGCGCCGTCGTCGATCCCTTCGTCCGGATACTTTCGGACAGCAACCAGCGCGCAGCGCTGGCTTTCTCCTTCGCCCTCATGCTGGGGCACTTCACCGTCATTCCCTTCATCGCGCCCTACATGCAGATCAACATCGGCTTTGGAGACAAGCAAGTCAGCCTGATCTACCTCGTTGGCGGGCTATTAACGGTTGTTCTACTCCCCTTCTTCGGTAAAATGGCCGACCGGTACGGACGGATGCGAATTTTTACCGGCGCCTCCGTCTTCGCCCTCGTCAGCATTTACATCCTAACGAACTTGGACACGGACTCCATTGTCATCGGCCTACTGGCCACTTCTTCCTTCTTCGTTGTTGCCAGCGGCCGGAACGTTCCGGCCACGACGATGATCACTTCCGTCGTCCGCCCAGAGAACAGGGGCGGCTTCATGAACATCCGCCAATCCGTTAACGAGTTGGCCCTGTTTCTGAGCACCCTAGTTGCAGGCTTCATCGTCACGGAAGACGCCGGTGGGAAGCTCATTGGCTATGAATACCTGGGGTATTTCACCATATTCATGAGTGTGGTGGCGGTGTATGCTGCGAGTAGGTTACGAGCAGTGGCTTAGAGTAGCCTGGTGGCCTCACCAGACTCCCCTCCTCACTATCTTGAATTTGACAAAACCCAGACTATTGTCCTAACCCGACACTGGGAAACTCCTACCGTTAGAACTTCGCTGAAAAACCGTAGTTTACACCACATATTATAGAATCACCTACTATGCACGTTGCCATTATCGGTAACGGAATCGCTGGAGTGACCGCCGCCCGCTGGCTGCGCAAACTCGACGATTCCGTTCGGATCACCATTGTTTCCGCTGAAACGGACTTCTTCTTTTCTCGCACCGCACTCATGTATGTGTACATGGGCCATATGCGAATGGAAGACCTTATGCCCTACGAGCCTTTCTTTTGGGAAAAGAACCGCATTGACCTGAAGCGGGCATTCGTTGACCGGGTAGACACCGGCGGCAAAGCCCTTCATTTCAGCGACGGTAGTTCAATGGGCTATGATAAACTGGTACTTGCTACCGGCAGTACCTGGAACAAATTCGGATGGCCGGGCCAAGATTTGGCACGCGTTCGGGGAATGGTTTCTGCCCAGGATTTAGAATACCTCGAAGACCATACGGACGAAATCAAGAAAGCTGTCATCGTTGGTGGTGGTTTGATTGGTATTGAGCTAGCGGAGATGCTGCACAGCCGGCAAATCCCAGTTTCACTGCTAATTCGTGAGGGCAGTTACTGGAGCAATGCCTTACCACCAGAAGAAAGTCGGATGGTCAGTCGGCACATCAAGAGCCACCACATCGATCTGCAAGAAAATACAGAGTTGGACACCATCAACGATGATGGCACCGGCGCTGCTGGCAGTATTACGACTAAAGATGGAGCGGTCCTCGAATGTCAGTTCGTAGGCTTAACGGCCGGCGTTAGCCCAAACATCAACTTTCTACGCGACGCCGAAGGCCTCGAGTTAAGTCGAGGCATAAAAGTCAATCGCTACTTAGAAACATCCCTACCGGGCGTTTACGCCATCGGCGACTGCGCCGACCAGCAAGAACCAAAACCTGGTCGCCGGGGCATCGAAGCCATCTGGTACACTGGTCGGATGATGGGCCAAACCGTTGCCTACAACATCCTTGGCCGCAAGGTTGGGTATGATCCGGGTGTCTGGTTCAACTCCGCCAAATTCATGGACCTGGAATACCAGGTTTACGGCGAAGTTCCCGCAAGAGGCCGTGACGGCCTCGCCACCCTTTACTGGGAACACGCAGGAGGCGAAAAAGCCGTCCGCATCAACTACGAAGAAAGCGACGGCACCATCCGAGGCTTCAACCTAATGGGCATCCGTTACCGGCATGAGGTTTGTGAAAAATGGATCAAGGACGGCAAGCATGTGGAAGAGGTTCTTCAGGAACTTGGCATGGCCAACTTCGACCCAGAGCTCTACAAAGAATACGAAGCCGATGTGGTTGCCCTTTACAACCAACAGACGGGCAAGAACGTGCAGATGAAGCAAAAGCGGGGACTAAAAGCCGTGCTGAATTATATCGGTTTCGGAAAGAAGGATTCCCGGGCATTTGTGACCACAGAGAAGTAGGGCAGCAGTCCGATACAGACGTTTTTTTCAACGCTAACATTTATTATTACTATGCCTTCCACTTCCACTAAAAAGTCGGCCATCCAATATTTAGGATTAGGACTATTTATCACTGCTTTATTGATTTTCACCGCCATGCTTGGCCTGGACAATTATAAGTTCAGTGAAGACATCATCGTTGCTCCGTTCGCCGCTGGTGATGACGCAGAAGCCTATAAAAAAGACGCTGCCATATTACAGCAAGAAGCCTTGCGGTTGGCCGGTCGGGAAACAGGCTTATTTGACGAAAACTTCAGCAGTAGCTTTGCCGCAGAGAAAGCCTTGAAGAAGGCTTTTTATACTGCTAAGACCTATGTCGACCAATACTATGAAGAAAATGGTCTGCCAGCTGAACGCCAAAAATGGGAGGTAGAACTTCCCGAATGGCAATTAAAAAGCCAGCAAGTGGGTTGGATCAAGTCCGCCGAGAATGGTCCCGTCAAGAACAACCCTGGTATGTTTTTCCTGCTAACCTTTGGCCTCGGAGCCCTTGGTGGCCTGCTATACATCATCCCCAAATTCTTTGACAAGCCGGGGATTAAGAATGATCACATCTTCCACAATCCGCTGACCAAAGGCTTAGATCTAGGCTGGCGCGGCTTTATGCTCACGGCCACCATTATCGGTCTTCTGGCATACGGCTTCTACTATATGGATGGGAAGTTGGTTTGGCCCGTGGTGACGGGCATCATTGCTTTGCTGATCATCGGTATTGTCATGTTCGCTCAGAACAGCTGGGGTCGCGACGTTCGCAACGCCGAACCAGAAGGCATCAGTGGTTACCTCGGTATCCTAGCCGGAACCTACTTCATCGCTTTTTACGTCCTCCTTTACTGGGCACCACAACACATCGTTGGTTGGGTGACCATGGTAAGCCCCATCAGCGAAAGCATGTATCAGACAGTTAGCGGTAAGGAGACTGGCGGCGAAGCCAGCCAGTGGTTCCTCTACGGTCTTATGTACTGTACGATCATGGTAGTGATGGGTATGCGGATGATCTCCAAGTACCGCCACAACAAATATCAGATCGTGCGGACCATTTCTGTGATGTTCTTCCAGTTGTCCTTTGCCTTCATCATTCCGGAGATCCTCGTTGCCCTCAACAAGCCATGGTATGACTTCAAAAACATCTGGCCGCTGGATTACGACTTCTTCTACGACTGGTCCGTTAATGGCTTTCTGGACAATCCTGGTTCCCTCGGTGCCTTCATGTTGTTCTGGGGAATCTTCCTGGTCATTGTCGGTGTGCCGCTGATGGTTCACCTAGTGGGCAAGCGCTGGTACTGTAGCTGGGTTTGTGGCTGTGGCGGCTTGGCCGAGACCATGGGTGACCCATGGCGCCAGCTTTCCGACAAGAGCCTCCGGGCCTGGAAATACGAACGCATCATCATCCACGCCGTACTGGTATTTGCCGTACTGATGACGGCCGCAACGATTTACTCCTTCCTTCCCAACGCAGAATACTTACTAACCCGCCAGAGCTTCCTGGCCATCTTTACCGTCCTTATTGCTGCGGCGATGGGCCTAGCACTTTACAGCCGCGCCAAAGGTAAATTTGAGATTTCCAGCCTAGGGGTCAACCTCGGCGTATTCGTCGGCGTGGCCATCATCGCCCTAAACGTCTTCTACATGGTTAAGGGCGGCGACAGCTACTTGTTCTCCAGTACTGGAGCTACACAGAAGTGGTATGGCTTCCTGATTGGTGCCGGCTTCTCCGGCATCGTCGGCACCGGTTTTTACCCCCTGATGGGTAACCGCGTCTGGTGTCGGTTCGGTTGTCCACTGGCAGCTTACCTCGGCTTAGTGCAACGCTTCCAGAGTCGCTTCCGGATTACGACTAACGGTGCCCAGTGCATCAGCTGTGGCAACTGTTCTACACACTGTGAAATGGGCATCGATGTCCGGGCTTATGCTCAGAAAGGGCAAGACATCGTCCGATCCAGCTGTGTTGGTTGTGGCGTTTGTTCTGCGGTTTGTCCACGGGGTGTTCTCCGCCTTGAGAACGGTTCTGACGACATCAACGTTCGTACCGTTCCAGAACGGGTGATTCACATTTCTGAGGATGGGGTTTCGTTGATGGATTAATGGATCGAAAAACTCCGAATAAACCATCCCCGGATAAATTCTGGACTGTGAGATAAAGCTCTACGAGCTGATAAAATGCGCAAATGGGAAACCGTTTGCGCATTTTCTTTATCCTAAAGTAATATTTACTATTCTATAAATCGTTGTAACCGGACCCGAAGACCCCATATTAGCGTAACCTACTTTTAGCCTTCTCTCTTGCGTATGTGTAATTTCCGGGTTTATCCTCTATTTGCTATTGTATGCCTCCTTTCCAGTGTTGCCTTTGGGCAACAGCAGATGGGCTGGGCAATGGACCAACATGCCGGCATCGGCAGTGCCTTTTTGCAGCCGGCCGCTACGGCCGACATCCCCTACGACTGGGACCTTAACTTGGTTGGCGCGAGCGGCTTCCTCAATAACAATGTCCTATTCATCGAACAGGCTTCCGCCCTCGGCTTATTGCGAGACTTTGCCAAATCGGAGACAATTGGTCTTGACGATACAGAATACGCCTTTGGGCTTAACGGCAACAGGTATGATTATTCCTTCGAGGATCACCAGCGGCCGGTATTTGTAAATACTGGTATTAATGTTCTAGGGCCTTCTTTTTCGATTCAAATTGGGAGCTCTACCCGAGTGGGAGCATTTTCAAGGCTACGGGCATTGAGCAGCACCCGCCGCGTAGACTTCAAGGCGAACTACAACAACTACCTAGACCAACCTTCAGGTGTCGACCTTCCGTTGACTAGTTTATACGCGGCCGCGGCCGCGTGGAGCGAGGTCGGTGGCAACATCTCCCAGGCTATACCCATGGGCTACGACGGAGAATTACGAATAGGCATCAACCTAAAGCACCTTACCGCCTTTGGCGGAGCGGCCATCTTTAATCCCGACGGGAGCCAGATCCGTCAGGACAGCATGCGGAGCCTTAACATTAGCAACCTGGAGACGGAGATTGGACTGACGGGTAACCTGTTGGGCGAAGGGGAGGACCTGCAGTCTGCGGGCGGTGGCTTTGCCGCCGATTTCGGCTTCCAGTACGCCTGGGGCAGTGACTCCGACGGTAAATACCAGTACGTTGCCGGAGTATCAGTCTCCGACATCGGCCAACTTAATTTCAACCGTAGTGGCCAGGTTCATCGGTTTGTCAACTCGGGAGATGTTCTCTTTTTAACGGCAGATTATGATACGCTTGCGAATGCCGGTGTTGATGGTTTTCTGCAGCAGTTGAGTGCCGACGTCTACGACGGCGACACCGGTGCGTCCCTCGATGGCCGGGGGTTCAAGGTTGGTCTGCCAACGACGATTAGTGCCCAATTTAGTTTTCGGCCGGTCCAGGAAGTTCAGTTTGCAGCGGCTTACCGCACCACCCTCGGCCTGCGGTCGGAGCAACTCAGCCAAGGCAATCAGCTTTACCTAGGGGCCAACTACAGCAAGTGGTGGTACGGGGCTGGCCTCTCGGCCAACGTCCACAACTGGGACAGTTTTAGCATTGGGATGCAGCTGCGGGCCGGGCCGTTTTATGTTGGTTCTGACCGACTGATTGGAACCGTGCTAAAGACATCTAAACTTAGAGGGGGAGACTTTTACTTCGGGATCCGACTCCACGACTTCGGCAGAAAGGGCGGTAAAAAAGGAGGCAAGTTCAAGAACCGAAAAGGCAAAGGGAAGAAGGTTGGGTGTTATGATTTCAGCTAGTGGGCCAGCCAGTAAGTTTCGTTGCCTAATTCGCGGTGTCTTTTACCGCCTAACTGCGTTGGAAAAATCCTCACTTAGCTACGGCTAGGCTCTGGTTTTTCCGCCTTGTTAGTCGGCAAAACCCACCAGCGACTTAGTTTACAGTGTAACTAGAGGATAATCCTTTTTAGGATTATATCCACCCTCCGGTTACTCAGCTTTCCTTCCCAAGTATTGTTGTCAAAGTTCGGCGCATCTTCCCCAAGCGGAAGCATCTGCATCATTTCTTCCGACAGCGGATAATTGATAAGACGATATTTAACGGACTCCGCCCGAAAGGCCGAGAGACGGAGGTTGTATTCCCGGTTACCGATATCGTCGGTGTGGCCCTGGACTTCGATTTCGTAGCCATCCAGGTTGGGGATGTTGTCCAGGAATTCTTGGAGTCGGGCGGCTTCGCCCCGCGAGATATAGTAACTGCCACCGCCGAAGAAGATGCTGTGGATGTAGTCTTGGTCGGCAGGCGATGAAGTGTTCTGCGCGCTAAGCGGTGACAGGAATAACAGTGTAAACAAGATAATCAAGGATCGAAGCATGGCCTACAAGATAAGGAGAGTCGATGGAGTTCAGCCGTATTTTACCCGACGTCTTGCTCTTTTAACCTTTTCTATGCACCCGTTCGGCTCCGGACTCCACTGAGCGCAGCCGAACGTGCTCAGGGACCACCTGCGGTCGCGCCCCAAAAAGTATTTAGACCATATCATTCAGCAATTACTGTTTGGTGGGCGCGAACGCAGGTGCAAGGAAGATTTTTTTTAGAAAGCAGTGTTTTCCTGAAGCTCAAGTCCTCCGATTTTAACTTGGTCTAAAAACTCCAAGTGAATCACCCGTCGGGAAGCATTGCCCTGCGTTGTTCTCCGGGAAGCATGCAACGTAAGCGGTTTCATCAGCATCACTCCTCCTCGCCGGACATGGCATTCGGCAGCGTCCGAAACCAATTCTTCGAACGCAGGATCATCCGTCCTGATCACTCCTTTTAGGTGAGACCCCACCACAACTCGTAATGCGCCATTCGTTCCGTCCGTATCGTCTAGATGGATTCGTAACGTGACCATCTCTTCCAGGAAGTCAATCGGCGGTTGGCCCACAATCCTTGCCTTAGCAGTCCTAACGTTTTGCCATCCCTTTACCTCCTGCAACGAAGTAAGGTTCATCGTCAGGTCCTGGTGCCAGCCGACTACCCAATTGGACCTGGGTGGTTTATCGAAATAGATGGACCGGACACAGACGGGATCATTGAAAAACGAGTTCAGCAATTGACCGAAGGCTGGAGTTCGTTTCAATCTCTCCACTACATCGGGATTATTTGATAGAAA
>JBLIGS010000068.1:0-12298 GCA_047637095.1 Neolewinella sp. | reverse complement strand
GGAAAAACCGGAGCCTAGCCGTAGCTAAGTGAGGATTTTTCCAACGCAGTTAGACGGTAAAAGGCACCGCGAATTAGGCGATGAAACTTAGATTACAGTGTACTAGTGGGCCAGCCAGTAAGTTTCCTTTTAATCCTTCTCTTCCTGGCAGCCCCCAGCCTTGCCCAACAACAATCTCGCTTACTTAAAGCGGCCGTCGTTGACCGCAACACCAACACTCCCCTACCCTACGCCAACGTTTTCAACAAACGGTTGGCGACCGATACAGTCACTAACCAGAAGGGATATTTCGGGTTAAAAGACGATCTGAACAGTCACCATCAAATAAAATGTTCAACCATGTTAAAAACGCCTAAAAAGGCACGTATAAACACCCGTTTAGGCACTTTAATTGCCTTTTACGGCTACATACTACGTATATTTAAATTAATAAATCGACAAGCGCCTAACATTTTAGACCAGCATTTAGGTGCAAAGTGATTAGCTCTTTAGCACTGACCAAACTTCAACCCCGTTGGAGCTATCCCCTTAATGCCACTAGGCAAACATTACAACCTATAAGTATTCGGACAAAATTAATCGCACCATCCTGCTCGGCATCTTTTAAGCCTGAACTTCGTTGAAAAGCCTCGCCAACACTACGGTGTTGCCTGCGTTTTTCGCCTCGTCCAGACTCAAAATCTACCAGATCAAAATGTCGCATTAATTCTGTCCGAGTACTTACAATCTAAATTTAAGCCCATAAAATGAATCATTTCGACGTAATTGTGATTGGTGGCGGAGCCGTTGGCCTGTCTACCGGAGCAGCTTTAGCAAAGACGAACAAGCGCACGCTTGTTGTAGAACAATTTGACTTCTTCAACCAGAAAGGCAGTTCTGCCGGTATGTCTCGTCAATTCAGGGTGCAGTATGCCCAGAAGTACATGGCCCAGTTAGCCTTAGACGCTGTTCCTTATTGGGACGAGCTTCAGCAAACCACTTCGGAGGAGTTGATTGACAAAGTCGGCTCCCTATGGTTTGGTGACCCAGCGCTTGATACCCAGGAAGGCGGCATTAAGGCCGCCATGAGGGTAATGGATGAACTAGACATTCCTTACACCAAGCTTGACGCCAAGACCATTCAAGCCAAATACCCCTTTAAGGACCTGCCTGAAGACTATGAAGGCTTCTTTCAGGCAGACGGTGGCATTATTAACCTGAGTGCCACCCTCCACGCACTGTATAAGCTGTGTGATGCGGCAGAGAATATCGAATTACGGGACAATACAACCGTTACCTCTATTGATTCCAGGGAGGACGGAACCATCGTATTGACGGCAGGCTCAGAAACGTTCTCTACCGAAAAGCTGGTCATTTGCCCTGGAGCGTTTATCAACGATACATTAGCGAGCCTTGACCTTTCCATCGATATCGATATATGGGAAATGTCTTCCGCCTACTACAAGAAGGTTGAGGATGTAAAATTGCCAACCTGGTTCGTTTTCCAAGAACCACAAACTACCAGCCTCTTTTACGGCTTTCCTGAAGTGGACTGGGATAACCCCGGCTACTTCAGGGTGGCACCCGACATTCCGGACAAAATCCTGAAGGACCCGTCCGAACGCAACCGGAGACCTAGCGCCAAAAGCTTGAAGCTAAATTCTGACTGGGTTAAAGACCACATGGTTGGTATCGATCCAACATCAGAGATCGCCTCGACTTGCCTAATCACCCTTAGCGAGAACGGCAAAGAACTCTTGTTGGACCATTTGCCGGAGGGGATCAATAACAACAAAAACATCTGGGTCTATACCGGAGGCTGGGCCGCCAAGTTCATCCCCTTACTGGGGCACATCATGGCAGACCTCGCCCAAACGGGCCAGACCGAATATGACATTTCCAACTTCAACATCAATTTCAACCACACATCAGCTGATGACATGGTACAACAAGATTTAAAGAACCCACGGCTTGAGCATGGCCTCCCAGAGAACAGGGAAACTGAAGTAGCCATTATTGGCTCCGGTGTATCTGGTTTATACAGTGCTTACCGGCTTACCAACGACGAGAAATTCCCCATGTTTGGGGACAAAGTCCAAATCTTCGATATGGGCGACCGCATCGGCGGTCGACTCGAATCAGTTACCCTACCGGGCATGACCATTGCCGGAGAGCTAGGGGGAATGAGGTACATGACTTCTCAGGAAATCGTTACAAGCTTGATTGAAAACGTATTTAAAGACAAGCTAGATCATATTGATTTCCCAATGGGAGATCCGGCTAACCTGTTTGCTTATTATCGTAAGCAACGCGTAATGCAGAATGCCTGGGACGAAGCCCAGGCCTGTGACGACAAACTTGAAACCCGCTACTTCCTTAACGACGACGACGTTGGCTTCAGCGGAGACCAGCTTTTCAATAAAGTCGTCTACAACGTGCTGGCAGCAGATCCTTGGTTCATGACCAACTACCCCGGTAAAATCACCTATGACGGAGCCTATACTTATGGCTTCGAGCTTACACGGCAAGAATGGAATGAGGTAAAACCCATGATTACCTACAACTTTGAAGGACCCTACAAAGGGCTAAAAGTCAACAATATGGGCTTCTGGAACCTGATTAAAGACCAGGTCTCGGAGGAAGGTTTCAACTTCCTCGCCAACGCTGGAGGATACTATTCCAACACCGTTAACTGGAACGCTGCAGAGGCCTTCCCGTACATGGTCGGAGACTTCTCTAACGCAGACACATCTTACCGGACAATTGATGGTGGCTATGACCTAATCGCCTACGCCCTGGCCCAAGACTATCTCTCTAAAAAAGGCGCTAATATCTGGATGGGCAACAGGCTGGTCACCTTCTCCAAAAATTCTGGTGGAGATTACAAATACACCCTTGAGTTTTTCAACGAGGACAGCAAATCTAGCTGGACGTTGCAGGCCAACAAGATTGTGCTTGCAATGCCAAGGCGTTCGCTTGAGTTACTGGACCAGAACAACTTTTTCTTCGACAGAGACACCCAGTCGGTTTTGCAGAAAAATATGGCTTCAGCGATCATCGAGCCTTCGATTAAAATCCTGATGGGCTTTGAATACCCCTGGTGGCAACAAGATTTCGAAACAATGGCAGGCCATTCTATAACGGACCTTCCCATTCGTCAATGCTATTACTTCGGTAAAGACCCGAATGATAGTCACTCAATGTTGCTTGGAAGCTATAACGATATGCGGACCGTTACCTTCTGGCAGGCATTGGCAGACAACAAAGACAGGGAAGGGCCAGCATTGGAGCTCTTCCAACCAAGGACGACCAAGCTTGTAGGCCACGCCCACTTCAACGATAAAATCTCCGAGAACCAAGCGACGAAAGTGATGGTGGCAGAAGCAATGAACCAAGTTCGGGAATTGCATGGCGATGAAAACATCCCCGATCCCTACGTTACCTGGTACAAGGATTGGACCGCAGATCCATACGGCGGTGGATACCACGTTTGGCACGCACATTACAACATTGAGGAAGTAATGCGCTACATGCGCCAACCCAACAAAGCTGAAGACATCCACATCTGTGGAGAAGCTTATTCCGACCAGCAAGGCTGGGTTGAAGGTGCTTTCTGCGTAGCAGAAAACATGCTAGAAGAGAACTTCAATCTGACGCGACCTTCCTGGATTCCAAAGGATTACTACCTCGGCTGGTAAGGCATAGCTCCTCATCCATTCCCCTGCACCAGCGTCCGCGCCCGACTATTCTACTATGAAATCCCAAACAGATGTTTCTTATTCCGTGCAGCTTCATCCCAAGCAGCTAGAAATGACCGTCACAATGCACCTAACGGGAAATGTTGCTGCCGGAGAAAAAGGCGTCGTTTCTCTAGAAATACCCAAATGGGTGCCCGGTGATTATGACTTTGAGCCTTACGGCAGAGACATTTTCTCCGTGGAGGCAATCGACGACAGCGGTAACAGCTGCCCCGTTGAAAGGAAGGGATACAATGGGTATTCCGTCCAAGGAAACGGCAGGCCTTTAACGGTCACCTATCGGGCTTCCTGTTATGAACCAGATTTGGGGGATGCCATGGGGCTTGTTGACTCGGAATACGCCGTGCTGATGGGCACTCGCTACCTTTTTTGTCCCGATTACCTTGGCAATTGTACCGTAAATTACGGTACGCTGCCCGACGATTGGAAAATCCACCATCCTTCGGGCGCCAAACGGCTGGCCAATTACAATGCTTGGGAATATCCAAGCTTTGAAGTCCTACTGGATACCCCCGTCTGCTTTGGCACTTTTAACGTAATGGAACGTGATGTTTGTGGTGTTCCCTTCTACTACGTCTTCGTGGACAAAGGCATCGCCTTTGATGACAAGGTCAACAGTTTCGTAGACCAGGTTTGCCTGGCCGCCGAGAAAATATACGACGTTTTCGGTCTCTTCCCCTTCTCCGACTACACCTTCGTACTGTCCCTTAATCCCCAAGCGGATTGGGGCCTGGAGCACCTGACGAGTAACATGAGCGGCCTTGGGCCGGAAGTGTTCGTTGACGAAAACTTACATGCCACTGGCGTACGGGTATGCGCTCACGAACTGTTCCACGCCTGGAACGTGCGCCGCCTTCGGCCGGCGCCACTCGGCCAACTGTGTCATCATTTATCATCAGGCAGTTTCACCGAAGGCCTTTGGGTCGCTGAGGGGTTTACCCGCTATTACGAATTCCTGATCAGCACCAGGGCCCAGGCCTACACGGCGGATCAGTTTTTCAGTTCCATCGCTGGCTACTACCAACACCTGAGCCAGCAACCGGCCTATACGAGGGTCAGCGCGACGGACTCATCCCTTGCGACTTACATGAACCACAGCAAGTATCCTGGCCGGGTCAACAATGCCATTGACTACTACG
This sequence comes from Neolewinella sp., assembly GCA_047637095.1. Lineage (GTDB taxonomy): Bacteria > Bacteroidota > Bacteroidia > Chitinophagales > Saprospiraceae > Neolewinella. The sequence goes on along the minus strand of JBLIGS010000068.1, from coordinate 7,422 downwards.
ATAAGGGGATGTTGATTGCCTTCGGTATTGACGCGCGTTTGCGAAGTTCCTCCGGGAAAAAAATATACGGAAACCTTGACGAGGCGTTCCGGGCATTCTACCTCAAGTTTTTTGGAGATGGTTCTACCGTTCCCGAAGATTACGTGGGGTATACAACGGAGGACGTTATCGGCTTCTTCGGAGAAGTCCAGGATGGGCTCGGGCCTGCGCTTCGCGCGCAGGTGCAGGAGGCTGGTAATCTCGACACACCAGACTGGTTTGAAAGTATTGGTTTTGAGGTTACCTGGAAGCAAACCAATGCCATCGGGTTGTTCTTCCTCAACGACGGAGCGCCCGCCATTTACGGCATTGGAGACACTGGTGCAGCAGCTAAAGCAGGCTTGGCTCCAAAGGATGTAATTCTTACCGTTAACGGCTTCGCCTTCTCCCAAAAAGGTTTGGCCTGGGCAGCAGCGCAATCTGAAGAGATGACGCTTGAAGTGCTCAGAGGCCACCGTAAAATAACGGCAAGTATGACACCAGTCCCCTTCCGAAAACTCAGTCACTTGACTTGGAAAGGGACAGAAGAACAGGCAGGAATGATCCGCTCTTGGCTCGAAATCGAAGATTTCACTCCGGAGGAAGGACAGTTATTTAGCCTTGACTTTTACGACAATTTCCATGGCACAGAAACGATGTATTAATTCTCCAACACCTTCATCATGTGCAGCGCCAAACCATGATCAACCGTAATATTCTCGCCAATCTCCACAGCCCTATCGTTTTGAGACAGGCCTCGTCCGTCGGGAACATAACCGCGCAGAATGTAGAGGGCCTGGGCGGCGCCGTAATCATGGGTTTTGGACGGGGCGGAGCATAACGTCGTCGGTTACAATTCGGGGCATAACGAGGGTGTTTAGGTGTTTAGGTGTTTAAATACAACAGGTTCAACATCGTCAAAAGTTGCAAAAACATCGCTAAAACACCCTGCTCCACCAACCTATTTAGCACACGTTAGGCTTCGCTCAGTGACCACCTGCGGGCGCGCCTCCTTAAGCTGCTCATTTGGGCGCGGCCGCAGGCGGTCCCTGAGCGAAGCCGAATGTGTGCAAGGAAAGTTATAAAGCAAAGAAATACACCCCCTTAACTCGGGTTAATCAAGCCATCATTTCTTCGTCAATCCAACGGCAAATTCCTTAACCGTGTCAACCTTATTCAGGTAATCATCAATGCCCTGGGTAACATAGTGGTCCGGTAAAATCTCCGCTTCATCCTTCAGGTTAGTTGCTGTAGTTACGTGGGTATTATTGGCTACGAAGTACATTAGCTTGGTATTAGACAGTCGGCTAACCGCCTGCCCTGCCGAGCAAAATTGGTTAGAACCTACGAATGTATCCTTGTTGGCTGCGGGGCCGGCATTTTGAATGTAAATAGATGTTAAACAATGCTAATTGCGGTTACAAGTACATATACCCGAAAAGATAGGCGTTACTACCTGTTTTACAGTTCTTACCCCCAAATACCAGAAGTAAAACTTAACTTGAAGATGCAGAAAGATCATATTCCCAACCCATAATTCAAACAGCATTATGAAATCAGTAAAATCACTCGATCCACGAAAGTTCCATGACCACAAACAACCAGCCCCAGGCTGGGTCGGAGGCTTCGAAGGGACCAACTCAGATTTTTCCTACCCAAATCCAGATCTCTCCTCCCTCGAAATGGAGCACAACATGACCCACATTAGGCTGCTTCAGCGGCAGCAGGGCGTACAGTGGCCTGAGTTCAGTTGGCAGACCGTTCCCGGCGTAGAACCATTGCGTTGTTTCCAGATGTTCTCCCCATATGTATCTCGTTTGGGGTATACCGACACAGGGAAAGTGTACTCTATCATCTGCCCTCAGCAAGGTACCTGGATCAAAGGATTCGGAACGCTGAACGTGGAAGTTACCGTTACCGGAAATAGGGGCTGGGTAAATGAAGACACCCGTGAAATTGCCGCAGATATGACGGTGGAGCCAAAGATCTGGTTCAGCCCAGATGCCTCACAAAGCCCACTCGGAAAATTCATCTGGGACGCTTTTGATAAACTGTCCAATAACTGGCCGTTTCCCGACAGCAAAAAGAATGCCATTCAACTGAATACCCATGCTAAGGACCAACCTGAGCAGCCAATTTTTCCGCTGCGGTCTGGTATTTCGAAAAATTTCGACACGCCAGAATTTACACTCCATTACGACGAGGCCTGGTCTGTTGGTAACCTCGAAGTAGAAATTGGCCCCATTAAGTCAACGACATCAACGTTCGTTGACGACTTCAACGAACTCGTCATGAAGGCCTTCAATGTTGCCTCCGGCAATATGTTGACCTCTGGTAATACCCTTGCGTGGAACGTCTGGTTTGTAGAACCCGAAACCGTAAACCGCATAGCATGGAAAAACCACGCAGATTTTTGGCGGCACTCCATCGACGTTAACCACTCCGCTCCTACCGGGTCCGGCACTGCACCAAAATTCGCCAACGGGAAGCCGTTCACCGTCAAGGATGCCTTGGTTGAAGAAGCAATACAGGACATCGTCAAGTTCATTACCAGTCACCTGATGGCAAGCCACCATCCAATGGTGCACAGATAGCTTAAGGTCTAGTGAGGACCGTTTATTATGAGAATATTCCAGGCCACTTAACTTCGGTTAAGTGGCCCTTTCTTTTAATTATTATTTCTGGCCCAACAACTCATACTCTAACGCCAGCGCGTAATAATACGCCTCGCAAACGTACTCCACCTGAAACACTGCAAACTCCGCCAGGTAATTCATTATCCGCGAGCGAGTACCCGCCAACATTGGTGCAATGAAGAAGCTAAAGCTGGTAAACGATGCTTCCAACTCATCCATCGTGTAGTCAACCGGGTTAGGTTGTTGTCCTAACTTAAGTAGGGCAGTTGACAGCAATAGTCGCTCAACTAAACTTGTGGCCTGGGTTAGCTGGACTTGCAAACCAGCAACGATTTCCTTCACCGGCAAATACTCCTCCGGTAGTTCCATAACGGTCGCCAGCCGGGCGAGGTGGTAAAAGATAACGGAGGGGTCAGGATAATAGTAGCTTACCAGGAATGGGTGGTTAACCACGTCTCCGTCCAACACTGCTCTCCGGATAAAATCCAGGCTGGCTCGGTCCGTTTCATTCAGCTCACTACCCTGCTGAAAGGTAAAATAGAGGATATTGGCCATCACGCAGAGATCAAATTCTACCGGCATAACTCCGCTACCAAACCAGACGGCGTGAGCCGGCAGTTTTTCGTATTTCCGAAGGGGGTGTTTTATCTGTTTACTTGCCAGGTTAGAAAACCGAACCAACTCGTCACGGACTACTTTCAATTCGGTATCCGTCACCTGCTCTCTCGTGGCATTAATGATGGCCGTGTCATCTGTATCATCCGCTAATTTGAAGTGTTTGAATCGACGAAGGATGTTCCCGTTAGGATAATGATCGCTTGGGTTGGTACGGTAGAAGTTGTACAAGCCCGGAGTGCTGAGGCTAGCATAACGCGGATAATTCCCCCGAATACCAGCAACGATCCCAGCCAGCAACAAGCGGTCTTCTTCTGGCAGCCTGTCCAGTAAAGGCAGCAGAGTGAAAGCGATTAATGCGGTGTAAAAGATATTAGAATCCTCCCGGCAATAAGGAAAGTAAGGGTGCTTCCGCTGAGAAGGAAACATACCGGCTTCGTAGAAGCGGTTGCTTTCCTTGACTTGGAGCCCACGAAGTTTATCAAGTAGTGTCCTTGGAACAACCATGATTTAAAGGTAGCCTCTTGGTTCTTCAGCCTTTAGGCAAAATTTCTCATTTCAGCCTAAAGGCTGAAGAACCGAGGGAGTTAATGAACATCAATACCGTCAAAATAGAACTCCGACACCGCTTCCACCAACAGGTTTCTAGCGATTGAACCTCCCAAAACCGATACCGGTATACCACGGTATTTCCGCAGGCTACCAAACAACAAAGGCTTCAGCAGTGGAAAGACCGCCAGGGTAATTCCCTGCAATACGCCGTACCGGTTGGTTTGTGCTGGGCAACTTTAGCTTTAGCAAACGACTCAACGTCCCTGCGGCCAAGTAGGGTAAGCCCGGTCACCTCCGGCATCAGGAGCATCTGTTTAACGGCTTCGCCGCCAACGGCGCCAGTGGCACCCATCATTACTACGTTTGGCATTTGGATAGATTTTAGGGGAAGGTAAGTCTGAAAAACGATTTGCTCCTCCAACCTTCCTTGCACCTGCGCCCGCGCCCTCAGAAAGAGTCTCTCCAATACCCAAACCTTCAAGACAAAACAATCTTCCTATCTTCGGCTCCCAAAGCAACCTTATGAATAAGACTTACGATCTTGATGACCTTGACCGTAAAATCCTGGCCATGTTGATGGAAGACGGAAAACGTCCGTATACCGAGCTCGCGGCCAAGCTTTTTGTTTCCGGTGGTACCATTCACGTCCGGATGAATAAAATGATCGCAGCGGGTATTGTGAAGGGACAAGCCCTTCAAGTTGACCACACCAGGCTGGGTTATGACGTAACGGCCTTCCTCGGCGTTTACCTCAAAAGCAGTAGTGAATACCAGCCCGCCACCGAATACCTAAAGAAGATTCAGGAGATCGTTTCCGCCCATTACCTGACGGGCGTTTACAGCATTTTCCTCCGGGTCGTTTGCCGAGACACCGACCACCTCCGCGAGGTATTGGCTAGGATTCAGCAATACCAAGGTATTCAACGAACGGAGACCTTTATCTCCCTGGAGGAAAGCATCAACCGACCCGTTCAGGTCATTGCACCAGACGAACTAGAAGAACTTTTGGAGAAATAATTCCCTCCCCTGCCCATTTCCAAGTCAACACAAACTATGCGTCCCTTGCTTTTCTTACTCTCCACTACCCTATTTCTGCTAACTTCTTGTGGCGAAGAAACACCGGAGACCGGCAACCAGGCAGATTTGCTTGTTTTCAATGCTAAAATTTGGACGGGTGTTGACTGCCCCGGCGTAGAAAACGCCGCCGGCGAAGACTACTGCGCCACCGCCATAATCGTCGGACAAGGCGGCCGAGTCCTAGCCCTTGGCAACGACACCACCGCCTGGGCCAGCCAACTCACCGCCACAACCCAGCGGATCAACGCCAACAACGACTTCCTCATGCCCGGCTTCATCGAAGGCCATGCCCACTTCAGCGGACTGGGCAGCAGCCTCCGTAACCTCAACTTTCTCCGCTCCAAAAACTGGGACGAGATTGTCAGCATGGTCGCCAAACGTGCCGAAGAAACACCCGAAGGAGACTGGATCAGCGGCCGCGGCTGGCACCAGGAAAAATGGGACAAACCCCACGACCACAGCGTCGGTGGTTATCCTATCCACGACGAGCTCAGCCGGATGACCAAAAACCACCCTGTCATCCTTCGCCACGCCAGCGGGCACGGCCTCTTCGCCAATAAAAAAGCAATGGAAATCGCAGGCGTTAGCCGCGAAACTCCCGACCCACGCGGCGGTCGCCTCCTCCGCGATGCCAGCGGAGACCCCACCGGCGTCTTCGAAGAAAGGGCCATGGACCTCATCACCGATGCCTACCAAAACTTTGTCCAGACCATGACGCCGGAGTCCCGCAAGGACGAATGGCTGGCCGGCATCCGGGAAGCACAGGAAGAATGTCTGAAGAAAGGAATCACCAGTTTTCAGGACGCCGGAACGAAGTTCCGGGAAGTCACCTGGTACAAGGAACTCGACGCTGCCGACAGCCTCCGCCTCAACCTCTGGGTTATGCTCCGCCATAGCCACGACGAGATGGTCGACAAGATTACAGAATACGGCCTACCACATTATGGCAACCGGTTCACCTGCGCTGCCATCAAGACAGAATTGGACGGTGCCCTGGGCAGCTACGGCGCTTGGCTAATTGAGCCCTACTTCGACAATCCCGGCTTCACCGGGCAAAACACGACCCTGGTTTCCACGATGGACAGCATCGCCCAGCTCGCTAAAAAGCACAAGATGCAGCTCTGCGTCCACGCCATCGGAGACCGGGCCAACCGGGAAACACTGGACGTGATGGCCAACTACATCACCCCCGGCGACGACAGCCGCTGGCGCATCGAACACAGCCAACACATTGATCCCACCGACATTCCCCGCTACGGGGAGCTAGGCATCATCGCCTCCATGCAGGGAATTCACTGTACCTCCGATGCTTTGTTTGCAGAGAACCGACTGGGAACGGAACGCGCCCGTTTGGGCGCCTACCCATGGCGCAGCCTCCTCGATGCCGGCGCAGTCGTTGCCAACGGCACCGATGCCCCCGTCGAAGATGTCGACCCCATCGAAAGTCTCTACGCTACCGTCACCCGCAAGCGAGTGGATGGCAAAGCTGAGTTCTTCCCCGAGCAGAAGATGACCCGCCTCGAAGGGCTGCACTCTTACACCGCCGCCTGTGCATTCGCCGCTTTCGAAGAAGACAAACGTGGCACGCTAGCGCCGATGATGATGGCCGATTTTGTGATCCTGAGCAAGAACTTGGTCAGCTGCCCCGATGAAGAAATCATGGATACCCAGGTATTGGAAACTTGGGTTGGTGGTAAACGGGAGTTTTTGAAGGCAAAGTAGACTAAATCCTAGATGGTATCATATGTGGCCGCGGCCGCAGGTCCAATGGACGTTGTAAAAGCAAGGTCTAGAGAAATCGACTTGCACCTCTATCATTGCTGTTCATTAATCCATGTCTGATTACCTTGCGGACAAAATAGCCTTCAACGGCCGACATTAAAGTCTCCTTGCTTCCAGACTAAAACTCCAACAGTCTAACGAACCAAAAGACTAAAGAACCAACAGACCAACTATGACCTCACCCCGCGCACTAGAAGACGTAGCCGAATTCCACAACACCTTCCACCTTCCAGTCCTAGACACGCCACAAATCCCCGACGCAGACCGCTGCCGTCTCCGGATTAACCTCCTTCAGGAAGAACTCAAGGAGTTAGAAGAAGCAATTGCCAACAACGACCTCGTTGAAGCTGCCGATGCTTTTGCCGACATCCAGTACGTCCTCAGCGGTGCCATCCTCGAGTTTGGCCTAGGAGATAAGTTCAAAGCCCTCTTCGAAGAAGTTCACCGCTCTAACATGAGTAAGACCTGCGCGACCATGCAGGAAGCAGAAGAAACCGTTGCCCACTACGCTACACAAGGACAGGAAGGCACTATTGAAAAATCAGGTGATGTTTGGTTGGTCTACAGAACTTCCGATCGGAAGGTGCTGAAGAACGTCCACTACTCAGCAGCAGATTTGCCAAAGTTTTTGTAGCTTAAGTATCCGTACAAAACTAATTACACTCCAACATGCAGAGCCTTAGTGCCCTTAGTACCTTAGTGACAAAACGAGCGAAGCGAGCTACAACACTCCAACATGCAG
>JBLIGS010000067.1:0-12433 GCA_047637095.1 Neolewinella sp. | reverse complement strand
GGTTCTGAGTAGGCAGGTGTGGCAGCCCTAGGGGCTGGCCGTGGTGGGGTAGGGTAGGCCCGGTAGTCCAATTCCTTGATGTCAACGGACGGTCGTTCACCGGGCGTCTGGTCCACGTAGCGGTCAACGGCTTCGGCAGCGGCTGGATATTGACCGCCTACGCTGAGGCTTCGCAGTTGGTTGCTGTCGGATACCCGAAGGTCATTGCTTCGTATGAGCTCCGCAATAAGGCCCTTGAGCTGGTTCATGTCCTCCTTCATGTCAAAGAGTACCTTGTAAAGGATGTCCCGTTCGCGAACGGTGTCACCACCTGAGCCATTACGAGAGCTGTCCTCTTTCCGGATGGCAGGCAGGTTACGCTTCATCAACTGAGGCATCTGTTCAGCTAAGTCCACGGCCGTAAGCTCCCGCTTCTCCGAGAGAATACTCAGCCGTTCTGCGGCATTTTTAAGTTCACGGATATTACCAGGCCAGGTATAATTCTCTAACAACCAACGGGCCTCTTCGTCCAGTTGGATGGACTCAATATTTTGCTTTTCGGCAAAGTTGTTGGCGAAGTATCGGAAGAGCAAGTAGACGTCTTCTGATCGCTCGCGCAAACTTGGCATTTCAATCGGCACCGTGCTGAGACGGAAATAAAGGTCTTCCCTAAATTTGCCATCCCGAACCCGTTCCTGCAGCTTGCGGTTCGTCGCTGCGATAACACGGACGTCTGTCTTTTCGACTTTGTTGGAGCCCATCTTGATGAACTCTCCATTCTCCAGAACCCGCAACAAAAAAGTCTGGGTCTGGAGTGGCATCTCTCCGATTTCATCGAGGAAGATGGTGCCGCCGTTAAGGGTTTCAAAGTACCCTTTCCTTGCGCCATCAGAACTGGTGTATGCTCCTTTAACGTGGCCAAACAACTCGGAGTTAATCGTCCCTTCCGGCAGTGCACCACAGTTGATGGCGATAAAGCCTTCATGCTTTCGCGTGCTGTTGTCGTGGATGATCCGACTCATGACTTCCTTGCCTACACCGGATTCTCCCATGATGAGCACGGAGAGGTCCGAAGAGGCTACGCGAACTGCGGTGTTGAGGGCGTTCTCCAGTGCTGGGGAACGTCCGACGATGCCGTAGCGGCGTTTGATGGAGTCGATGTTTGCCATTGGGGTCAGACGTTAGGGATTACAAATTAGATATCAGAAGCTGAGAGATGAACATTTATTTTGGAGTACACTGCTCTCCAAAATATTATGTCTAAACATCTAGATCCGTTCGCCAAACAGCGTCGCAGAAGTCGAATCAACAATCTTCACCGTCACGTAATCACCTGGCTTTTCGCCTTCCAGTTTCTGAAAAACGACCATCCGGTTCTGCGTCGTCCGGCCTTTCCATTCCTGGTCAGACTTTTTGGAGTCTCCCTCAACGAGGACTTTGAATGTCTTGCCAACCTCGCCAGCATTAAGCTCGCGGCTAATGCTGGTTTGTAGCTCGATGACTTCGGTTAATCGACGTTTTTTGATCTCCAACGGAACGTCGTCTTCGAACTTGCGGGCTGCCGGAGTACCTGGGCGTTCGCTGTAGAAGAACATGTAGGACATGGAGTAACGAGAGTACTCAACCATGCTGATGGTCTCGGCATGGTCTTCCTCGGTTTCCGTACAGAAACCAGTGATGATGTCTGAGCTGATGGCACAATTAGGCATGATCTCATAGATGCGATCAATCTTCTGCTTGTACCATTCCCGGGTGTAGGTCCGGTTCATCAGGTCGAGGATGCGGCTGTTGCCGGACTGAACTGGGAGGTGGATGTACTTGCAGACGTTTTCGTGGTCGCGCATGGCGTAGAGCACGTCGTCGGTAATGTCTTTGGGGTGGCTGGTGCTGAAGCGGATGCGGAGATCGGGGTCAACGGCAGCAGTCATGGTGAGCAGCTGTGCGAAGTTGACGATTTCTTGGCTTTCTGGATTTTCCCATTTGTAGGAGTCAACGTTTTGGCCAAGGAGGGTTACCTCACGGAAACCCTTGTCGAACAGGTCGGTGGCTTCGGCGATGATGCTGAAGGCGGAGCGACTGCGCTCGCGGCCCCGGGTGAAGGGGACGACACAGAAGGAACACATATTGTCACAACCACGCATGATGCTGATGAAGGCAGTAACGCCGTTGGATTGGAGGCGTACTGGGCTGATATCGGCATAAGTTTCCTCACGACTGAGGTGAACGTTGACACCCTTTTCGCCTTCTTCGGCGCCGGCAACGAGTCCTGGTAGGTCGCGGTAAGCGTCGGGGCCAACTACGATATCTACCAGTTTTTCTTGTTCAAGGAACTTGGCTTTCAGGCGCTCTGCCATACAACCTAGAACACCGATCATGATGCCGGGCTTCTGCTCCTTGAGTTTATTAAAAACGCGGAGGCGCTTACGAACAGTATCTTCTGCTTTTTCCCGGATGGAGCAGGTGTTGACCAGGATGAGGTCGGCCGCTTCCATATTCTTGGTGGGGCCGTAGCCAGCTTCGCCGAGAATGGAGGCGACGATTTCGCTGTCGCTAAAGTTCATCTGACAGCCGTAGCTTTCTATATAGAACTGCTTTTCGCCCGGCTTCTTGGGAGCGAATTCAGCACCAAATGCTTCCCCCTGACGATTCTCGTCGATGGTTTTAGCATTAATATCTTTCAGCGTTGGATTATCGTTATACATAGGTCTTGACCATTAGGGGGCGCAAAGGTACGGCAAGGGGCTGACAGAATGGCAGAAATGCTAATGTTTTTACAAGAGACTGAAAGCACAATCTGACCATGAATGGGGCCCTGTTTTGAAAAGTGAATTGGAAGCCATAATGTTCTGAATACCAGTGATCCTTACGGAGCAAATGAAAGTGGACTATTTAAATTGACATACCGGACTTAATTACCAGTGTTTTTACTGGTAATTTTCCAGTCTAATACCTTAAGATTGTCTTTATGTTCAAGCATTTCCTGTTTACCTGTATGCTCTTGTCCATCTCTTTAGCCACTGGGTGCAGCTCTGCTAAAACCAATAAAGCATCCGTCGATGCTCCCACAGTTGAAGCTCCGATGTCGGACCAAATGAGTGAGGGCTCTATGCTTATTTTGATGGCAGAAGGCGTGAAGCCAGAAACCATTGAAGCGGCCTTTAGTCAGTTTGGCCTTAAGAAAGAGGGGCGTCAGGCCAGCCGGACACAGAACAAATTCAAGTTCGTTTTTGCTGGAGAAGGACTGAAGCTGGCGAATATGCTGACGGCTATCCGGTCGCACAAGTCCGTGAAGGAGGTAACTATGTTGTCGCCGAAGGAGTAGTAGTACTTCTGGCTTCGTGAACAGGTGCCGCGGCCGCAGGTGCAAGGTGAATTGTTTAGAGCAATGTACTCCCTTAGGGACGCCTTGCTTCTATAAACTCAATAATGCACCTGCGTCCACGGCACCTAATGATCCGCATCTTTCAGCTATGCACCGATTTTGAAATGACGAAGACATTTTAAGCTGTTGCCTTCACCTCATGATTCCTAAGTCAGTACCTTGAGGATGTGTTTGAGGTTGGATTTTAACCTGAACTTCTAAACTGACATAAAAAAAAACGAATCAGCGCCACTTTTGTCGACGCTAACAAAGATCAATTTTGCACTATTAAATCATCATCGCCACACATTTATATGAAGCATTTATACCCTCTTTTAGCCCTGCTGCTAGTGGCCACTTCTGGTCTTTTCGCGCAGCAGGCCGGCGTTCCACAGCAGCCAGTGAGCGCTATGGAAAGCGAGGTCGTTTTTCTTGGGAAAACACCTCCACTCCGCGACCTGGTCCCAATTCCTAGTACCTCTCCGGAGAAAAAAGCAGCTGTTAAGCTGAAGCGCCCGCCGCGTAACTTTATCGGCCGTGGTATGCCAACTACGACAGTCGAAGGCGCTCAGCCAGGTGCTCAGGGTTTTGATGCTGTCCGTCAGTCCAGCCTTCCAACCCGGAGTGTTGATGGAGACATCACCTTTCTGACCAACATCGAAGGCCTCAGGTCTGGCGGTGCTCCCCACGATCCAAGTGGAGACATTGGCAAAGATTTCTACATCCAAGCTGTAAACGCAACCCGTTTTCAGATCTTCAACAAAGATGGTAGCGAGGCCTCTGCCCCAATTTCTGCCAACACATTGTGGCAGTCTATCGGTCGTACCTCTGCGGGTGACCCGATTATTCTTTACGACCAGATGGCTGAACGTTGGATGATTACTGAGTTTCCGAACGGTAACGAGCTGCTGCTGGCAGTATCCGATTCTTCGGACCCATTCGGTAGCTGGAATGCTTACAGCTTCGGCACACCATCCTTCCCCGATTACCCGAAGTGGTCTGTTTGGGAAGAAGCTTACGTTGTTACGACCAATGAAACTGGGACAGCTAGCCAAACGGTCTATTTCATCGACCGGGCAGAGATCCTCGCAGGTGCTGCAACGGCTACGCTTCAGCGTATCTCTGTTCCAGGGATTGGTAACGGACCTGGATTTTACGTAGCTACACCAGTTGACTGGACCGGCTTCGCTCCGCCAAAGCCCAACGCTAAACCAATGGTTATGCGTCAGAACGACGATGCTTGGGGCAACGTACCAAAAGATGAGGTTGACATCATTGAATTTGATATTGATTTCGACGATGCCGACAATACGACGCTTACGGTTACCCACCTTGCAACGGCAGCTTACGATGCCGAGCCTTGTTCTGAAAACGGACCAGGCTTTGGTTGTATCCCGCAGTTGGACGACAACGCGATTGATGGTATTCCTGCAGTGATAATGAACCAGGTTCACTACCAGAACTTCGGTACACACGAGTCCATTATCCTCAATTTTATTACTGATGCAACAGCAGGTAACAACATTGCAGGTATTCGTTGGATGGAGATTCGTCGCTCAGAAGACACGGACCCCTGGACGATTTACCAGGAAGGAACTTTCGCTCCTGACGACGGTGTCGATCGTTTCATGGGCGCCATCGCTATGGATGGCCAGGGCAACATCGCCCTTGCGTACACTACCTCTAGCGCCAACGAGTTCCCAAGCCTTAAGGTAGTTGGCCGTTTCGCTAATGACCCGCTTGGCGAAATGACCCAACAGGAAACCACCATTATTGAAGGTACTGGTAGCATCCGGGGTGGTAACCGCTACGGTGATTACGCCCAACTTTCCGTTGATCCTTTCAACGGACGTACTTTCTGGTTCACCAGTGAGTACGGTGATACCGACGGTGTGACTACCCGTATTGCAGGTTTTGACCTCAAGAAAGACACCAACGACCTTTCCGGCCGCACCCTGATCAACCCGGAGCGTATCTCTGCCGATAACACGTCAGAAACGCCAATCACCATCAGCATCAAAAACGTTGGTATTGATACCCAGTTTTCTTTCAAGGTGGGTTACTCTTTCGAAGGCGGTGAAGCCGTCATTGAAGATGTTCCCAACCTCGTTCTTGCACCTGACAGCAGCTACGTACACACTTTTGTTACAACCGTAGACATGGAAGCGCTCGGGACCTACAGCATCAAAGCCTGGTCTGACCTGGACAATGATGACTTCCGATCGAATGACACCATTCGGGCTTCCCCACGACAGTTGGCCAAATTTGACGTAGCAGCAGTGGCTATTAATGTACCTGCATCTGTATGTGGACCTGCGGCTGGTATTATTGTTACCCTTGAGAACCGAAGTGGTCGCCCACTGACGGAGGCCGTTATTACCCTCAGTCTTAACGGAGAGGTAGCGAAGGTGACCAACTGGACTGGCAACCTGGACAATGGCCAGCGGAGTACTAAGTTGATCATCCTTACCGGCCTTGAGGACGGTGACTATGTTGTAGAAGCAGTGGCAACACTGCCAAACGGTGAAACTGATGAATTTCCAGCAGACAACTCTGTTTCTGGTAACATGACCGTCCTGAACGACGGCGATGTATTCGATTTTGCCCTCCAGCTTGATAACTTCCCAGAGGAAACGAGTTGGGAATTGGCGGATGAAGACGGCATGGTTCTCTTCTCTGGAAACAACTTTAGCAACAACTTTGAGTTGATCGAGCAGGAATTCTGTCTTGATCCTGATAAATGTTACACGCTTACCGTATTTGACAGCTTCGGTGACGGAATATTCGGTGCAGGTGGTTTCACCATTACCAACTCTGCCGGTGAAGTAGTTGCTACGGAGGACGGGCAATTTGCAACAAGCCAGCGCGGAGAATTCTGTGCTTCCGGTGTTTGTTTACTTGAAGTAGAAGCTGACGCTGCTCCTGCAAGTGGGGCCGAAGCTGCTGACGGAACGGTCATGTTGACCCTTAACAATACCAACGGCGGCGATTTCACCATCAGCTTTGATGGTGGTCCTGCGTCAACAACTACTATTTACACCAACCTCCTGCCGGGGACTTACCCTGTAACCATCTCTAATGGAGACGGCTGTGAAGTAATGCTTGAAGTAGAAGTTGGTTTTTGTTCGCTGGTAGCAACCGCTACCGCTGTTGATTCTAGCATTCTCGTTATTGTTGACGCAGGCGTTGAGCCTTTCTCTTACGCGCTTGACGGTGGTGAATTCCAGAATTCTGCTGAATTCCTTGACCTCATCAACGGTACCTATACCGTTACCGTGCGTGATGCACTGGGATGTGATCTCGAACTCGAAGTCATCGTTGATGATCCGAACGACGTTTACGTCGCTCAGGGCGGTCAGCGGGTAACGATTTTCCCGAATCCAACCGACGGTGTCTTCAAAATTGAAATGACGGGTATGCCTAACAAGGGCACGTTGCTCCCGATCGAAATTTTTGATGCTACCGGACGCCTGGTTCAGTACAATAATATGGTTCGTTACGATGCTTCGTACTTCGGCCATTTCTCCTTGATTCACGCTCCTGCTGGAACATATTTCTTACGGATTGTTGACGCTGATATTACGCGCCTACTGCGTATTGTGAAGAGGTAACTCTTCCTGAATCAGATAGGTTTTAAGCTGCGGGCATGATCAAGCGATCATGTCCGCAGCTTTTTTGTGCGACTGGACAAAAAAGAGTAACTGGCCAATAGGTTAACCTTGGCTCCACTCGGTGACCGTTTGGCTGCGAGCTAGCTGTCGAGCATAGGATAGAAGGGAGGTGGACTGAACGATCGCCGAGCGGAGTCGAGGCGTACTGCGGTCGTTTAAGTATCATCCATCACGACGCGCACCTCAGACTTCGTCAAGGGCATAGCCGCCGGGCGGAGATACTATCTGTGATCCCTAATTGTGCAATTCGTTGTACACATTATTATGGCTAAGAAATAGATAACAAATTCCGAATTGCTATCTTGTGGCACCCCAATTCCATACATCTTCATGCATCGATTATTACTCGTTTACACATTAATGCTTTTTTTATTCAGCCATGTTTCAGCACAAGTCCACATTAATGAGGCTGTTACCTCAAATGCGGTCTTTACGGACGAAGACGGAGATACGCCGGACTGGCTAGAGCTGTACAATCCCGACGGGGAACTCAACCTCAGCGGTTGGATGCTTTCTGACAAGCTAAACAACCCGGGAAAATGGATCATTCCAGAAGTAACGATCCCTGCCGACGGTTACTTGTTGTTCTGGGCCTCGAACAAAGACCGGGGTGGGGTAGGAGCCTACCGAACCCTGGTGAAGGAAGGCGATGCTTGCCGTTACCTCCGGCCAACCGGGCCAACTACCAATAACTGGATATTGGCAGCCTACAATGACAATAGCTGGAGCCAGGGAACAACCGGCATCGGCTACGCCGACGGCGACGATGAGACTACGGTCCCGTTTGGGACGGGCGCTGTTTTTGTGCGCCAGACCTTCACCGTCACCAACGTTGACGATGTAGAAGAATTGATCCTTGACATGGATTATGACGACGGCTTTGTGGCTTACCTCAACGGAGTAGAGATTGCGAGGGCCAACCTGGACGCAGCCCGCCCAGCCTGGAATGCTTTTACCAACCGGGACGAAGAAGCCCGGCTCTACCTTGGCAATGACCTAGCCCGGTACGTCATCAACGACCCAGGAATGTTGCTAGAGGGAGAAAACCTGCTGAGTATTCAGGTCCATAACGTAAGCAACAGTTCTTCAGATATGAGTCTAATCCCGTTCCTGACAGCCCGCTACACGGCCCCAAGTCAAGACGGTGTCCCCTCGCTCGAAATGCTTGGCTTACGGTCATCAGCGCTGCACACAAATTTCAAACTTTCCTCCGCAGGAGAAACGGTTTACCTACACGACGCCAGCGGCGTCTTCGTTGACAGCCTACCAGCTTACGACGTGCCTAATGGTGCTTCCGTTGGCCGACCTGGTGATGACGGCGGGGCAGCGCCCCGCCTGTTCACCCCGCCTACGCCCGGAGGAGCGAACCCGGCAGAAGGCGCCCTGGGCGCCGTTACCGACCGTGTCACCTTCAGCCGTCCCGGTGGGTTTACGGACCCCTTTTCCTTGAGCCTGAGCGGTGCTTCTGCAGGAACGTCCATCCGGTACACTTTGAATAATACTGAGCCAACGTCAAGCTCTCCAACCTATACCAGCCCACTTGCCATAAATGGCGTAACAAACGTCAGGGCAAGGATTTTTCGAGGTGGTTACATTCCCTCCCCAACGCAGACGGAATCTTACCTCATTGGCGTAAACCACAGCCTACCGGTGGTCTCACTGGTAACGAACCCTGACAATTTCTTCCTCCCCGAAACGGGGATTTATGTCTTGGGGCCAGGTGACTTCCCCAATATACCCTATTTCGGCTCCAACATATGGGACGACGTCGAGGTGCCGATCAACTTTTCCATCTTCGAACCAGGCAGTACCCAAGGGTATAGTTTTGATGGTGGGACGAAGATATTTGGTGGCTGGAGCCGGTCGAATCCGCAACGTTCGCTGTCCATTTTTGCTCGGGGCCGTTATGGCACCGATGAAATGGAATACCCGTTTTTCGATTCTAGGCCTTATGACAAATTCCAGGCCTTGGTTCTTCGAAATTCTGGAAACGAATTTGGGAAAACCCAACTTCGAGACGGTTCCCTGACTGGATTGTGGCTGGACAGTAACGTTGATATCCAGGCCTATCAACCTTCCGTTATTTACCTGAACGGTGAATACTGGGGTATTCAGAATATCCGTGAAAAAATCAATGAGCATTATCTGGCATCCTTGCATGGTGTGGACCCGGACGAAATTGACCTACTAGAGTTTGATGCCGTGGTCATTCAAGGGGACAACGACGAATACCTTGCTCTTCGAGACTACCTCAACAATAACAACCTTTTCTCTGACGCCAGTTATAATGTTATAGCAGAGCAGATTGACCTGGACAATTACATCCAGTATTCCGTCGCTCAGATTTATGCAGATAACCAAGACTGGCCCGGCAACAACGTGAAATATTGGAAGCCAGAGGGCGGAAAATGGCGCTGGATACTGTTTGATACAGACTTTGGTGCCGCGACTTGGAACCCGAACGCTGCCTTAAATAATACCTTGAGTTTTGCACTGAATTCTACCAATCTCAACTGGCCAAATCCAACTTGGGCAACCTTGCTTTTTCGGCGGATGACCCAGAACACTGGTTTCCGGAACAAGTTCGTCAACCAGTTGGCGGACGAGATGAACAGCCGGCTGATACCGACAGCTGTTATTTCTAGGATTAACGCAAACGTTGGTAGCATTGGTTCTGAAATATCAGCCCATAATGCCCGTTGGAACCATGGTTCTAACTGGTCGGCAGAAGTGGAGCAGATGCGCCAATTCTTCCGCCAACGTCCCCTTCAAATGAAAAACCATGTACTGCAGCAGTGGAATTTGCCGGATTATCATAACGTAACGATTCGCCTTACCGACGAGGCAGAAGGGTACGTGGAATTGAACAGCCTGACGATTGAGCGGGACAATTGGCGGGGAGATTACTTTGAAAATGTTCCCATTCGGCTGAAGGCTGTTGCCCGTGAAGGGTATGTCTTTAGCCACTGGACGCTGTCGTCTAGTTCAATGGATGAGGAGATTGTGGTGAACATTGACAACTTTAAATCCTTCAGGCCGGTATTTATGGATGAAGTGGTGTCTACAAACGCTCCTTCCGGAGGGACTTTGGCACTGGTTCGCAACATTAGCCTGACGCCTAATCCAGGAGCGGGCCAGGTTAACCTTGCTTTTACAACCTCCCTCCGCACCCGCGTCCGCGCCCAAATCATGGATATTACGGGACGGGTTTTACATACCTTTACGGATGAAATACTCGCCCCCGGCAACCACCAATTCACCGCTAACCTTAGTCGTTTGCCAGCAGGTAATTACCTGCTAAATATGACCGATGGCAGGGGCGAGGCCAGCCAGAAATGGATTAAACAGTAGCATGGAAGAAGGACAGGCCCTGAAAGAAGAAATACTCGCTCACGCCCGACAAGAAGTCGATAAGGCCATCGAAGTGACCCGCGCATCGCTGGCATCGGTTGAAGGCTCGTTGGCGAATGAAACCAAGTCGAGTGCCGGCGATAAATTCGAGACCGGACGGGCAATGCTGCACATGGAAATTCAGAAGCTTAACCAGCAACTGACCGTCGCTGCCGAGCGCCAGCAGGCCATTCACCGCATCATCCGTAAGTCTGCAACCGAACTCATCTCCGAAGGCAGCCTCGTCGCTACAAATCGTGGCCTTTACCTAGTAGGCCTAAGCCTCGGGAAGGTTCGATTGGAAGGCCGGGTTGTCTTTTGTACCTCCTTGGAATCGCCCATTGGCGCGGCCCTGATGGGGAAGCAAATTGGAGAGATGTTTACGTTTAATGAGCTGGATTTTGTGGTGAGAGGAGTTGTTTAGAAGTTAGGAGGTAGAGGATAGGAGCTAGAAGTTAAGAGGTAGAGTGCTAAAAGCCAGAGGGGTAGCGATCAAGAACCACCATTTTTCGTAGTTTGTGCATCCTATATACACTTAACCCTCAGATTATGAGACTATTGATTCTCTGCTTATTACTATCCACCACCCTCGCCGCCCAGACCCGTATCGATACCGTCGTAGGCCCGCAAGAGGGGATGACTTCTTACCGTTATATCACGGAAATGCCCGCGGAAGAACCAATGTCTAAAGCGGAAATGTTTACGCGGGGAATTAAACCCGGAGACAAGGTCGTTTCCGGTTGGGATAGAATGGACAGCCTTGTGGTCATTGATGCAGAGGGGAATCGTTTGAGCAGCTTTAGGTTACAGACAGAGCGCGAAAAAAATGGGCCTAATGCTGCACAGAAGACTGTTTATCTACTTGCCGATGTGGTTCACTTTGAAGGACGAATTGGTAAGCAGTTTGAGCACGAAGTGACCGTTAAAAACCCAACTGAAGAGGCTACAGACTTAGAGGTGATAGACTTGGCTCCGGAGCTAGAAACGGAAATCCATGCGCTTACTGTTCCTAGAACAGAGAGTAGGCAATTGATGGTCAAGGTAACGCTGCCGGAAGGTTCCGTTACGCGCCAACTGAAGATAACCGACGGGGAATCGGTGGAAATGGAGGTGCGATTTGTACTTAATGGACACGACTTGAACGAGGGAGACTTTTTTGTTGAAAAGAAAGACGCATTGGCAAAATTATGGCTTCTTCCCGCTGGTCGTGAGGTCCTTTTTCTCCGACTTAGCTCTACGGAAAAACTGATGACCGTTTACAAAAATGGTAAGGTTTATTCCCGGATCGCCGTTGGTCGACAGCTAGATGAGGTAAACCTGATTGGCCTTTCTGCAGGTGATTATATGCTCGAGATCAGGGACCTTGCTACTGGAGCAAAACGTTACCACGGTTTGCGGCGGACGGTTGCTAAAAAATAAGACATGGAAAGTTGGCGGCGGAGTGATACCTTAGCCGCATGTCGACCACGCTCCACCACCAAACTTGCCCACTTTGCTCATCTGCGTCCATCCGCCACGAAATGGCGGTAAAGGACCACAGCATTACCGGAGAGATTTTTGAACTCTGGCGCTGTGATGGCTGTGACTTTCTGTTTACACAGGATCCGCCGTCGGAGGAAAATGCCGGACGTTATTACAAAGGCGAAGAATACATTAGTCACAGCGACAACCAAGAGGGCGTAGTTAACAAGTTGTACCATAAGGCCCGGGATTTTATGCTTGGCCAAAAGTATAAATTGGTAGATCAGTTTTCCCGTGGGAAACGGTTGCTGGATTATGGCACGGGCACCGGTTACTTTACGGACTTTATGGTCCGGAAAGGTTACCAGGCACAAGGCATCGAAATTGATCCTGATGCAAGAGAGTACGGGAGTAAGAAGTTTGGCATCACCGTTAATTCACCGGAGTATTTATTCAACGGATTGAAGCCTAATTCTTTCGACGCTATAACGATGTGGCACGTGCTGGAGCACCTTTACGACCCAGCAAAATACCTTAAGCAGTTTTACGAACTGTTGTCTGATGAAGGGAT
>JBLIGS010000066.1:0-12446 GCA_047637095.1 Neolewinella sp. | reverse complement strand
CCGCTCCAATCGCGGTTCCATAAACTCCTTCAATACCGTTTGGGCAACACGATCACCTACTGTGGGAATTCCCAATGGTCGCTGCCCACCCCCACGTTTGGGAATGGTCACCCGCTTAACTGCAGGAAGAAAGTAACTGCCTGAGCTCAACCTGCTCCACAGCTTATAAAGCTGATTCGAAAGGTCTCCCTCAAAATCTGTTAGGCTCTGACCATCAACGCCGCTTGCGCCGCAATTGGACTTAACCTTACGATAGGCATCATATACCATCCCCTTTGTTACCGGAAGTGATTTCACTTCATCACGTCTTATCCGACGTCTTTTAACCCATCGCTCAATATCCAATTGCATCAGATGTACCGCTTCCTTCCCATACTGCTTCTCTTAACGGCCTGTCAAGGACCGGATTTGACTGGTCATTGGCATATAGAAACCATTTACTTCGAAACAGACGGCCCTTCCACCTCTACAACAGAAATTTTCACCTTTCGGAACGATACGCTTGTCTCTATGTGGGAGAGTCCGATTTATGGAGGAGGTATTTATGGATACCATGATTCATGGATGCAAACCATCTCTTTCTCGGCAGAGTGCCTTGGTAATATAGATTGGAATTACAGCGTAATTTCTAAAGACAAACTTCTCCTTGAGGATCCTTATGGCTCTCCTAGTAAAGAATTCAGACTATTACGTAAGTCCAACCAGACACCATGCTTCTGCGGTATTTACCGGTTGAAATAACTGAACCATTTGCGGAGGAGGGGTTGACCGTTGAGGAGTGGTTGATGCGGCAGTAAAACCGATAAACATAACGCAGCCCTATCTCTCCTAACTCCCCTACTCCGCGTGAAAACTCAAATCCAAAAAAAGCCGCGAAGCGGCCCTTCCTTAGTGCTCTTAGTTCCTTAGTGACCAATTCCCCCTTTACTACAAGCACCTCCAGACGACCATCCTCAAACCACACTGCCTTCAACTTCCCCTTGCCCCCGCGTCCGCGCCCAAAAAGGCCAACCTCCTCGGCATAAGTGTCGAAGCTAGGTGCCTAATAACAACACCGGCCCGGCAAGCAAACGCTCACCGGGCCGGCATCAAAAAAAGTCTTGCGAAAGATTACTTAAGCTTCACGAGTTGGCCATTAACCTGCTCGAGAACGAAGGCACCGGTATAGCCCATAGACTTCGCCTGCGCCTGAACGCGGCGTGCATCATCAAGGGTGTAAAGACCACCAACCATAAACAGGGTCAGGGTTCCACGGGAAGTCGTTTCAATCGAACCAAGCTGAGCAGCTTTGTTGCGGTCGAAGTTTCCTGGCTTGCCGTAAGCACCGATCTGCACCTTGAAGTTACCACCCGTTGTTGTTGTTGGGGGCGTGTAAGTAGTACTGCCACCAGCTTGTGGGAAGGCAGAAGAACCGCTGTCAGCAACAACGAAGGCACCGGAGTAGCCCTGGCCTTTAACACTCGCTGCAGCTGCAGCTGCTTCTGCACGGGTAGCGAAAACACCAAGGCGAACCTTGTAGGCGCTGCCTGTATTTACGTCGTACACGCGGCCGAGGCTGGTGATGTTACTAAACTTGCTCAGGTCCGGCTGTTTAGCAAGGCTAGCAAGCTGAACAGAGTAGCCTTGGGTCTGCACGTAGGTACCGCTTCCGCCGCCAGTGGTTGTACCGCCAGTATCGTTAGCAATCAGTGTCATGTTACCCAACACGTTGGCGTCGCCACCAGCGTTATTGGTAATTGGGAAACGAGCGATCTCGTAACCCGGAGCCGTGATGACTAGGTCGTAGGTATTGTATGGATCAAGCGCGACGATGTAAGCACCATCGATGTTCGTCAACACCGTTGCCGAAGCACCGGTAGTACGCTGGGTAATCTGGACATTCGCCATTGGAATGGCTGCGCCAGTTTGGCCGTTGGTTACAACACCACGGTAAGTTCCCGGAGGGGTTTGACTACCAGGAACTGTTGTAGTTCCATCACCAGCTGCCGGAGAAAGGGATACACGAACAACGTTCTGTGCATCAGGCTGTAGACTGCCAACAGGAATGCGAACGGCCTGGTAGCCGTTGGCGCTGATAATGACGTCACAGTTCAAACCGTTCGTTGGCTGGAGCACGTAACGACCACCGGCATCGGTAGCGTAAACCTGGCCACCACAACCAGTGAAGTCAACCGTTGCGCCTGGAAGGAAGCCTCCGTCCTGGCTCGACTGAACAAGGAGAATTGAGTTGGCGCTTGCTCGGCCAACACGGTAAATATCTTCCTGGCCGTTACCACCAATACGGTTTGAAACAACGTAGCCTTTGCTGGAAACCGGATCGTAAACAAAACCGATGTCGTCGCGTGAAGAGTTAATGCCGTTGCCCATGTGGTAAAGCGTCGTTGGGCGGCCGTTGGCCATTTCTGCACGGAATACATCGTAAGTACCCAAGCCGTGGTGCCAATCCGAAGAAAGGAAGAGGCTTGCACCGTCGAAGAACGGTGTAATCTCATTACCTACGGAGTTAATTACCGTACCGAGGTTTTCAGGAACGGCTTCCCAGCTTTGTCCCTGACGGTTGGCGCGGTAGATATCGTATCCACCATAGCCTTCTTGGCGATTGGAGGAGAAATAGATCGACTGACCGTCGTTAGAGAAGGTACCGTAGCCGGTGCTAAAGTCGGTGCCATTGAATGGCAGCGGGCGGGCGTTTACCCACGCGCCGTCCTGGTTCACGTCGGCGATCATCAGGTTCATGTTGATACCAGTTTGTGGTACCATCCTTGTTCCAGAGACGAAGTTGTTGCGGGTGAAGACCACTTGGCGACCGTCTGGTGTGTAGCTAACTGGGCCAACGTTTCCAGCATCGGCGTAACCGGTCTGGAGTTCGTAGGCTTGCTGAAGCGCGCCATCAGGGCCAATAGCGGCAACGTATGGCTTGTTCTTTGACTGGCCATCGAAGTTAGTACCACTGGTGCGTGCGGAGTTGAACACCAACTGAGTAGGAGACGGCATAGAAGGGCCAAAATCTGCAACTGGAGAGTTAGAATTTACACTCTGGACGTTAAAACCGGCATCTTGCGCGCCCTGTGCAAGGGCAAAATCACAGCTCTGAGCATAGTGGTTACCAACGCCTTGTTCATGGTCTCGGGCGTAAAGAAGGTACCATTGCTTGGCCTCGTCGTAGCGTCCGAGAGCCTTGAGTACGTGAGAATGCTCAAGAATCGTATTACCTCCTACTTTACGCTCACGAACGGCCTGTTGGTAGTAACCGTGGGCCGTTTGCATCTGGTTAAGCATGCGGTAGGAGTCGGCAATCCGGCTTAAGGCTTCCACATCCGTCGGGCGTCGGGCCAGGGCTTTCTTGTAAGATTCGATGGCAGTATTAAAGGCCTTTAGTTCGTAGGCACGGTCGGCTGTCCGCATTTCGGAACGGAACTGGGCCTGTACCGGGGCGGCGGCGGCAAGCAGCAATACCACGAGGAGAAGTTGGAAAAAGTTCTTCATGTTGTGAGTGACTAGGTATTCAGTAATGGTTTATCAGCACAAGGATGGCTGGAAGATGGTACGTAGAAAGTGGCTTTCGCCGAGCGTATTCAAGTGTTAAACATAACAAATTTAGCTATGTTCTAGGGAATTCCCCGGTAGATCGTGATAGTTGATGTTTTTCGGGGCAGGATTTAGAGAGAAGGTAAGCTTTTTCGGAGCGTTTTACGCTGCACGTGATTACGTCGCTTGGAGTTTGCTTGATTGCTCACTTCTTGGGGGGGGGGGCGGACGCAGGCGGTCACTGAGCGAAGCCAAACGTGTGCGGGGGATGTTGGAGAGCAAGATAGTTAAATATGATTTTCCGAAAAACCGATTTATCGGACGGGCCGTCTGATTTATCAAACGCCTCCTACATATCCACTATTGTAACCCCATCGCCTCCAGCCTCCCGTGGCGGGTGGCTAAGCGAAAAACTGTGGTTGTATTCCGCCAGTTTCTGACGGACTGCACGCTTCAGCGTCCCCGTCCCTTTACCGTGGACGATACGGAGCTGGCTGGCGTTGGACATCAACGCCTGGTCAACAAATGCCTCCGTCGTTGCCAACACTTCCTCGAAGCGCATACCACGAACATCCAGCTTACTACTGAAAGACGCTGCGCTAGAAATGCTTCTAGAAACAGACTTAGTTGATCGTATGCTCAGCGCTTGCTTTGCCGGTTCCAGATCACGGAGCTTCACCGTCAAGCGCATATCGCCAACGATGACAACGGCTTTCTTCTTGTCTACTTTTTCTACTTCGCCCGTAGCGCCTCCGGCACGCAGTTTCACATAGTCTCCTACTTCAATGGGCTTCTCATCTTTAGGTAAAGGGGCATAGTAGATCTCTTCAACCAGGTCTTTTACCTCCTTGCCAATTACCTCTCGCTTAACCCGTAGTTCTTTGGCCTTCTCTTTGGCGTCTTCGATCTTCTTACCCTCCCGCAGTTTACGGATCAGGTTTTCCATCTCCTTATTATACTTGGCGGTTTCTTCGAGGGCTTGTTCTTTGGCTTCCAGCTTCAGTCGCTTACGCCGAATTTCCATACTACGGTGCAGTTCTTCGTAGGTCCGAGTCAACGCATCAAGCGTTTTCTGCTTTTGTTCCAGGTTGCCGAGTTTCTCATCAACCTCAGCTTTCTCCCGCTGAAGGTCTACCAAGAGTTGATCGACGGCGCGTTCGTTTTTGCCCGCCCGTTTACGGGCGTATTCCAATACCCGCTTTGGTAGGCCAGACTTCGTAGCAATCTCAAAGGCATAGCTGGATCCCGGTCGCCCAACCCGTAGTTCGTAGGTGGGCGCCAGGGTTTCTTGATCGAAGTGCATCCCGCCGTTGAGGATACCCTTGGTCTTGTAGGCGTAGATCTTTAAGTTGGAGTAGTGGGTCGTGATGACGCCGAAGACCTTTTTGTAGTGAAGTCCATCAAGGACGCCTTCAGCGATTGCGCCACCGGAGGCGGGGTCGGTACCTGAGCCAAATTCATCAATCAACAGCAGCGTCGAATCATCAGCGGCTTCTAAGAAAGCTTTGGCGTTTTTCAGTCGAGAGCTGTAGGTCGACAGGTCGTCCTCAATACTCTGTTGGTCACCGATGTCGGCATACAACTGTTTGAAGATGCCCATTTCACTCTCGGCATCGACGGTTACCAGCATACCACTCTGAACCATCAATTGAAGCAGTCCAACCGTTTTCATGGTGATGGACTTGCCTCCAGCATTCGGTCCGGAGAGCATCAACATACGGTTTTTGCCCGTCATCTTCAGGCTAAAGGGCACCGTTTTTTTACCGTAAGGTTTGTTCTTCAGGTAAAGTAGTGGGTGAAGTCCTTCGAGGAGACCGATGGCTGGGCGGTGGCCGACCTTGGGCCGCTCGGCCTTCATCTGGTGGGCCAGAATCGCTTTGCCCTGAACAACGTCGAGGTAGGCTATAAGGTCCCGGTAATCCTCCATATTCTCTACGAAGGGACGGAGGGTATCGGACAGTTCCCGGAGGATGCGGTAAATCTCCCGCTTCTCTTCCTGATGGAAGTCGAAGATGTCGTTGTTGATGCCAATAACGGCATCTGGCTCAATAAAAGACGTTTTACCGGTGGCAGACTCATCATGGATGATACCCCGGATCTTACGCTTGTGCTCGCTGGGGACAGAAAGCACCCTACGGCCATTCCGCATACTCTCCACAGTATCACTAAGGTAACCTTGCCGGCGGTATTTTTCAATCACCTGGCGGAAGGTCTTTTCTACTTCTCGCTGTTTACTGCCAATGAGGCGACGAATACGACTCAATTCATCACTAGCATCGGACCGAATCACGCCCTCCTTATCAATGACCCGTTCAATGGCCAGGCTAAGTTCCGCTTCGTAAACAACCTTGTTGATTACAGAGAACAAGGCCACGTACGTCTCCTTAGCAGTGCCTTTGAAAAAGTTAAAAATGCCTTTCGTCTGCAAAAGCAAAACATTAAGTTTTGCCAGACCAGATTCACTGAGGACGTAGCCCTCAATCTTCAACATCCGGAGCTCTTCGTTGACGTTGTCGTAAGCACCGACGGTGAACATATTACGGTCGTCCCCCCCTTGCTTGAATTCCATTACCTCGTCCAGCCAGCGGTTGATTTCGTGGACTTTAATCGAGGGGGCGAGGTCACGCACTATCTCACGACCTAATTCACCGTTACACTTCTCTTCAAGAAGGACAAGGATTTTATCGAATTCCAGTTTTTCGTAGGCGTCGCGAGGGAGTAACTTCATTAGTAGTATCAGTAGAGGATTACTAACGGACGAGGAAGGTGGAAGGTTGCTGTTTTGGGTGTTTTCCTGAGGAAAATAATAGAACGTAGAAAGTAAGAAGTAAATGAGTTCTACACATGCCCTTTTTACTCTTTACTTTCTACTCTTTACTGCCCACTCCTCTCCTCACTCAAGCACCCGAAAACCCGTCCGCCTGTTCCTCTGGTTCTCTTCATCAGAACACCGTTCGCAGATGCACTGTACAACTGGGTCGTTTTCGCCATATCCCCGCGCCGTAAGGCGGGCTTCGTCTACACCTTGCTCAATTAGGTAGGTCACTGCAGCCTGCGCCCGCGCCTGACTCAAGGTCTCGTTGTAGGAATCTTTACCTACACAATCGGTATGCGAACTCAGTTCAATATTGATAGTGGGGTTCCGCTTTAACAAGGATGCTAATTCATTGAGCGTCGGTTGGGCATCGGCCCGGATGAAGCTCTCGTCAAAGTCATAATAGATGTTCTCCAACACGATTTCCTGGTTCCGGAAAATCTTGTCCAGTTCCAACTCCAATTCGTAGCGTTGTTCCGGGGCGTCCGGATCTTTGGGCAAGTTTATGCTGGAGAAGCGTCCCTCTGCCGCTAGGTATTCTTCCCGGTCTGCCCGGAAGTCATATTGTTGGTCGTCCACCAGAACCAAGCTTAGTTTGCCTTCATCATTGGCATTCACCGTCCGGCTCTGCTCGCCAACTTTAGCAATGATACTAGCATTCGGTACCGGCCGGCGGCCCAATACCCGGCTTCGGGGATTCCCCGGCTCTTCGTAAATTTTCTCCACGACGTAGACATCCAGTACATTCTTGTACTCAATTGGCGTCGGATCCACTGGCGGCGGCGGCAATTCCCGTTTGGTGTAGGCGTAAATATCATCGCTCCCCTGCCCTCCTGGGCGGGAGCTAGAGAAGTAGCCCGTTGTCGTCTCCCCCAGTCCACTGCCAGAACGGCGCAAGATGGTAAAGCCAAAATCGTCAGCACCGCTGTTCACTGGAGGTTGCAAGTTTTTCACCGCCTTGAAACGGCCATTTACTAAAGGATGCGTCTTAAAAATATCGAGACCGCCCATTCCTTCATGCCCATCGCTGGCGAAGTAGAGTGTGTCTCCGTCAAGGCTGGGAAACTGTTCATTCCCCTGGGTATTAATCGCCCGGTTCATCAAGATAGGGTCGTTCCACGTTCCATCTTCTTTGCGGTTAGAGACGTAAATATCGTAGCCGCCCCACCCTTCTTCCAGGAGCGCGCTAAAGTAAAGTTTTTTGCCGTTGGTAGACAAGGTCGGGTGCATATAATTAGCGCCTTCTTTCACGAAAGGAACCTGTTTTGCTACCCCCCAAGCCGTTGCTTCCCGCTCAGAATAATAAAGTCCACAGAATCCGTCTTCATACTTTGCGGGTGAGGAACAACGGGTAAAGATCATCAGCTTTCCGTCCTGGCTAAAAGTTGGTGTTCCTTCGTGGTCGGGGGTATTTGTGCGTTTGTCGTAAGGTTCGGGAGTGCCTCCAGCGACCGGGTCAACGACGAACAAGTCCGTAAATCCTCTTCCTGTCCAATTGTACGTTTCTTCGCCAGTGGCAGCGCTGCGGTCGCTGGTAAACACCAGTCGATTTTCAAAGACGACCGGGCCATAATCTGCCTGGCGGGTATTGAATGCTGTCGGTTCCACAACGTACTCCCGTTCTTTTCCCTTCTTTTCCTGATCGCGCCATTTGAGCGCCTGCTCCGCCCCAGCAATCTGCTTGCGGAACTCGTATTTAGAACCAATTTCAAAGCCTAGGTCTGTGTAAGTTTGAATCGCGTCTTCGAACAGTTCCAGACGCTTTTGAGCGTCGGCTTTCATTTCCAGCGCTTCAGTTCCTGCATTGTTATCGTAAGCTTTCTGAAACCAGTCTAGCGCGCTGGCATCGTCTCCAATCTCTACAAATGAGCGGCCAAGGTCAAGCGCAATTACGCCCTTGTCCTTACGCGATTTCGCTTTTTTATATTCCCGCTGCAGCATCGGCACGGCCACCTTGTATTGTTTCCGTTCAACCGCCGTAGCGCCATCCGTAATCTTGGCGGTATAAGTACAGGCCGTGAGACCAAGAAGGAGTAAAAAGAACCAGGTGTAACGCATGGGGAAGCGGGTTTAGCGTAAAAACGGTTGGGCTTGAGGTTTGTTGTAGGCTTGATGTTTAGGAACGGCAATATGCACATTAGCAGACGGAATATACGCTTTGCGCAATCGCTTCACTCGGAGTTGGGCGCGGACGCAGGCGGTCACTGAGCGAAGCCGAACGTGTGCAAGGTTTAATTGTAGGACAGAAATTGGACACTAGAGATTATACTTTAGAGACCAGTAGCTGGATTTTAGAGAACAGGGTTTTCCCTCTTTGACACAAACCAAAATTAACAACGGGTACAAGAGTGCCCTTGCCTAATGAGCACAGCGAATGATACGTGCGGCAGCAAAACGCTTTTCACCGAATAAATCCGGTGCTAAAACACCAAGTCCTCTCGGACTACAACGTCTGCTTAGTGCGGTAGCAACGTCGAATATTACATTCGCACATCAAAACGGGCACTGGAGTGCCCTCGCCGAGCGTAGCGAGTTCCCTTTAACCCTGTGCTTCCTCTGTGAAACTCGGTGACCAAAAAATGAACGCTTGTGGCCCTAGATCAATCAAAAATCAAAACGCGCCTACAAGGCACTACTACCAACGTGGTGCGTACAACGCCCTCGCGCCATAAGAGCAGTGGCGGCTGACACACGCAACAGCGGACTCTGCTCAACTCTGTTTTTACCCTACTCAACTCTGTGGCCCGAACCAGGCCCATTGCGGCCCTGTCTCGTCTGTCACGTGCGGTAGCAGTATCGCATATTACATATCGAAATCATATATCGCATATCAAAAAGGCCCGCCCGGAATAATTCCGAACGGGCCTTTTCACTTAAAAGATAGTAGACTATTTCACCAGCAAACGCTGTACAGCATCCAAGCCACGCGTCAGCACGGCACCAGTTGTCCGTACATGTTGTCCCATTGTCTGCAGCTGTTCCGTTGCATCCTCTGCGTCTGCCTGAAGCTGGTGACTGCGCCCCAGCAAAAAGCCGAAGCTTGCACCGCTAAGGGCAAGAATGAGGATGAAGGAAATGGTAGTCAGCTTTGCTTTACGGGAAAACATCTTTGGTGGGGTTTCTTTTAACAATCACAAGGTACTATACAGACGCTTCTTTTAACGATTTCGTAAGCCTGGAAGCCCTGTTAGTCGACGAATGCATCTAAATCTTCGACGAAGATTCACTCTAATAACCCGATGATGTTAAAAATGGTTGCCGTTTAGAAATTCTTCATCACCTCAACGAGGACTTCTACACTCTCTTTTGGCATAGAATTGTAGATAGAAGCACGGAAACCACCAACGGAACGATGTCCTTTTATACCTACGCAACCAGCAGCGGCGGCCGCTGCCAAAAACGGTTCAGTGTCTGCTTCGTCAACCGGGACAAAGGTTACGTTCATCAAGCTCCGGCTGGCCGGATCTTCAACGGCGCATTTGAACTTAGGGTTGCGCTCAATCTCGTCGTAAAGGACCTTCGCCTTTTCAGCATTGTGCTTCTCCATAGCTTCGAGACCGCCCATTGCCTTTACCCAACGGAGGGTAAGCATGCTGACGTAGATCGGGAATACTGGTGGGGTGTTGAAGCTGGAGCCTTTGGCGATGTGGGTACGGTAGTCCAACATGGTCGGGATTTTTCGCTCGATCTGGCCGAGGAGGTCTTTACGGACGATGACCAAGGTGACACCGGCGGGGCCCATGTTCTTTTGCGCTCCGGCGTAGATGATGCCAAATTTCTCAATTGGGAGGCGACGGCTGAAGATCTCACTGGACATATCAGCGACCAACGGAGCATCCGTTTCGGGCCAGTCGTGGAACTGGGTACCGAAGATGGTATTGTTGCTGGTGATGTGGACGTAGCGGTAGCCATCTTTGACCTTAATGTCCTTCGGTATGTAGTTGTAGTTCGTGTCTTTGCTATCAGCAATGACGTCTACAGTACCGAACAACTTAGCCTCTTTGATGGCCTTGGAGGACCATGCTCCGGTGTCGATGTAAGCGGCTGTCTGGTCTTTGCCCAGCAGGTTCATGGCCGTCAGGTAAAACTGGCTGCTCGCGCCGCCAGTAAGAAAGAGGACGCCGTAGTCGTCCCCTACACCTAACAGTTCGCGGACGAGGGATTCGGCTTCATCCAAGACAGCTACAAACTCCTTGGAGCGGTGGCTGATTTCGAGAATGGAAAGACCAGTGCCGTTAAGGTCGGCAACGTTGGCGGAAGCTTCTTGAAGAACGCTGGCGGGAAGGATGGCCGGACCTGCGTAGAAGTTATGTTTTTTCATTTGGGGGCTATTATGGTGCAAAAATAAAAGGATTTTTGAGCTAAGCTTCCCCTATTTTGTCCCTTATTGCATCTTTATACTACGGGCAGCCTTTTTTAACGAACCCACCAGTGTCATTTACGGGGTTTGAACACCATGCCATCTGCATCATCCAATCCACATCCTCTATGTTCCAACGTCTCCTTCTTTCGGGTTTGTTTCTCACCTTACTCTTTAGCTGTACGCCAAAGGTTACGGGCCCGGCTATAACCGACACTGCACCTGCGTCCGCGCCCACAACCACGCCTAAGCCAGACAGTACCCTCAGCACGTGCATCAAATTCATCGACGCTGCCAGCCCCGACGACGCGGAAACGAACTACGTCATCTACCGGCAAATGCTAAAGGCAAAAGAATTTGACACCGCCTTCGACCGGTGGAAAACCGTTTACCGCGACAGCCCCGCCGCCGATGGTAGACGCCCTACCGTCTACTCCGATGGGGTGATGTTTTACAACCGGTTGATCCAGGCAGACCCTACTAAAAAAGACGACTACGGCGCCATAATCCTAGACCTTTACGAGGAATCCCGCCGCTGTTACCCCGGCAATGGCTACATGTCCGCCATCCAGGGTTTCGACAGCTACTACACCTACAAAGGCACCGCTACGAACGACGAAATTTTTGCCCTGTTCCGCGAAAGTATTGCCATTGACGGTCCAGAAAAGCTCCAATATTTCGTCATCAACCCAATGTCGAGCCTCACCGTCCAGCAACATAGAGACGGAAAAATAACCGGTGCAGAAGCCAAGGAGATAACCAATACACTCCTTGCCCGCTTAGAAAAAGGCCTCGCCGAATGCTCCGGCACCGAGTGCAAGGCCTGGAACACCATCAACGAATATGCCCCCAGCACCTTTCGCTATTTTGAAACCGTCGAAGGCTTTTACGATTGCCAGTACTTTATTGGCCAGTACTACCAGGATTTCAAGGATGATCCAACCAACTGCGATGCTATCCTTACAGCCTACAGCCGGTTGCGCTACGGCAAGTGCATGGAAGGCACTCCCGAATTAGACGAAATCAAAGCAGCCTACGACCAAAATTGCCGGGTTGACGTTAGTGGCCCTAGCGACCTTAAGCTTGCTTTTGAGTGCCTTGAAAACAGCGATTACAACTGCGCCATCGAAAAATTCCAGGCTGCGGCTGACGGAACGGAAGATGTAGAAAAGAAAGGTCGCTACCTCCTCTACGTTGCCAAGGTTTACTACAGCCACAAGCGCAACTTTGGTCAGGCGCGGGCTTTCGCCCGCAAATCGGCAAAGGCCAATCCTTCCTCAGGAGAGCCCTACATGTTGATCGGTACACTCTACGCCAGCTCAGGCCCACTCTGTGGCCCAGGCACCGGTTTCGATTCCCAGATCGTCACCTGGCCCGCTATCGACAAATGGCAGCAGGCCAAACGCGTCCAACCAGATCTAGCCAGGAAAGCCAACAAACTCATCAACCGCTACACCCAATACATGCCGTCTAAAGCAGACATCTTCCAGCGGGGGATGAAGGTGGGTGATAGCTTTAAGGTGGAATGTTGGATTCAGGAGAATACTAAGGTGCGGACACCGTAGGGTTGTCTTTTGGTCTTTTGGTCTTTTGAGCTCCGCGTTTTGGAGGCCGGAAGCGAGCGTGAAGCCTACATAGGCAAAATGTCGGAGGCGAGGCAGCTGGCTTCGCTCGTAAATTTGTCACTAAGGGACGCCGTACAAATAACTTACGCCTTTTGACCGCCTTATTTTGCCCCCACCA
>JBLIGS010000065.1:0-12532 GCA_047637095.1 Neolewinella sp. | reverse complement strand
AAAGAATTTTTAAGTGCGGTGAGGGCAAAATAAGGCGGTCAAGAAGCTTGGTTTATTTATTTCCCATCCCTAAGCAGGTTTCTCCATCACCGATCCACAAGCGTCGCAGGTACGCAACGCGTCGCTGGAGTAGTACTTGTCAAAGATGACCGGCATGTCCGTTTCAATATTCTTGAGGGCAAAAGACTCCTCGTGGAGCTTCTCATTACACTTTTCACAGAACCAGGCCATGCCATCTTCCATGCCTTCAGGCCTTCTTTGTTCGATGACCAGGCCGACAGTGTTCGCTCCTCGCTGCGGAGAATGCGGAATGTTGGGCGGCAGGTAAAAGACCTCGCCTTCGTTAATGTGTACGTCTCGGGGCTCTCCATCTTCGATCACTTTCAAGACGATGTTCCCCTCTACCTGGTAGAAGAACTCTGGCGTCTTGTTTAGGTGATAATCCTTGCGGGAGTTAGGGCCCCCAACAATCATGACGATGTAGTCCTCATTGTAAATGGCCTTGTTGCCAACGGGTGGCTTCAGCAAATGACGGTTATCGTCGATCCACTTCTTAAAATTAATGGCTGGTGGTAATTTCGGCATGACCTGTTTTTTTGGTTAGAAGACTAAATCTGAATTGTCGCGTTACAAAAGCCTGAAGTTGCCAATCTTCTTTTGAATGGCCAGCGCACCTTTTTCCAGGGTAGCAACATAGCCTTTCACTTTACTTTCTCTGAACCTGCTTGCCGGACCTGAGGCACTCAAACTGGCAATTACTTCCTGGTTTTGATTAAAAATGGGAATGGCGACACAAATCAACCCGTCCTCATATTCTTCTCTGTCAATCGCGTATTTCTGTGTCCGGACCTTGCCCAACTCCGCCATCATTTTAGCTTTGCCAGTGATGGTTTTTCGGGTAAAGGTTGTGACCCCCTTTTCTCCATAAATATAATCAAGGTACAGGCTTTGCTGTTCCTCCGGTAAAAAGGCGAGCAAGACCTTACCAAGGGCGGTCGCGTAAGCCGGATTGTAGCTCCCGATGTGGCTACTTATCCTTAAACCTTGCGGACTTTCCATTTTATCAACGTAAAAAACCTGGTGGTTTTTTAATACTGCGATGTGGACCGTCTCGGTAATCCGCTGGGCAACAGCAACAAGTTCAGGGTGGGTTTTCTCCACCAAAGCTGATCTAAGCTGAACCCGGTTACCTAACTCAAACAGCCGTAAACCAAGCCTGTATTTCTCTGATGCAGCATCCTTGTCCAAAATCCCGATCGAATGCATTTGGGCCAAAAAACGAAACACGGTACTTTTATTAGAACCAACTTCTTTCGCCAACTCCGTCACTCCCCACTCTGATTTGTGGACAGTAAAATATTCCAGCAATGCGAAGGTCTTCTGGACCGAATTTTTCAGCTCTTTCATCCTAAAGTAGGAATTGTTTAGCGGACATTAAAGTGGACCGACCCGAGGTTCTCGAAGGCGCCAACGATTTCATCACCAGAATGAATGTAGACGGCGGAGGTGGCAGCACCAGCAAGAATGACGGTACCTGGCTTAATGACTTCGCCATGTTCCGTTAGGATGCGGGCGATCTCGACTAAAGATTCTAGAGGGTTGCCTAAAATGGCGTTGGAATTACCCGTTTGGGCCGGCTCACCGTTTATTTCCAGCAAGATTCCGACTTCCGAAAAAGGGATGTCTGGTGATAACCATTCCCCAATTACGTAGGCGGCGGAGGAGCAGTTGTCCGCAATCACATCTTCCAAGGAAAATTTGAAATTTTCGTAACGAGAGTCGATTACTTCAAGGGCTCCAGCAACACTTTCTAGATAATCGGGTGCTTCTTCTAGGGAAATAGCGCTGTCGATTTGCTTACCGATTAAGAAAGCAATCTCTGGTTCTACCCGGGGGTGGATAAAATCTACCGATGCCAAATGTCCGCCGGATTCGATGGCCATTTTATCCGTCAACCGACCCCAGATGATATCGTGGACGCCCATTTGCTCCATCTTGGCCTTGCTGGTGAAGCCGAGTTTAAAACCGGTCTGTTTCTCGCCCCGCTCGTACCGTTTATTCAGGGAAATTGCCTGGATCTCGTAGGCATCCGCAAGGCTTATTTCCTGGTTTAGACTTACCTGTTGAGTGGCCCGGGCATTGTAAGAAGCCTGGTCAAGAGTGGTAGCGATGTCGCTTTTAGATTGTGCCATATATTGAAACAGCGTTTTGTTTGTTGAGTAAACATACGATATTCTTCTCGGTGGGGCAAGTCTATTTGGGCGCGGACGCGGGTGCAAGGGAGGTTGGGGGAGTAAGAACTGGGGGTCTTACTTCTACATGCCCCTTGTTCGCCTCTCCTCCGGCCCCTCTCCTCGGCAGATGGGAGACGCTTCGCCAGGGTTTCGGCAAGATCCTGAAGGCTTTAAAAACCAAGGCTAATCATCAACTCACCTTGCACCTGCGGCCGCGCCCTAAAAAAGGCTCCCCTGCTCCGCAAAGCTTTTCGGGTTCTCCAGGGCCAGCAACCGACGCTTATAATCAAGGCCATAAAAATAGCCCTGGAGGTCACCAGACTTAGCAATAACCCGGTGGCAAGGAACGATGATGGCGATGGGATTTCGCCGGTTCGCCTGGCCCACTGCCTGGCATGCTTTCGGGTCTCCAACCCGGTCGGCAATGAACTGGTAGCTACAGGTGTGGCCATACTCAATGTTGCACAATTCCGTCCAGCAGGCCTTGTGAAACACCGTCGCACCCGACCAATCCAACGCCAGGTCAAAGTCCCGCAATTCCCCCGCAAAATAGGCTTCCAACTGGCTCGCTGCTGCGCGCAAATGTCGGTTCCTCGACTCCGTAATACTCGGTGGAACGTCAACATCCGTTAACCGAACTTCCGTTAATCCTTCCTCGGAAGCGGAAAGTTGAAAGGTGCCGTAAGTAGTGTGGAGCCAGGTTGTTTCCATGTGTGCAAAATAGTAAAAAGACGGGAGTAATGGAATAGTGAGGCGAGAGGCAGGAGTTGCAACCACCTGAACCGCGGGCCTTTGCGACGGACTATACAGGCTCTAAGCGGATGCCGTAGTTCCTTACCGATTAGGCCCCTCGCCTCAAAACTCCTGCCTCTCGACAAAGGCCTCATTACTAATGCCTATTTTTACTCCCCCAAGTAGTCGATCAAATGAAACACAATCTTATTCTCCTCGCCCTGTTCCTCAGCGCGACGCTCACAGCACAGGAAAGCTTCACCTCCAACCTCCCCATCATCGTCATCAATACGAACGGGCAGGAAATCATGGACGAGCCGAAGATTACCGCTCGAATGGGTATCATTGATAACAGCCCAGGCACGAACCAGCTGACGGATGCATTCAATGACTACGACGGTTTTATTGGAATCGAAGGCAGAGGCTCTACATCTCAGTCGGTTTATCCTAAGATTGGCTTTGCGGTAGAAACCCGCGATGAAGACGGCGAAGACCTAGAAGTAAGCATCCTCGGCTTCCCGCAGGAAGAAGACTGGGTTTTGCACGGTCCCTTTGCCGACAAAAGCCTCGTCCGAAATGCACTTGCCTATAATCTGGCGGGTAAAATTATGGATTATGCCCCCAGAATCCGGCTAGTAGAACTCGTCATCAATGGCGATTACCGGGGCGTTTACCTTTTCACCGAGAAGATGAAACGGGACAATGACCGTATTGACGTGGACAAGATGTCGCCCGACAGTAGTTCCGGTGATGCCCTTACCGGTGGATACATCCTCAAGCTCGACAAAGCCACCGCCGAAGACAGCGACATAGATATCCTCTTCACCTCCAACTTCAATGCCGACACGGAAGAAGAGCAATCCATCCGCTTCCTCTACCACTACCCCAAACCGGAAAAAATCACCTTCGTTCAGAGAACTTATATCCAGATATGGATGTCCAACTTCGAGAACACCCTGGCCAGTGACATTTTCCTCGACCCAGATAATGGTTACCACCAATATGTGGACCTGCAGTCCTTTGTAGATTTCCTTATCATTAACGAACTGAGTCGGAATGTGGATGGCTACCGGATCAGCACCTATATGTATAAAGAAAAGGACAGTAAGGGAGGGAAACTACACATGGGTCCAGTTTGGGATTTCAACTTCGGGTTTGGCAATGCCAACTACTGTGGGGGAGATGCCATCCAGGGTTGGGGCTACGACTTCGGGATTTACTGTCCCAACGACTTCTGGCAACTGCCCTTCTGGTGGGATCGCCTTCGGGAAGATCCTGAGTTCCTTAGCCTGCTGGCGGAGCGCTGGCGGACCCTCCGGCAGGGAGACTTCGCCAACGACAAATTAGTTGCCACCATCGACTCCCTCCGCAACGAGATGGGCGACGGCGTAGACCGTAACTTCGACCGCTGGGACATCATCGGTGTCGACTTCTGGCCTCAGGCCTTCGTCGGAGACACCTACGATGAAGACCTCGACTACCTCAAAGACTGGGTTACCGACCGGGCCGACTGGATGGACGGTGCCATCTCTGAACTCACCCCCGTCCGCGAAGCAGCAACGTATCAAGAACTCCGCGTTCAGCCCAACCCAACCTCCGGTAGTTTCCAACTCTCCGGCACCCTGGCAGATCAGGTCGAAGAACTCCGCATCTACAACTTTACTGGCCAACTCCTAGAAACCAGGCGAAGCATAGTCGGCGGCGAAACCATCAGCATTGACGATTTGCCAGCGGGAATTTACCTGTTGCAGGCGAAGGACAGGGATGGAAGGTTGCTGAGTACGAGGCTGGTGAAGCAGTAGCCTTGTGGTCAGTTGCGCTGCTGCCTTCGGCAGTTGGTGGCCTTTTGATCTTTTCGGCTGCCGCTTTGGATAGTCTTGTAGTGCTTGCAGTCTTATAGGCTACCGCACGAGGCAGATGCTATAGGCTCCGCTCGGCGAGGGCACTCCAGTACCCGTTCTTCTAAGTTTACCAAGCCGCATTATTTACACCCTTGCATCAATATTTGTTCCAAGGCATTAAGATTCATTCCCATTAATGGAGCTTGATTCTTAGGCTTGGCAAACTAACATTCTCTCTCTTTCTACCCTACTCTCCATCTCCACGTGAGTTCTCCACACACGAGCACCAGCGAGCAGACGAAATCTCCAAAGCCCGGAAGCCTGCCTCTCCTATCAAAGGAACTAAAACTGTATGGGAGGAGCTTGCCCTTCCCTATTCCTCTTCAGAAGAAGAAGCCGGCACATCCAACCAAAAATTATTCAACCCTTCCCCCGGAATCAGCCGAATTTCTTGAGCATTCAGCAATTCCAACAGCCCTAAAAAGGTAACAATAGCATGAATGCGGTTGGTACAAACGCTGAAGATATCGGTGAAGCTCGGCCGAGATTTGCCCATTTTGACGCCTTCGATCATCGTCAATATCCGTACCTGTTGGTCTTCGATCGAGTGGCTAAACTGCGCAATCTCATGAACGATGGGCCGGCTGTTCGCCTCCTCCATCTTGGTAAGCATCCGCTCGTAGGCCTTGAGGAGTTTGAAAAGCGTTACGCTTTCCAATTCAACGTCGACGAGGGCGCGGGTAGCGATCTGGGCCAACTCTGAGGTGATGTTACCCCGGTAATTTCTTTTGCCGCGGGCGAGTTCCAATTCGCGCAGTTCTTCCAGTACTGATTTATACCGTTTATACTCCAGCAGGCGAGCGACGAGTTCTTCCCGAGGATCAATTTCGTTGCCTTCTTCATCTATCGGCTTGCGGGGGATGAGCATCTTGGCCTTGATCCGGCAAAGCGTAGCCGCTACGAGAACGAATTCGCTGGCCAGGTCAATATCCATGGATTCTGCCTGGCGCATATACGCCAGGAAGTCGTTGGTAACCTCAGAAATGGGGATATCGTAAATGTCCAATTCATCCCGTTCAATGAAGAACAACAGGAGGTCGAAGGGACCTTCGAACTGGGGAAGTTTAATATTGTAACCTGACATGGTGGCTTTTGGTCTTGTGGTCGTGTGGTCTTGTGGTCTTGTGGGCTACCGCGTATGAAAGATAGAATAGGTATAGACAAGCGTTTCTCTCTTCCCTCTCTCTTACTCCCCAACTCCGCGTGAAAACGCCACAACGAGCGCCAGCGAGCAAACATATCCTACCACGTGCGGTAGCTTATAAGACTATCCTGTGTGGTAACCAGTAGTGTGTTAGCCGGTAGTAAAGGCCAGTACTGGCTTGTACAATTTACCGACTACCACACTACCGACTACATGACTATCCCTGCCACGCCAACATCCCCCCTTCCAGGTTCCGGACGTTGGTAAAGCCAGACTGTCCCAGCAGGTGAGCTGCCATGGCGGAACGTTTGCCACTGCGGCAGTAAACGACGATTTCCTCGTCTTTGTGGATGGCGAGCTTGTCGAAAGAAGCGGTGAGTTCACCAAGTGGAATATGCATTCCGCCGATGTTGAATTCTGCGCGTTCATACCCTTCCCGAACGTCGA
Organism: Neolewinella sp.; assembly: GCA_047637095.1. Taxonomy (GTDB): domain Bacteria; phylum Bacteroidota; class Bacteroidia; order Chitinophagales; family Saprospiraceae; genus Neolewinella. The sequence continues at coordinate 6,074 of JBLIGS010000065.1, read as the reverse complement.
GAAGGACATAATTTTTCGTGCCTTCGGCTTCGCGTTCTTTGATTTCCTGAATGGATGCGTCCATAGATTTTTATGCTTTAGTTCTGGCGTAAACACCAGACGTGGCGAAATGTATTAGTGGCGAACGATTTTATGCCGTTCGCGGTGTGCACCGTCCGTCAGTTCGAGGAGGTAAACACCGGCGGGGAAGTCGCCAAGTTCGATCTGATTGGTTGCGGTACCGCTGCGGAGAAGGGCTCCGGCAAAGTTGAACAGGCGGTAGTTTAGGTTACCAACTTGGGTGTTTTGCCGCGGCCGCAGGTGCAAGGTTCCGTTAGTGGGATTTGGGAAAACCTCCAGTCTGCTGATATTTTCGCCGGGGTTGTCCGTATCTGTCTGGAAGTCAGAGAAGCCAGAGAGCAAAGGACGGATCATAATCGCGCCAGTCGTTGACCCCGTCAACCGCTGAAAGCCGTTACCAACGTTGAACCATTGAACGTTCTCGGGGCTGTTGTTCCGGTCAAAACCAACTCCAATATCTCGGTTAGCCCTCAGCTGTTCCCAGCCAACGAAGATCGTTCCTGCTGGCAAGTCAATCACCTCGTCAAAAAGATAAGTCGTGTAGCCTTGGAGGCTGTCCCGGAAAAAATCCTCCGTTTGTAAAAGGGGGAAGTCTTCTTCGTAGATCAATGTGTCCGGTATGGTATCACCGCTGTATACCACCAAGCGGATATCCTGGTCTCCCAGCGGGCCAAGCCCGCGCGGAATCCGAATCCGTACGCCCTTCAACTCATCGTTAACGTACGTCTCGTAGGCCTGCAGTATAAGATCGCCCTCCTGTACCTGGATCACGGCTTCCGCCGTGCCGTCGTCGTAGGCGAGGTATTCGTCGAAGTAGGTTGAACTACTAACAATGTTATTGGATAGTGCAATTGGAGCAATAGGCAACTCAAGATTAAGCGAAAGATCATAAGTAAAATCCAGCTTAATTACATCTTCAACATTTGCATTGTTTATAAAATTAACAAGACCAGCATAAAAAAAAACATTACTACCCAATACTGTGTCTCTTGGGTATGCTGAAAAAGCCAAAATTTCATTATCATTATCAACTGTTGGCATACCAAATAATGAGGCTGCCAAAAGGTTACCTTCTTCCAACACAGCACCATTTGCTGTAATTCGGACTTTACTAGCATTTACACCAGCGGTGGTTATGCTATTAGCTTCTCCAGAATAATTAAATAGACTTAAAGACACCGAATCGCGAAGCAATGAAATACCAACTGCTTGATAATGGCGAATTGGCATGCTCGTATAAGTCTTAAGCAAATTACCCGGAACATCACGAAAGGCGACATCATTGGTTTCTAGCGTTCTAGATTCGTTATCTAACTTCACATAATCCAAGTGCCACATGTCTACGGCGCCTTGTTCATTGCTCTTGTTGGTAAAACGGAACTGGAAACCGAAGTACTGGAATTCGACTGGGACAGGAATGGTTACGGGTTCAAAGGGAATTTCTTGTCCGTTAGGGACGGTGTTGAGTTCGCCTTCTCGTCCAAAGACCGTTCGCCATTCGCCAGTAACGTCGAGGAATTGAACGAGGAAACTGTCTTGTCTTTCCGGGCGGTTGCCCAGCCCTCTAGGCTGGAGGTAGAAATTCAGTACCGTTTCCGACTCTCCCTGCAGGTTGATCGGAGACGAGGTCAAAAAATCCCGCGTCTGGGTGCTGCTGCCACCCGTTTCGTTCTCGTAAGGAAGGCCGTCAAAGTTTACGGCATCAAAGGTGGCTACACCGATGGACGGCGGTGACTGGGGGAAGTTTCGATTGATCAGGACGTCTTCGTCCTGCCAAAGGCCAGCATCTGGCCGGAAGCCTTCGTAGCTGAAGTCGTCGAAGAACGGCAGGTTGAGGGTTGGCCGAAAGATGGTAAAGCTCGTTGTGTACGTATCACAAAGTCCCAACTCGGTACAGAGGGTTACACAGACTTCGTCCGTGCCCGCTGCGCGGGCAGCCACGTACCTAATTTCGTTGCTCTGTTCAAGGCCAAACTGGAAAAAGGCCCGTTGTTCCCGACCTGGGTAATCGGCGCTACAGCTTTCTACTGTCCGGCAAAAAGTCGCCGAAGGAAGATTGCCTAAAGGAATATCAACATCGATCGTACCACTCGGATCAACCGCTTGGCCACCGAGGTCAACCGTTGTTCCTAACCGTTGAACGAGGATGGAAATCGTTATTTCATCAGAGCATTCACCAGCAGCATTGCAAGCCTGGAAACCCAGCTCTTCAATCCCTTCCTCTGCACCTGCGTCCGCGGCAAATACCAAGGTATCGTTCGCAAACATCGCTACCCCGAAGGCAGCCGTTGCACAACCATTACATATATACGTTAGGTTTCCGCCCAGACCAAAAGTGTCCAGCCCAACAGCAAGCGTTTCGGATGTGCCCGGCCGAACCAGTTCGAAGGCCTCCATATCGAAGGTCCCACAATCCATCTTAGTTACCGTTGGCAATGGCTTTCCTTGCCGTTCGGCGGGGAATTCATAGCCGCCAATCGGTGAAATTGTCTGGGCAAAAAGAGGCGAAATACCGAACCCCAAAAAGAGGATAGGAAGGAGTAGTTTTACGTTCATGGTCATCACTTGGTCGTAGAATAGAGTTGACTCGGTCACTTAAGGTAGTTTTTAACATCACCTTAGCAACCCCATTGTTAACAGTGCTTCGCAAGCAATCATAAGTGACCGAGCCAGGAATTGCAACAATTGGCACGGGTCAAAAAAAGTTGCGGCGATTGGTATAACGCCCGCGAAGGGTTGCGTGTTGCCAGTTAAGGCTGAGGGATTTGAGGACGCAAAGGTAGTGGTATAGTTAATAGTCGACAGTTAGTAGTCGGTGGTGCTACCGCAGCGAGCTGACACACTCCAACGCTCGGAGCTACTTACCAACTCACTAACCCCGAACTCAGTTGGCTAACCAATCAGTCACAATCATCAGGCCGTCGTTGGCTCAGGTAAATATCAAACTTCGAACCAACCGGCACCATCTTTCCTCCCGGAGGGTCGGTCCGCATCACGAAGGCTTCGCTCTGATTGGAGACGTTGCCGTGGATTTCACCAACCAGTAGGTTGGAACCATCGAGCAGGAACTCCACCACACCGAAGGGCTTACACTTGTAGTCAGGAACCTTTACTTCTCCTGTTTGGCGAACGGTAACCACAAACTCCAACATACTTCCCTGGGGTACTTCGTAGCCGCTGCGCAGCATGGCATCGGTAACCTTGGTTTCCCCAAAGAAGATGTGAAGAATGGTGTTCTCCTCCTGTTTGGGATCATAAACCTGTTCTCTGATCTTGGAGCGGATGTCTCCCATTCGTTCAATCCTAGTGCTGTACTGGGTATAGTCGTAGTTGCCCACCAATGTCGGGAGCTGAATTAAGGGTGCCTCATCGGTAAGAATGGTTAGGTAGATGGAACGGTTTTTCTTGACGCCAGCGCCTGCTTTGGGGTGCTGCAACACCACTTGTCCGGGTGGGCGATTGGGGTCAAAAGGTCCTTTTTCAAACTTGAGTTTGAGGCCCAGATCATCCGCAGCATTTTCGGCTTCTACCTTTTGCATGCCGACAAAATCGGGTAAATCAGTGCTGTTGCCGTGCGCGGTGTAGAGGTACAGCCCCATACGTAGCAGGAAGAAACAAAGCACAAAGAAGAATATTGCAGCAGCAAAGTTTTTCCAGAAATAACCGGATTTCAACAGTCGCCAGCCGCTGGACAGTAGGCCGATGGCCTTGGCTTTAAAGCCATCCTTTTCGGATGCAGGCTCGTTGTAAACGGCCGTCTCTTCGTAGGTATTTGGTTCTTCTGTTGGGAGGTCTGTGTTTTCCATAAATGCGTTGGTTTCTGCTAGTTCAGCAGGCGATGCGGTGGCCGCTTTGGCGGGCGCAAGAATGGCCGCTGCCGCAGGTGCTCCCTGAGCGGAGCCGATGGGTGCAAAGTAGGTTTCCGCAGGAGCAGGGTTGGTTTTGGGGGAGGGTGTAGCCGCCGCCACGGGAACAAAACGCTCAATCCGGGCTTTACCGTATTCCAAAATCCGGGCAATGAATTCCGCTGGCTGGTAGCCAGCCAATGCCGCCTGGTGGAAGATGGCCGTCGCCGGCGTCATACCGGGTAAGCTGTTGATTTCAATCGGGACGGTTTCTACCCGTCCGTCGGCAAATACGCGGACGAAAGCATCGACACGGCAGTAGCCTTCGACACCAACGGCGCGCGCAGCGCGCTCCAGGTCCGCCTTCACCTGACCGGCAACGTAGTCGTAAGAATAATCTTCCGTCGCCATCCGGGCCGGCGTAAGGTTCTGCCCCTCGCCCGCCAAGAATTTCTCTTCGAGGGAGAGGATTTCTCCGCCAGCAAGCGTTTCACTCGGCTCAAATAGCTCGTACCGGATGTTGCCGTCCACACCGTAGTGCGTCAACATACCGCCGGTAATTTCAAAGAATTTGACGGCTTCGCCCCGTTGAATAGCACCTTCGAAAAGGATGGTTCCTTTGCCAATCGGCCATTCGTCTTTAGCCGAGAGTTTCATCTCCCGACGCGCCTGGGCTTCATCCAACGTTGATGGCTGGAAGGTCAAGTGACAGTAGGCATGAAGCTCGTCCCGTTGCTTGATCAGTTTTACCGCAGAGCTGCAGCCGTCGTCAACGGGCTTAGCAATTAAGGGGTAACCGAAGCGGGTTTCGACGGCGTTGTAGAACGCCGTTTCGTCGGCAAAGAATTCTTCTCTGGTGGCCAACCATTGGTTGGTAACGACCATTCCAGCCTGGCCAAGAGTTTCCAACGTCGCGTGCTTGTCGATCGTAATCTGGGAGCTGGCAATACCTGAGCCGTTGTAGTAAAGGCCCAGGGGTTCAAGTTTTGCCTGAACCTGGCCGTCTTCTCCCGGTCGGCCGTGGAGAGCGATGAATACGCCGTCAGCCACGGAAGGCAATTCTTTCCAAGCAAGTTGGCGTGGTTCGAAAACGACATCGGGGTCGGCATAACGCCGGGTGATCCCGATGCAGGCCGCGCGGATGTCTCGGATGACGGGGTGTTCCTCCGTCTTGACGAGTTTGTCGCGGATGTCGTCGGCGTTGTCCTTTAAGAGCAGGTTAATCGGTAGCTGGTAGAGTTGGTAGTCGCTAGTGCTCCTCTCCCCCGGCCCCTCTCCGGAGGCGGCAGACGTTAAGAAGACCGGCACTGGCCGATGTCCCTCACTAGAGGCCAACTTCTCGTAGATGTTCCGCCCGGACTCCACACTGATGTGTCGTTCGAAGCTGGTGCCGCCGAGGATGACTGCAATGCGTTCTTTGTTGGTGGCCGTCGCCCGTTGGGCGTCGATGGCCACGTCGAGGAGCTCGCCGAGTTCGTTGGCGATCTCCATCGCTTCTTGTCCTTCGGCCTCCATCCCGCGTTCCCGCAAAGAGGCTCGGACGATGAAAGTCAGGAACTGACTTGGGTTAAGCCCAATCTCTGCCGCCTGGTGGAAGAAGAAACTACTGGGCATCATGCCCGAGGTCGTGTTCGGGTCGTTGAGGAAGATCTCTCCGCTGGCGGTATGAAAGCCGTCGATGCGGGCGTAGACCTGGAAACCAAGTTCCTGGTACAACCGCTCACATTCGGAGCGGATGGCCATGATGCGCTCCGTCGGAAGCTCAATCGGGGTAACCTTCCGGCTGCGGCCGGGCATGTATTTGCTGCGGTAGTCAAACAGCTCGCTGGCGGGTTTGACGATTTCGGTTGGTGGTAAGGCCACCACTTCGCCGTCGTCCGTCCGGACCACAATACAACTGAACTCTTTACCATCGATGAAGCCTTCGACGATGACGCGCAATTCAGATTGGTGGCCGGTAAAGGTGATCACTCCGGATTGATTCGCCCCGCCTTCAGAGACCGCGGCCTCCAGGTAATCGTGGAGGTCGTCTGGTGTATATATAGTTAGTAGATGGTCGCCACGCAGGGCGTCCATCGGGAAGGCAACACCGTCGCGCAGGTCGCTGAGGATGCGGACGTATTCCAGCCGTTCGAATTCGTTTCTAGATTTATACTCGCTCAATTGGAG
>JBLIGS010000064.1:0-12600 GCA_047637095.1 Neolewinella sp. | reverse complement strand
CCAACGGAATAAGCTGGAATGGAAGATATACCTGGTCTTCGGAGGATACACCGAATAGGGTTTACGCCAGCGGCAGGGGAAGTAGTGGTGAAATAAGCATGGTGTTACTTGCCTTATTACGAGAGGCTGGTATAGATGCACAGCCAGTTCTTGTTCCCCTTCGGAATAAGGGTATGCCAGTTGAGCAGTATCCACTGCTGAGACAATTTGGGCATTTGATGGTAGTTGCCACCCTCGGTGGGGAAGAAACCTTTCTTGACCCCAATGAAGTAAGCCGGCCAATTGGATTGCCTCGTGTCAGCGCCTTGAACCACCGGGTATTCATAGCGGACCCTAAAAATCCGCATTGGGTAGACGTGAAAGCGCCCAGAGCTGTACAGACAGTTATGGCTGATGTGGTACTAGATGAAAGCGGAATGGGGTACGTTCAAATTCGAAGCCGCCTGAATAGCTACTACGCTTTTGAAGGAAGAAAGAAGATCAATAACCTGGAGTCAATACGAGAGTTGCCATTGGCCGATATGATCGTAAAGAGCTTCCCCGAAACAGAAATCATCGGTTACGAGACCCCTGGTGATGATAAGCTTAGCGATAAATTGACGCTAAACCTGGAACTCAAGGTACCAATGGGGCAGCCGATTGATGACTACTTATACGTTAAGCCTATTCTATGTCCTGCGTTGGAGCAGGAGCTTGTAGATGTTGAGAAAAGGGTATATCCTATAGACTTTGCCTACCCGCGAGTGGAACGATATATTACTTCAATCTCAATTCCAGAAGGCTATGTTGTCGAAGAATTACCTCCGTCAATGAAGCTCACCTCTGAAGACGGAACGATATCTTGTACCATTGCTACTGAAGACAAGGGAAATCAAATGATCTCCCTCAATTTTAGTGTAAGCATTAACCGTACTGTCTTTCAGCCTCGAGAATACATTGTTCTTCAAGACATGTTTCAGAGGGTAATCGAATTACAGGAGTCTATTATAATTTTAAAGAAAACCCAATAATGCGCTTCTCCATATTAACCATAGTTTTTCTGTTTAGCCAAATCTGTATCGCCCAAAACCTCCAGATGTCGGTACTAACGATTCCGGAGGGATTAAGTAAAAATGCCAATTCCGTTGTCAGGGAATACAAGCAGGTCTACCGGGTAAGATCCCGGCGGGAGGCGACGTTGTCCGTTCGGCGGGTAGTGACGCTGCTAAACGGGAAGCATAACCGAGAGAACCAGCTGGTGGTACACTACGATAACGAAACTAAGATTACGAATTTCAAGGCTACGTTATACGATGTGTTTGGCAACAAGATCAGGGAGGCGAAGAAGTCCGAAATTGAAGATGTCCGTGCGCTTAGCGGTGGGCAGTTTTATACCGACGATCGGGTGAAAACGACCACCCTAACACACACTTCCTATCCATACACTATTGAGTTTGAGTATGAAGTAAAGATGGAAGACTTCGGTGCGGTAAGTTCGCCGAGTATGCAGCCACAGGTTTATGATCAAGCGACCCAGCATGCCAGCTTAGTCGCTTATGTACCTCAAGACAATGAGCTACTTTACAAGGCCCACGATATTGATGATCCGGTAAAATCAACGGATCAGGGATATACGGTCTATGAATGGGAGGTGGAGAATTTGAAGGCTAAGAGCAGTGAACCGGAAGCACCGCCATCTACCCAGACACTACCGTTTTTACGGACGGTCCTTCGGGACTTTTCCATTGGCGAGTACGAGTTAACCAACCGTAATTGGGAGGAATTTGGTGCTAAGATGCTTCAGCTTCATGATGGGATCCGTGAATTGCCCGCTGGGTTAGCGCGTAAGGTTAATGAAGTGACGGCTGGTTTGACAACCGACCTGGAGAAAATTGATGTCCTTTATAAATTGATGCAGGAGCGTACCCGCTACGTCGGTGTTCAGCTGGGGGTTGGCGGCTGGCAGCCCTTCAGCGCTACCTACGTTGAAGAGAATAAGTATGGCGATTGTAAGGCCCTGAGTAATTACATGGGAGCCATGTTGGCGGAGGTGGATATTACGGCTTACCCGGTGTTGGTCTACTGGGGAGATCGGCAATCACAACCGGCGGAGGAGAATTTCACAGCTTCGGCCTTCAACCATATGATCCTCTACGTTCCGGGCGAAGATATGTACCTGGAGTGCACTAGTAACCTGGCGCCAACGGGCTATCTCGGGGACGGGAAGCAGGACCGTAACGTGGTCTGGCTTACGCCCGAAGGCGGGAAGCTGGTGCGGATCCCGGCGGCGAAGCCGGCTGATAATGGCTACGTTCGTGGCCTCGACTTGGAGGTGCATCCGGACGGTAGTGCGGCGTTTAAACTACGGACGAGCTATGTCGGTGCATCACAAGAAAGTTACCGAATGCTAGCGTCACAGATAGTCGACCATACCAAGCAACTTGAGGTTCTTAACCGCTGGGGTAGTTTACCGGATGTAAGCGGGACGGGCTATGTCTTGGAGGTTGACCCTGGTGCTCCGCATGTGGACCTGGCTTACGAAACGACCTTGCCGCGTTATGTACGAAAACTGGGGAAACGGATGTTTGTGCCGATCAATAAGTTGTACCGCCACGACGATGTTCCGGACAAAATTGAAGGCCGGCAATTTCCCATCCTGCGAACGGCGGCGAGGTTCTACGTTGATACGGTGAACTTGACCTTGCCGGAGAACCTGGAGGTGGAAAGCCTTGGAGAAGAGAAAACGGTTTACGAGCACGCAGCCGGAGAATACCGGGCGGAAGTGATTGTGGCGCCAGGGAAGATTACTTGGATTCGGACCTATAAACTGTTTCCTGTGCAATTGCCGGCGAGTGAGTACGAAGGCTACCGGGAGTTTTTCCTGAAGGTGAGTAAGGCAGAGCGGCGACAGGTGGTGCTGCGGGAGAAGAGGACTAAGTAGGTGGTGTTTATCTTCTAGATTCTGCCGCCTAATGTCTATCGTCTAAGTAGTAGGTCGCGGCCGCAGGTGGTCACTGAGCGAAGCCGAACGTGTGCGGGGTGAGTTGGAGGGCAGGGTGGTGGACTGGAAGCGACAGGGTTACTCATCTGTCTGATTTATCGGACAATCAGACAATTGGTTAAGATGCAGTAGGATAGAGTATTATGTATTGTATTTTACTTATAGTGTGCGTAGGCGGTGATTTGTGTCTGATTTATCGGTTTTTCGGAATTTCATAATGCCGCCAGTAGGTGAAAAGGCCTTACATAGCCTTGAGTAGCTCCCTCTCAATGATTAGCCTTGGCTCCCTCGTAACTTTCCTCGCTCTTAAATCAACTTCCCTTGCACACGTTCGGCTTCGCTCAGTGACCACCTGCGGCCGCGCCACATTATCTTGCCCATATGAGAACATTAGTATTCCTTTTATGCCTGCTTTCCCTACCGCTGGCTGCTCAAGAAGGCTACCCCGCCATCCTTTCCCTCGAACGACAAGGAGAGCTCCACGACGCTTGGCTCGCCGAGCGTGCAAAAACCGTCCTGCCCAACCTGATGCGCCGTGCCGACATCGACACCTGGGTACTCATCAGCCGTGAATACAACGAAGATCCCGTTCTTAATACCATGCTGCCAAGCAAGTGGATGGGCGCTCGCCGGACCACCATTCTTATGGTCCACGATCCCGGTGAGGGGAAGCCGTTAGAAACCCTAGCCTGCGCCCGCTATGGCGTCGGTGACGTCTTCAAGCAAGCCTGGTTCCCCGAGCAACAACCCGACCAATGGGCCCAGATGGTAGAAATCCTTGATGGCTGGAATTCGCAAAAAATAGCCGTCAACCGCAGCGAACACTTTGGCTTGGCCGACGGGTTGAGCGCCTATCACTATGACAAACTGCAAGAGGTTCTACCTGAGAAGTACCGCAACCGCATCGTCAGCGGTGAACCCCTCGCCATCGGCTGGCTGGAAACCCGGATCCCTTCGGAAATGGTCGTCTACAAACGCGTAATGGCCGTCGCTCACGCCATTATCGCCGAAGCCTTCAGCGACGCCGTGATCACCCCCGGCGTAACCACCACCGACGAAGTCGTCTGGTTCATGCGCGAACGCACCAACAAACTTGGTATGGGCATCTGGTTTCACCCAACTGTCGACGTCCAGCGCGCCGAACAGCAAGAACTCTATGCCTTCAGCGGCAGACCGGGAAAAACCGTCATCCAACCAGGGGACCTGCTCCACTGTGATTTCGGCATCACCTACTGCGGCCTCAATACCGACACACAGCACAATGCCTATGTCCTCAAAGCCGGAGAAGACGAACCGCCAGCCTACCTCGTCGAAGCATTCGGCCAAGGAATGCAAACCATGGATGTTTTGACGGACCAGTACCAGAACGGCCGGACCGGTAACCAACTCCTGTCAATGGCGCTTGCCGAAGGCAAGAAGCAAGGCCTCCGCCCAACCATCTACACCCACCCCATCGGCTACCACGGACACGGGGCCGGACCTACGGTCGGCCTTTGGGACCAGCAAGGCGGCGTACCCGTTCGCGGAGACTACCCCCTGTACCCAAACACTGCTTACAGCATTGAACTTAACACCAAGGTTTATATTGATGAGTGGAACAAAGACATCCGGATGATGATGGAAGAGGATGGATTCTGGGACGGCGAGAAGTTTCAGTACATTGATGGCAGGCAGAAAGAACTATACTTGGTTCATTAATTTAGGAATGACATGGCAACAGAACTGCCGTACAGTATCATCGCCCGTGAAATGACGTATTTTCGGAAAGAAGGGGTGATTGAAGTAGTCCGGATAGCCCGACCGGGAGACAGCCCAATCCAATACATCCTCCAAGAGCCCTACCACCCTTCGGAGAACCTTGACCTTAGCCAGGTCCGACGGATGGATAAGGAGCTGAAAGAGATCCTCTTTGACGAGCACCTTCTGGTCTGACCCTGTTAAAAGCGGTAAGAAACGACTGTTAAAGCTTCTTAATTGGGACGTTTTCAAGTTAAACGAATCCTAAACCGGGATGGAGGCTTTGACTAACCCTGTGAAACGTGTGTCCTTTAGGTAAAACCAAATGACATGCGTTATTCCCTTTCAGCCCTATTGATCATCCTATTCTCTTTATCAGCCACAGCCCAGCGTGGCCGTGCACCCTTGCTCGACGGCGTTTGGTTGGAAACCAGCATTGGCCGCAACGGTAAACTGCTGCCGATAGAGCGGCAGCCCAAACGAACCGTCCTAACCCTGGCTACCGATGGTTACTTCGAAGAGACCCGCCCCGGCCGTTCGCGCTACAGCCCAGAGCGGCGCTTCGCCGGCCGCTGGGACGCAGACTATCGCCGAGGAGACTTGGTCTTGAACGTCAACCAAGCCGCCCGGCCAGCAACTACACCAAGGAGCTACCGTAGAGGACGCACCCAGCGGGTGCGGTACAACATTGTCTATTCCAATACCTACCAATTGGTTATCAGGAATCAAAGGACTGGGGAGAAGCGGGTTTTCTTGCGTGAGTAGAAAGCGTAGCTTGTCCAACCCGCATCGAGGGACTGCGCCACCCGCTAAGCGTCTTATTCCTTACTGCGTCCCTTAATGGAAAATAAACGCGCGAAGTGAGCTGCCACACTTCGCCTGCGGAGCCTGCGCCGTCTCCGATGTTTGCAACAACTGCAACAACTGCAACGGGCTTTAGCCCACAATCCAATAAGTCCTACCTTCGCGCCACAATCAAAATTGAAGACCATGACTGAGGATGGAAACGTAATCATTACCGTAGTTGACAGGGTGGGGGAAGCCCACGAACTGGAAGCTCCGACTGATATGAATATGAACCTCATGGAGGTGTGTAAGGCTTACGAGCTTCCTGTTCAGGGAACTTGTGGCGGAATGGCGCTTTGCAGTACCTGCCATTGTTACATATTGTCCGATACCGAGCTCCCAGAATTAGGCGATGCCGAAGAGGATATGTTAGACCAGGCCTTTTTTGTGGAAGACAACTCTCGTCTTGGCTGTCAGCTGAGAATTACCGATGAGCTAGATGGACTTAAGGTGCAACTAGCTCCGGAAGCAGAAGACTAGTGGCGAGCGTCACTCATACTCCCTACCTTCAACTTGGTATTCTACGCGGTTGCTGCCTTAGTAAAGTCCTCACTTAGCTCCGGCTTTGCTGTCTTGCCAACACGCAGACTACCGGCGTTCTAAGGTCAGGTCGATGACTAGTTTTCTAGCGTTTAGTACTTACTTCTAAAGAAAAAGCATTTTTTTTCAAAACCTCAGTTACAACGAAGCATGGCCTTTTCGGCGTCAGCAGTCCCAAATCGTTACTGTTTACGTGCCCTAAGGGCTAATTGCCAAATGCTAGGGCAAGAACGACCGTTGAAATAATTTTATCAAAACTTAGATAATTGCTTTGTGGGTTAAAAATTATAACTATCTTTGCACTCCCTTAACGAAGGGCGCTGATTATTCAGCACAAAAAAATAACAGCGCGGGGTGGAGCAGTTGGTAGCTCGTCGGGCTCATAACCCGAAGGTCACAGGTTCGAGTCCTGTCCCCGCTACACGTGAGAAACCGTTATCGACATTGTCGGTAACGGTTTTCTTATTTCTAGGATGATCCGATTTGATTACAAGAAATATGATGTTGGTTTTGCACTACTTTGCACCAACGAATTGACCCTGTTTTACGTAATATCGAACTCCGTATTTATTAGCTACGCCTCTGGAATTCACTTGGTTGAGTCTGAAAGGGGGCAGTTGAAACTTCATGCCATAGACGGCCGTAATGCTAGGCTTATAGCCCATTCATTGCACCTGCGTCCGCGCCCTATCGTATAGAAGGCGCTCTGTCTAGTCAACTATCCGCCCTCCCCAAGCATTAGCATTCAAAGCAAATTTATTCCCGCCAATGGCTACCGTAAAGTTTACCTTCGAAGATAAGAGCATCGCACCGAAAACGGTCGAGAATGTCCCCATTGACATTAGTATCCTCGAAGTTACCGAAGACAATGATATTCATCTCAACCACAATTGTGGTGAAGTTTGTGCTTGTAGCACCTGCCACATCTACGTGAATGTTGGTGAGGGTGCACTGGAAGAAATCAGCGATCAAGAAGAAGACTTCATTGACCGGGCCATCAATCCAAGGATTGAAAGCCGACTGGGCTGCCAAGCCGTCATCACCGACGCCAATGCAGTAATCGAAGTGGAGATCCCAAACCAGAAGCAGATCATCGGCCACGAGCACTAGTGCTTTGTCAGACAGACCATCATCAAACGAACTAACAGACTAAAATTTCCTCCCCTTGAGTTTCAAAGATTTTGACGAATTCCCCTTCGGCTGGGCCGATCACGAAGATATTGCCATAGCCCTTTACGAACGCTTCGGCGACGAATTCAACCAGGGTAAAATCTACCGAATCCGTTTTACCGAACTGTTGGTATGGATTCTGGAGATTCCCAGCTTTACCGGTACCAAAGATGGCTCTACCGAAGAACACCTTGAGCAGATTCAAGCAAAATGGGTCTACGAATGGAGAGAAAATCAGCAGGATTAGACGATAGGCCGTAGGCCTTTCATTTCGGCATTCCATCTATTCCGTAGTAAAAGCATTTAGCGATTAGCGATTAGGGCAAACCCGCCTCAATTCTAACCGTTAAATGCTTTTCTTTTTTTAAAATGAACCTTCCCATGAACGAACTCGAGAACTTCGCCAGTATCAATACCTTCATCTTCGACGTTGATGGGGTGCTGACCAACTCCCAATTATTGGTGTTGGAAAATGGTAAGCTGCTTAGGCAGATGAATGTCCGGGATGGTTACGCCATTAAGCGAGCAATCGATATGGGCTACAGGGTAGCCATCATTACTGGAGGTAAAAGCGAGGGCGTTGTTACCCGACTTAAGAATCTCGGTGTCGTGGACATCTACTACGGCATCAGCGACAAAATCAAAGCCTACCGGGAATTCATGTACCTCTACGAAGACGACATTACTTACGAAAATGTCCTTTATATGGGCGATGATGTGCCGGATTATGAGGTGATGCGGTTCGTCGGTTTACCAGCTTGTCCGTATGATGCCTGTTCGGAAATTCTCTCTGTTGCCAAGTATGTTAGCCATGCGAAGGGTGGGGAAGGGGCCGTCCGGGACGTGATTGAACGGACGCTGCGGCTGAACGGGCATTGGCTACCCAAGACAGAGGATGAGGATTTACCGACTAGTGTGTAGGTGGTTTACTGTTGCCCATTGATGAACTGCCATCGGGGATATATTGTCTGCGGCTTTCTGGGAAGGAGAATGCGGTGGTGCGTAAGGTTATTGTGGCGGATTACTGTTGCCGTTCAGTCAGCCGGTGGGGTTGCAACGAAGAAGCTGCTCGTTCGTCGGTAAGCCTTTGCTAAATAAACCTCTTCTGCACCTGTACTTCGACTCCGTTCAGCAACCAGGTCTGCGGCCCTTTCTGCCTCTGGCCTAATGCCTCTCGCCTCTTGTCTTAATTTTGCCGCGGCCGCAGGTGCAAGGATTTAGATAAAAAAGCAGGGATTGTCCAACAAAATGTTTTGATATCCTTTGGCGAGCCTTCCTTTGGTGTCGTATATTCGCCCTTCACAAAGCATCCCATGTCCGACATCGCTGCCCCAAGGCCCCCTCATTTTCTCGACCAGCTTAATGATATCCAGCGCCAGGCGGCAATGGCCATCAAGGGGCCAGTCTTGGTCGTTGCAGGTCCCGGATCCGGCAAAACCCGGGTGCTGACCTACCGGATTGCCCACATCATCGAACAGGGCGCAGCGCCCTGGGAAATCCTCGCCCTCACCTTTACCAACAAGGCCGCTCGCGAGATGAAAGAACGGATTGAAAAGGTTGTCGGCAAAAGCGCCGGCAATATCTGGGCCGGTACCTTTCACAGCCTTTTTGCCCGCATCCTCCGGGTCGAAGCGCCACACATCGGCTACCCCACCAACTTCACTATCTACGATACCGATGATACCAAAAGCCTGATTAATCAGATCATCCGGGAGATGAACCTCGATAAAAAAGTCTACCAGGCCAATTCCATAAAAAACCGGATCAGCTCGGCCAAGTCCAGCCTGATCACCCCAAAACTTTACGCCTTAAACCAGGACTTGATAACCCAGGACAAAGCGGCAAAAATGCCGCTCGTTAGCAAAATCTATACCGCCTACGTCTCCCGCTGTAAAAAGGCGGGTGCCATGGACTTCGACGACCTCCTCTTCCGTCTTTACGAGCTGTTCCAGAACCATCCGGAAGTAGTCAAAAAGTACCGCAGGAAGTTCAAGTATGTCCTCGTAGATGAGTTTCAAGATACCAACACGCTGCAGTATGCCATCGTGAAACGGTTGGTGCAATACCCCAATAGCCCGCGGAATATCTGTGTTGTTGGAGATGATGCCCAGTCTATATACGCCTTCCGTGGAGCGACCATCCAGAACATCCTGGATTACGAAAAGGACTTCGCCGACCACGGCATCCAAACCTTCAAGCTGGAGCAGAATTACCGCAGTACCGAGAACATCGTCGCTGCGGCCAACGCCGTTATCTCGCACAACCGGCGCCAGATCCAGAAGAGCATTTGGAGTGATAAGGGAGAAGGCCATAAGATTAAGATCATCAACGAAACGGACGACAACGGCGAAGGTCGCCGCGTCTGTGACACCATCGTTGAACAGAAAAGCCGGTACCACCTCCGGAATAAGGAGATTGCGATTCTCTACAGGACCAACGCCCAGTCCCGCATCTTCGAAGAATTCCTTCGCCGCTTCAACCTGGCTTACCGGGTGTATGGCGGCCTGAGTTTTTACCAGCGCAAAGAAGTCAAAGACCTGATTGGTTACCTCCGTTTGGTGGTCAACCCCAACGATGAAGAGGCCTTCCGCCGGACGGTCAACTTCCCCAAACGGGGAATTGGTGGAACGAGTGTCGCCAAGGTAGCAACCCTAGCTAACCAGCAAGGAATTACCATGTTTGAGGCCCTCAAACACGTCGCCCTGCCAAAACGAACAAAGCATTCCGCCGACGGATTCATCGCCACCATTGAAGAAGCCCGCAAAAAGCTGGAAACGGCCGATGCTTACGAACTGGCGGAGACCATTGCCCGCCGCTCCGGCCTGGTGGACCTCTTTCGCAGTGATACCTCCATCGAAGGGATGGGCCGCCTGGAAAACTTCCAGGCCCTCCTCGATGGTATCAAATCCTTCGTCGACGAAGACACCGTCATCGATACCGAAACCCTGCCAGACAAAAGCCTGGCAACCTACCTGCAAAACATTGCCCTACTGACCGACTTCGACGCCAACGAAGAAGTCGATCCAGACGTCATCACCCTCATGTCCGTCCACGCCGCCAAGGGCCTGGAGTACAAATCCGTCTTCGTCGTCGGCCTGGAAGAGAACCTCTTCCCCAGCTTCATGAGCAAGGACTCTCGGGACGGAATGGACGAAGAACGGAGACTCTTCTACGTCGCCATCACCCGCGCCGAGCAGTTCCTAACCCTTAGCTACGCCAAGGTCCGCTACCGCTTCGGTAAGATGACCATGAACGAACCTAGCCGCTTCCTTGCCGAAGTCCCTTCGGAATCCATCGAAACGACTACGCATACCCGCCAGCGATCTCAGGAGCGGGAATACAACCCCGTCCAACGCCAACGAGAACAGTTAAGTGGTGTGAAAATGCCGCTTCCCCAAAGGGGAACTAGACGCTCTGCCGGCCCAGCAATTGACCTCAGTAATTTCAAACCCAGCCCCATCGACGAAATCGAACAGGGAAGCCTGATATTACACCAGAAGTTCGGCGAAGGCCGCGTTAGCAAAATTGATGGTGGAGCGGACAACCGTATCGCAACCATCCACTTTAGCGCGCTGGCTAACCCGGAGAAACGTATTATGCTGAAGTTTGCGAAGTTGCAGGTTTTGGGATAAAAACGAATGTCCTTTGAAATCAACTTTTCTGAACAGCCAGATAGCTTAAAACGGATAATGCTCCGGTTTGCTAAATTTCGATTGTATTAGGCTGGAATCGAAGCGCGTGCATCGGATCAAAAGTACTTTCATTTGGCAGATTCACACAGTGAGCACATCGGTGTTAATCAGTTGAATCAGCAACATCTGCGTTCTTCCGAATCAGCAACCTCAGCGACCCTACTCCTTCAAACCCTTTCCAGAGATCCTAATCAACTCCACCTCCGCTTCCGAATAAGCCCTCCCGTCCGGATAAAACACATCATGGTGCCACAAGTGCGGCTCCGCCGTAAAGGTAGAGTCCCAACTAGCCCAGGGATAGATGGTATTGGTTTTACCCGCAACGAGGCCCCAGTTGTAGGCGCCAACATTGTTTTCGGAGAGCAAAGGAAGAATGTCCTCAAAGGTGCTACCGTGGGTTCTGGCGATGTATTCGGTACATACGAGTGGACGGCCGAAGGAGCTTAGCCGTTTTATCGTTTTGGCATGGTGGTCCTTGTCCCGGTAGCTGTGGTAACTGATGATGTCGGAGTTGGCCAACTGGAAAGCGTTGAATTTTGTCAACGGCTCCTCTTTGTCAATCTCGTTGAAAAGCGGTCCCCACCAAACACCAACGGTTAACGGTTGACTAGGGTTAATCTCCCTCGCCCAGCGGAAGGTGTTGACCAGTAATGGATAGATGAATTCTGCCTTGTTTTTTGGCTCATTGGGGAACTTGCCAAAGTTGTCATTGTCGGGTTCATTGTACAGGTCCCACATGTAAATCCGTTGGTCATCTTTGAAATGCCGGAGGATACCTTGGACATATCTTTTGCCCTTGCGGTAATACCGGTCGCCGTTCATGAGTTGGCGGACTGGGGGGCTTTGCACCCAGCCACTGTTGTGGACCCGAGCCTTGGGCTCGGGTTGCGGCCCGAGGTTGGCCACCGGATCCCAAACGGCATCAAACAACACGAAGGTGGTAGAAATGCCATGCTTGTCAGCGATGTCTAGGTACTGCTCCAGCCGTTCTTTATAGCCGGAGGAATCCTGCTCCCAAACCAGGTTATGAAGGTAAACCCGCATGGAATTCATCCCAATGCCTGCTGCCCAGCCCAACTCTTCGTCGATCTGGTCGGGGGCGAAGGCCTCCGTCTGCCACATCTCAAGTTGGTTGATGGCGTCGCGGTTGTTGTAGTTGGCACCCAGCGGACGAGAATGGTTGTCGAACCAGGCTTGCGCGCGGCCTGCTTCCCACAAGCCGTCAATTGTCAGCGTATCCTGATGGATCTCGGCATCGGGGATGCTGCTGTGATCGGGTGGGGTACAGGCGAGTAGGCAGGAAAACAATAGTAAGCAGAAGAGGTAGCGCAAGGGGAGTCTTTAAAAGTAAGGAATTAATCATCCTAACGAATGGGGGAGGGCATGGTTGTTGGTACTGGCATAAGTGGCCAATAGATTAGGATGATGGGGAGATGAGGGTGGTTAGGGTGGTTAGGATTGCTACAGTAAGCGCTATTGGCAAGGCGGAAGTCTTCACCACTAAGGAAATCCTTGCCTTAGTACCCTAGCACCTTAGGGACGCCGTATAAATAACTTACTGGTTTTTGATCTGACGCTTTTGTTCTCACCAAACTTACAAATCCTTTGCATAGCCTTAGCTACGGAAATGATTTT
>JBLIGS010000063.1:0-12741 GCA_047637095.1 Neolewinella sp. | reverse complement strand
GAGTGAAACGTAGTCGAAGTGTAGTCGAAGTGTGCGCCGAAGTGTGCGCCGAGGGGCCGTAATACTTCTTTTAGCATAGTAAATTATTCCCCGTTGACTTGTGGGTAAACTTCACCCCCGGGAGAGGGATGACATCTCAGGCGCCTCAACTTCTCGTACGTCCCCTGCAATTTGTCTATACACAGGTGTGTGAAAATGGAAGAAAAGCAACCTTCAAGGCATTTTTTTTACCGACCACGACTTCACCGCGCGATGTTCTGGTTGGTCCTCTAGCTAAGTGACCCCAGAAATTACCAACCCAACAACAACTGCTCTAACCCCTTGCCCTTCAACCTACTCTGCACCTGCGGCCGCGCCCTGTTAAAAAACGGTGGAGAAAAAGCCTTTACCCTTCACAACTAATGGTTGCTCCAACGCATTTAGAAAGGGTTAATCCCCTACCGAATGAACGGAGCCTTCCGAGAAATATGGACCTCTCTGACGACGACTGAACGCGACATAGCCACTGCTCTGAGCATTGTTTATGAAGAGCGTTCTGTCCTCGATCTGTCCCGACTGCTGAACAAAATTGGGCTGCAGCCACCGGTTGGTGAGCTGCGGTTTACCCACGCAGGAACTGAGCAAGTCGTGCATAAACTGCACGAAAAAGAAGTCATCGTTAAATACGATGACCGCCACTGGCGCATTAGCCCGACCCACAGCGAAGCCATTATGCGCTACGCCAACCGCCGGCCCGATTTTCAGTTCCTCCTCAATGAGGTACGCCGTGAATTGCCCTATAAGACGTACTGGCAACCAAGTAGCCCTTTTGCGCTGATGCGTGAAATTAGGGTTGCTTTTTACCTGCAAAACGAAGGTAATTTCGATCGCCTGCAGAAGGAAGCGGAAACGTTTTATCCCGACCAAAACCGGACCGGTATTTTCATCGATCCGCTTTTTGCCGAGTTTGACTCCCGCTGGGTTGACAACTTGCTGCCCCGCTGGCAAGAGATTAACGTCCGGAATGCCTTCCGCAAAGCCATCCATGAGCTGGCTCCACTGACCCCGCTGGTTGAATTCTTGGAACAGTACGAACACATCCGAGAACCAGAGGCTGGGCCACTGAGAGAACTGCTCTGTGAAGCATTTGTCTTACAAGGAAAATGGAGCCGTCTTCAGCTGTGGGCGGATCTAGAGACCGACGAATGGCGCAAAGCAGCCATGAACCTCGTCTACCACGTCCTGCGGGACAACGACGAAGGGGCCGCGGCATTGATCGACGACGTCAGAAAAGGATACAAACGAGACTTCGAGAATAAATACCCAGCGCACGTAGCTGGCTATTTCTACCTGTTGTCTTTGCTGCGCAAGCAGGGCGTGAAAAGCGCCGGCACCATCGGGAAGTACCTGGACAATATTGAACCGACGCACAACCTGCGGATGGGCGGGACTTACCTCGTTCTACGTTCCTTATTTGCCTACCTGCGCAACGACGAAAACGCACAGTACATCGCCGATGAAGGGCTGAAGAAAACGGAGATCAACGCTTTCACGCTGACCTTCCAGGCCCTGTACCGGATGTGGACGGACAGTTCGACAATGCCCGTTGACGAAGAATATATTGCCTCGCTCGACGTCCTTCGGGATAAGGCGCAGGTAAACGGTTACTGTTGGATGGAAATGGAACTCACGAAGGTGCTCTCCGTCCGCCACCCTGAAGAAGATGCTCGCAAGGCCTTCGTCGCCAGGGCAGAAGCACTTAGCGAAGAGCTTCATATTTTCTCCCTGTCCGATGCTATGCCACGGATCGAGCCCTGGGAACGGGCGCTCGAGGTGCTGGCAACGATGGGAGCACCGGAACAGCGCGCCGAAAAGCGCGCCAAGAAAACTTCCCGTTTCGTCTGGTTTGTCGACTTCGAAGCCAAAGAGCTGGAGCCACGGGAACAAACCCTTGGCAAGAACAGCATCTGGTCCAAAGGCCGAAAAGTTGCCCTTAAGCGGGTAAAGCAAGGCGACGTTATAGGCATGACGCAACAGGACGTTACCGTTGCCCAAGCGATTGAAGAAGACTACAGTAAGTACCACCCGAACGGACACTATAAAATCCGTTACGAAGATGCCCTGGTTGCGCTGGTTGCACACCCCAACCTTTACCTGTTGCAGAACCCGGCCGTTGGCGTTGAGCTGATCCGTCGGAACCCGCAACTGTTGATTGAGGAAGGCGATACCCGCTTGTTCCTGCGCTTCGCGCAGGAGTTCAGCGGCACCGGCGTGCAGGTCGTCAAAGAAACCCCAACCCGTTACCAGGTGATTGAGGTTACTGAGGCCCACGACAACGTTCACCGCCAGATTGGCAACGGACTGGAGATCCCCAAGCGGGCCCGGCACCGTTTGCAGCAGGTGAGCCGCAACCTCAGCAAGATCGTTGAGGTGCAGAGCACCCTCAGCGGCGTCATTGACGACGTTGACAAGGCCAAGGCAGACCAACGGACTTACGTCCACCTCCTCCCGATCGGAGAAACCTTCAAGGTCGAGTTCTTCGTTAAGCCGTTGGCTGACGACGACCAGTACTTCAAGCCAGGTAAAGGCCGTAACAAAGTCATTGCCGAAACGGACGGACAGCGTCGTTTGGCGGAGAGAGATATGTCGAGCGAAATTGAATTGGCCGAGAAGGTCATTCTCGCTTGCCCGGCCCTCCAGAAGCTGGTCCACCGCGACTACGAATGGCAGATAGACGAAGTAGAAGATTGCCTGAGTATCCTACTTGAAATGCAGCCACTGCGCGCGCTGGACAAGATTGTACTGGAGCATCCACGGGGCGAACGGATTCGCCTTGTCGGCAGTGTCGACTTCGGTGATCTAAGCCTTGGTGTTAAAGAAAAAGCTGGTTGGTTCGATGTAGAAGGCGAGTTAACCGTTGACGACAACCAGGTCATCAACTTCCGTGAACTCATGGAAAAGGTGGCCGAAAACGAACAGAGTAAATTCATCAAACTCAGCGAGGGGCAGTATGTCGCCCTGACCGAAAACCTCCGCCGGAAACTGCGGGAGATGGAAGGCTTGATGAGTAAAAGCAAAGATGGTTTGCAGCTGCACCCGCTGGCTGCAGGAATCTTGGACGACGTTGCCGATCAACTCGGCGAATTCGAAGCCGACATCGCCTGGCGCGAAAGTCTGCAACGGATTCAGTCCGTTGGCCAGAACATCTCCCGGGTACCCTCCTCCTTTAAGGCAGAATTTCGCCCTTACCAGCTCGACGGTTTCCGTTGGCTGATGCGGTTGGCCGATTGGGGTGTTGGTGCTTGTTTGGCGGATGATATGGGTCTGGGTAAGACCATCCAGGGTCTGGGAATGTTGCTAGCCCGTGCCGAGAAAGGCCCGGCGTTGGTCATCGCACCAGCCTCCGTTACCCGTAACTGGGTCCGTGAAGCGGATAAGTTTGCACCAACCCTGAACACTATTTTATTGGGACAGGGCGACCGCAAGGAGGCTATTGGAGCCGTTGGCCCCAATGATGTGTTGGTAGTGAGCTACGGTCTATTGCCCTTCGAGGGCGAGGCCCTCGCTGCGAAGCGGTTTGGGACGATCATCTTGGATGAAGCCCAGGCCATCAAAAACCGGGGTACCAAGCGTAGCCAGGTAGCGATGAGCTTACAGGCTGACTTCCGCGTTGCCACAACGGGTACACCGATTGAAAACCACTTGGGCGAACTCTGGAACCTGTTCCAGTTTCTCAACCCTGGTCTGCTGGGCACCTTCCAGCGTTTCAACGAGAAGTACACCATTCCGATTACGAAGACGAATGATAATGAGCGCCGGCAGCAGCTGCGCCGCTTGATTCAACCCTTTATCCTCCGGAGACGGAAGGAAGAGGTACTGGAAGAATTGCCACCGAAAACGGAGGTTACCCTTACGGTCGAACTCTCCCCGCCGGAACGTGCATTCTACGAAGCACTGCGACAGCGCGCGCTGGAGCAAATCGACGACAGCGAAGGACCGAGCAAGCGTTTCCAGATCCTTGCCGAGTTGATGAAACTGCGGCAGGCGGCTTGCCACCCGAAGATGGTGGACCCGAGTGTGGACATTGGCAGTTCCAAGTTGGAGTTGCTGGCGGAGACCATTCGCGAGATCAGGGCATCCGGCCACAAGGCCCTCATCTTCTCTCAGTTTGTTCGCCACCTCAGGTTGGTGGAGAAGTGGGTACAGGACGAAGGCATCGAGTACCAGTACTTGGACGGCAGCACGCCGGGCAAGAAGCGGGACGAGGCCGTGCAGGCTTTCCAAGCGGGAGAAGGCGACGTATTCCTCATCAGCCTCAAGGCTGGTGGTACGGGCCTGACGCTGACGGCGGCAGACTACGTTATTCACCTCGATCCATGGTGGAACCCTGCCGTGGAAGACCAGGCGAGCGACCGTGCTCACCGGATTGGTCAGGAGCGCCCGGTTACAGTACTGCGCTTCGTGAGCGAGAATACGATCGAAGAAAAGATCGTGAAACTCCACCACGAAAAGCGGGATTTGGCCGACAGTTTACTGGCGGGTACAGAACAGAGCGCGAGCTTATCTGCGACCGATTTGCTTGATTTGATTAAGTACGGATAAGCCTACTGCTACTTTTAGGAATAGTGAGGCCCCTCAAATCAAGTCAATACTGACAGGATTGAAGTAAGCCTACAAGTTAATGGTCGAGTGGCCTCTGGCCCGAGAAAATTCAAACCTCGGGCAAGAGGCCACTCGACCTTTGATTTTAATCCTTGATCAGCGTTAGGTAGGCTGCCGCTGTTGTAGGCGTGACTATTTGACTACCGGACTTTCAGACTGTTTGACTGATTTACCGCGGACGCAGGTGCAAGGGATCACAACCAATACCTTCCCCGCCCGTTAGCCAAAGAAAAGCCCTATGCCTAAGCACGTAGTCATCACCGGAGGAACTGGTTTTATCGGCAAGAGCCTAGCCAATCAACTGCGGGAAGCAGGGTATTCCTGCACCCTGATCGGCCGTAGCCAGCCGAAGGAGATGAACGGGCATTCTTTTGCCCGCTGGGATGGACGGACGGTTGGAGACTGGGCGGAAACCCTCGGCGGAGCAACCGCCGTTGTCAACCTAGCCGGTAGAACAGTTGACTGCATCAAATCTCCGGACAACATCGACCAAATCCTCCGCTCCCGCATCGAATCCACAACGGCAGTCGGCGCAGCCATGGGGCAAGTTAAAAATCCACCCCCAGTCTGGGTGCAAATGAGCACGGCCCACATCTACGGCGACTCTCCGGATGTGACTTGTACCGAGGCCTCGCCCTTCGGCTATGGCTTGGCGCCCTACGTCGGCAAAAAATGGGAGGAGACCTTTAACCAGGTTATTCCCGAAGGAATTCGAGGCGTCATCATCCGGACCAGTTTTGTGCTGGGCAAAAATGGGGGAGCTTTAGAATCCCTCCTCCGGATCACGAAGCTGGGCCTTGGCGGCACCGTCGGCAATGGCAGACAAGGCATGAGTTGGATCCACGAGTATGACATGAATGCCATCCTGCAACGAGGCATTGAGGAAGAGACCATGTCTGGTGCCTACATCGCCTCGGCACCCAACCCGGTTAACAACAAGGTATTTATGAAGGCGCTGCGGAAATCCGCAGGCATCCCCATCGGTTTGCCAGCACCTGAAATGATGGTGCGATTTGGCGCGCACAACGTTTTTAAGAGCGACCCCGAGTTGGCCCTTTATGGCCGCTATGTTGTGCCCGAGCGGTTGCTGTCGGAAGGCTTTAGCTTTCGGTTTCCGGAGCTGGGTGGGGCGTTGGGTGATTTAGTTTAAGTTTACATCAATACCCCATTCTTCGCCTCAATAGCCGGCGGTAAGTCCGTCTCTCCAAGCATTTCCAGCAGGTCAATCTCAATTACCCGACAAAGAGAAAGCATCGGGATGTCGTTGCCAAGTCCTTCAAATGGATTTTCTGAGTAATCGCCTACCAGTTCCATCATCATGTACACCCAGCCGATAAGAACGGTGAAGGGAATGGATATCCAGATGCCATATTCGCTGAACTTCATGAACTCGTTCACCATGCCAAAGGGGAGAAGGAAGATGAAAATGCCAACGAAGACCGAACTCATCCCGCCATACTGCCGGGGTAAGGGGAACTTCTTAATCCGTTCCGCTTTTCCCTGTAACTCATAAAACTCTTTCAACAAATTCTGCATCTCCATGTGCCGGAAGTCTTCGATAATGGATAGGCGTCGGAGCATGACCAAATCCTGAGACTGTTGGTCAATAATCTGGGTGGCGGTATTCTTATAATTGATCAGGCGTTCAAATTCCTCCGGGGGGAGGTACTTTCTCAGAATGCCTTCAATTTCTCCATCGTCTATAAGCCCGGTGCCAAAGTTTTTCTTGATTCGTTCAATATGTCGTTGCACCAATACTCCCTGGGTAGAATGCTCCCAACTGGTAGGAATTAATAGTTGGTTCCTGAGGACGTAGAGCCAGCCAATATGCCGAAAGATTAACCGCTGGCGGTGTTCGTCTAGGCTTGCGTTAGATACTTCACCTTCCGTGAATTGATCAGAGAGGTAGGCTTTGACTGTGCTGCCCCAAGCACGGCTGATGTTGACAATGCCGCCCCAAATTTTCCGGGCCTCCCACAAACGGTCGTACGCCTGGTTGTTTTTGAAGCCGACATAAAACGCAACCGCAGTACCAATTACCGAAACAGGTAACCAGGAAACGGAAAAACCATATGGCGTGAACTTGTACCAACAAGCAACTGCAGTAGCCCAGCAAGTGATCCAAATGATGTGGCCGCCGGAAAACTGCCAGAAGCCTTTAAGGCTGAAGTTTTTGTTTATAAACATGTGGGTGAAGTTAGGGAAAAGTTCGTCCGACGAGCAGCCCTTGAATGTTCTTGTCGTTATAGACTTCTTAAGCCGTCCGAGGCGCACGAAGTACTGCGAAGAAAATTTGGAGATTGGTGCCTAAATGAATTTATTACGATAAAAATCGTAATAAATATGTCAAGAGACCCAAATAACTAACCTACTGCAAGTTCTGAACTTGCCGTGTTGCAAATGCTGTGGCAGCGTGGTCCGCTGTCGGTGAAAGACATCTATGTAGAGTCGTCCAAAGAACGGGAGGTGGTTTACACCACCGTTTTGAAGACGATGCAGGTGATGTTTGAGCTCGGCTTTCTGAGCCGTGAGAGCCAGGGCCGGAAGCACCTCTACTCTGCCGCCATCGCTCAGGAAGATACCCAGAACAGCCTACTGGACACTTTCATGAACCGCACCTTCGGCGGTTCTGGCCCTTGGCCTGCTGTTTTTGCGGAAGTACATCGCCCGGCTCCGTTACGTGACGGCCATTGACGTCCTCGGAGCTCTCTTTCTGACAACGGTGTTGACCTTCGGCCAACTCTACTTTAACAAAGCGGCCGTGGCCCTGACCGACAATCCTCGTCTTTCCGGCCATCTTTTGTTCAGGAGGAATACTTTGCCTGGACGGGGTGGCGCTTTGGCGCCAACGTGCAGGACCGCTTCGAAAATGGAGCGGATGCGGATGAGCGGCGGCAGCGGGCGTCCCTTAGTATGAAGGTATTAGGCATTAATAGAGAGGCATTTATATAGCGCTGGCCTAATGCCTAACTACTAATACCTCCTTACTTAATTACCTTCGCGCCATGAAGCGTACCCATTTGCTCCTAGCCGCCCTCGTCCTGTTAATTACCTGCTGGAATTCCGTCGGTTTTCATCAAGGCGATGAGCATTTTCAGATCATGGAATTTGCTGGTTATAAGCTCGGTTTCATCGAAGCAGAACTATTGCCCTGGGAGTTTGGTGAGCAGATGCGGCCGGCCTTTCAGCCGGCGCTGGCCTACGTTGCCCACCTAGCTTTCTCCGTCTTCGGAGAGGTAAGCCCGCACTGGCTAACTTTTTTCCTTCGACTGGTGTCGGCAGGACTGTTTCTCTTACTGGGGGTGAAGATTTACCGACGGTACGCTTCTGTCTTACCTGATAACCTGCTGACGTGGTTCAGCCTTCTGATCCTATTTCACTGGTGTACGATGTACAACGGTGTCCGGTTTTCTGGAGAGAATTGGTCGGGGATGTTCGTGGTCTTCGGGTTCTTGCTATACCCAACGCCTGATCTGAAATCGGAAGACGGGATTTTTACGCCCAGCAAAGCCGGTCCCGCTTGGGCCTGCTTCGCCGCCGGCCTTCTCTTTGGCCTCAGCTTCCTGCTCCGTTACCAGATGGCCGTGGCCGTTGTAGGCTTCGGAGCCTGGCTGTTGTTCATCGGCCGAGAAAGCTGGGGACGGCTGGTATTGACCATCTTTGGCGGGATCCTTGCCCTCTGCCTCGGAACAGTGCTCGATTTTTGGCTCTACGGAGAATGGGTGTTTGCTCCCTGGAATTACCTCCGGATCAATGTCTTTGAAGGTGTGGCGGCGACTTATGGCTCCCTGCCAGTATGGGCTTACCTGAAGCTCATCGTCCTGCGTGGAATACCGCCACTCGGACTGATCTACCTCGCCGCCATCGGCTGGTTTGCCTGGAAGTACCGCCGTGACCCGCTGACCTGGTTGTTCGTTGCCTTCTTCCTCATCCACTCGCTGCTCTCCCGCAAGGACATCCGGTTTATGTTCCCGCTTTTACCCCTGCTGCCGATCGCCATCATCGCCGGCGTCAAGGCCTTGCAGAAAACCTTCTTCGAGCGGTCATGGGCCAAGTGGGGCCTTCGTGTTTCGGTCGTCATGAGCGCCTTGTTGTTGGTCTCCGTTATGGTCCGTCCTGCGGCGACGGAGATCTTGCCCGCCAAGTTTGTTTACGAGAATTACCTCGATCCTCCAACAATCTATAGCGACGGGAAACTTGTCTACGACTACGGCCTGCTGATGATTTATTTTTACCAACGACCAGGAACGACCCTGATCGAAGAACGGCCGACCAACGGCTGTCCGCCAGGAGCTGAGCCCTGCCTCTACTCCGTCCATACCCGAGATGCCGTTAACCCGCCAGAAGGGGCTAAGCTTGTTTATTCTAACCGGCCGGAATGGGTGAAAACACTGAATTTTGGTGGTTGGCAGGACAAGACTAAGTGGTGGTATGTCTATGAATTTGAGTAAAGGAAAACTTGTTGTGGTTGGGCGTTACTTCTTGTCTGATTTGCTTGCCGGAGGCCTTCATTTTTGAGACCATAAATGAAGCAAAAAGTCTTTGCCTGTTCTGCTGACTGATCTTGAATGGAAACAACAAAGGCCTAAAAGGAAAAAAACTCGCGGCAACACCAGGAATTTCACACCTTCATTTTTCGATTAGTCTCATTTTGTAGGAAGCACCGTAACTGGTGGGCCGCTCAAACAGTTTTCCTTTCTTAACGGCCTTTGTGGCCCCCAGGTATGGGCGCGGCCGCGGGTGCAGAGTAGGTTGAAGTGGCAAGGTTTTACCCCTACTGCATCAACCTAAAAGGACCATTGCGTTGTTGCCCAAAGTATGGGTATAACGGAGACTAAAATGATTGTCATTGGCGCCGGACTGACCGGTCTGTCTTTAGCCTACTTCCTGAACCTGAAAAAGCAGGACTTCCTCCTGCTCGAAGCCCGCGATCGCATCGGTGGCCGCATCCACACCGCCCGCCAAAGTGACAACGATCCGCTGGAATTAGGCGCCACCTGGCTCGGTAAAAAACACACCGAACTCGTCGGCCTGATGTCTGAACTGGGCATCGGTGTCTTCGAACAAGTCACCGGCGGCCGGGCCATCTACGAAGCCATTTCCTCCAGCCCTCCTCAAGTCGTCCAACTTCCCCACAACGACGAACCCAGCTACCGCATCGCCGGCGGCAGCGACAGGGTTGTCCTGGAGCTGGCCAGCAAGTTCTCCGACGACAAAATCCGCCTCAACGAAGTCGTGCAAAGCATCGAAGAAGACGGCGAAGGCCTGGTCGTTACCACTGATAAAGGCCGCTATAAAGCGGCCAAAGTCGTCTCCACCCTCCCGCCTTACCTCTTCGTCCGCAACATCAAAACCACGCCCGCCCTGCCAGCGGACTTGGTCAAAGTCGCCAGCTCCACCCACACCTGGATGGGCGAGTCCATCAAGGTTGGCCTGCGCTACGCGCAGCCTTTTTGGCGCGAAGACAACCGCCCCGGCGGAACCATCTTTAGCAACGTCGGCCCCGTCTCCGAAATGTACGACCACACCAACCTGGAAGACAGCAGTTTTGCCCTCAAGGGCTTCCTCAACGGTGCCTATCACTCTCTCAGCCGAGAGGAGCGCCGAGACATGGTCTTGGCCCAACTCCGAAAATACTTCGGTGATGTTGTAGACAATTACACCGCCTATGAAGAAGGCGTATGGCGCCACGAACCACACACTTTCGTACCCTACGAAGACCACGTTTTACCCCACCAAAACAACGGCCACCCAGTATTCCGTTCGGAGTTCCTCAATGGCAGGTTGATTCTGGCCGGCTCGGAAACGGCGGTGATGTATCCTGGATATATGGACGGTGCGGTTAGGAGTGCGCGGCGGGTGGCGGAGTTGGTAGTCAGTAGTTAACAATAGTAGGTAGTAATTCACCGAATAGATTCGGTGTCAAATAATAAAGTCTTATCGGAGTGAAACGTTCTTTGTGCCCGCCTCATGCGGTAGTTGACTGTTTGACTTCCCTAACGTGCGGTAGCCCAATCGCATACCGCATATCGAAATCACAGATCGCATATCATACTACCGCCTAATTACCAATCTTAACCCGCCGCTTCCTCAGCGTCCCCGAACTTCCAGTCTGGTGCAGTAAACCTTCGTCTCCAGAGTTGATTTCTGCCGCATTCCCTTCGTCGGTATCAATGTGCATTTCCAATTTATACTTCGGGGAAACCCGGATGAGGACGTTGCCAAAAGTGAGCGACCGCTCGCCACTTCCAACCTCTACCTCAACGATGTCCCGGTCCTCCACGCCAAAGACTTTGGCATCCTCCGGCGTCATGTGGATATGCCGCCAGGCGCAGATGACGCCGTCTTCCAAATTGAATTTCCCGGCAGGGCCAATCAGCTTACACCCTGGTGTGTTTTCGACTTTGCCCGATTCGCGTACCGGCGCGTCAATGCCTAGAAAGAACTCATCCGTCCGGCTGATTTCTAACTGATCTTTACTTCGAACCGGGCCTAAAACCCGCACCCGTTCTAGGGTGTTTCGAGGGCCAACTACGGCAACGGTCTCTTCCGCAGCAAACTGCCCCGGTTGGCTGAGCCACTTCCGAACCTTCAGTTCGTGTCCTTTGCCAAATAGAACATCAATTGTCTCCTGCCGAAGGTGGATATGGCGGGCAGAAATGGCTACCGGGATGGTCGGCATCCCGTTCACACCGTCGGCCTTCTCAATCAGTTTACCACATTCCCGGGCGATGGCCAGCTGCTCGTCCGTCTTCACGGCTAGGAGTTTTACCCGGCTGTGTTGCATACTGAAGTCAGCTACTGCGGCGGTGTCCGATAGTCGGACGGCAGTGTTTTTGTCTTCGTTGATGATGGCGCCGAGGTAGTCCATCCGCTGGCTGGCCCGGTGGCGAATCACGGGGCTATTCTCACCGATACCACCGGTGAAAACGATGGCATCAACGCCCCCCATAACGGCGGCATAAGCACCGATATATTTCCGTATTCGGTGCGTGAAAACCTGCACTGCCAACTGGCAATCCGCGTCGCCTTCTGTAGATTTTTGCAAAATTTTCCGCATATCATTCCCTACGCCAGACAAACCAGCTAGCCCGCTTTTACGGTTCAGAATATCGTCGATTTCGCCTGTCGTCATCCCCGTTTGGGTGTGGAGATAGTCTACGATGCCAGGGTCAATATCTCCGCTGCGGGTGCCCATTACCAGGCCTTCCAATGGCGTCATTCCCATGCTGGTTTCTACCGACCTACCGAATTCTACCGCTGCAACGCTACAGCCGTTGCCGAGGTGGCAACTGATGATGCGGAGGTCGCGGGCTTCGGCGCCGAGGTATTGGGCGGCTTTGGCCGCCACGTACTTGTGGCTCGTCCCGTGGAAGCCGTAACGGCGGATGCTGTGTTCTTTCATCAACTCCTTCGGCAGGGCGTAGGTCTTGGCCCGACTGGGGAGGCTTTGGTGGAAAGCGGTATCGAAAACTGCGAAATGGTCGACGTCGGGGAACAAGCTTCGGGCTATGTGGATACCGCGCAAATTAACGGGATTGTGCAGCGGCGCCAGTTTGCTGAGGCCATCAATCTGTTGTTCTACGTCATCCGAAATCAGGGTGGCCCGGTCAAAGTCCTCGCCGCCATGAACGACTCGGTGGCCAACGCCAGCGATGTCGATGCCCGACAACTTATCCTTCAGCGCTTCCAGGCAAACGGCAATGACCCTGCCGTGGCCTTTGCCCTCCAACTCGATTTTCGTCCCGTCGGAAAATTCAATCACCGGAGCATCCAGTAGCCTTTCGGCCGACATCTCCAACAGGCGGTCTCCGTTGGAAGGATTAATAACGGCTGCTTTAACGGAGGAAGAGCCGGCGTTGAGGACAAGTATGTTCATAGGCGAGGTAATTAAGTCTCAAAGTATGGAACGTGTAAATTATCGGTCGGTTCGTGAAAGTATAAAAATCTCTTCCAAGGGCGTAACCCTTTGGTTTTCTTCTACATAAAGGAGCAAACAAACCCATACCCCTTATGCGAATTTTACGCTACTCACTTACACTTTGCCTGCTTGCTTTCTTCAGCTTTGCCGCCTAGGCACAACTTCAATTTGGTGGCGGT
>JBLIGS010000062.1:0-12758 GCA_047637095.1 Neolewinella sp. | reverse complement strand
CCGCCGGAGAGGCCTGGTGGAACCTTTCTGAACTTGACAAGGTCATAGGTTGGCAACTTGAAATATTGCCCGATTTCGGAGGACCAGGTGTCGGCCGTGGCGATGGCGGCGGCGATTAGTAAAAGTATTCCGGGTTGGTCAGTAAAGAGCTTGATTACACGGTATCCTGACCACATGCTAATTGCGATAATACCGTAAATCATTCCATTGGCCAATACCTGTGTTGCGTCGCGTGGTTGTTTTTGCTTGGCATCTCCAGCAGCTAAATGAGCCGGAAGGAATTTGCCAATCAGGGAACTTGAAGCGAAGAATAATATAAGGGGAATGAGCCATTCTGGACCTGTATAAAGGGAAACTAAAATACCAAGAAGGGCTGCTGTGATCGCCCCTCCCACTGTAAGGCTTTTTCTGCGGGTTGTTATAACATAAAATAGGAGCGCAAAGGGTAAAAGTTGGATGATGTTTGAGATGCTCTCACTGCGGAACATGTGAGCTGTTAGTAACCAGGCCAGTAATGGAATAATCAGATTATCTAATCCTTTGGAGCCAAGGGCTTCTCCTAGCGTAAGGAATAAGCCTAGTAAAATTATAGAGGGCCAACCATAAGCTTGTACAGGATTAATGAGGGATGGCAAAGCTGAATCCGCTCCCCAACTAAATTCGACGGCAGGGAATAAGGCCGATAGTATTAAAAAGGAAACGAAAAAGGCTATGCTTCCTGTGATGGTTTTGACATCGCCAGTTAACGTGTACTGGCCAGAGGGTTTGATGCTTTTGGACACTTTGTTACTCTGAATAAGTACTGCGTCAAGTGTGGTTGGAGTACTTGTTTTTGGCTTACTTAAGAGTTTTCCTGCAATGGTTGCTGCCGGGTCACAAATGGCAAGAATCGCCATGAAGTAAGCTATGGCGGGGCCTCCTTGACGAGAGAAGAGGAGAATAGAAAAAGCTAGGGGGAACCAAACGATCCCCCAAGGCTTTCTGCCAGACTCTTCTTTCATCAAACCGCCAAAAAAAATGAGGAAAAGTAAGAGGACGGTAGCTCCAGAGGCTATGTATGTTAACGTTGGCCTGTAGAGGTTAGGGATGTCCGAATCGTAGACCGCCACCGCACAACTCCCCACCGCCACCACGTGCAAAATTTTCCTGCTTACCCAATAGGGAAGCCATTCTTTTTTAGCAGCCAGTTCGCAGAAAACGGTAGTGGTTAGGACGAGGAGTCCGAGATAGATTAATAGCACGCTGTAAAGTAGGGCTAAACCGTAACGTGGTAAACATCAGTGTCGTTTCGGGCGATGTTTTTCAGCGACCATGCTGTCCGGTGAGGGCGCTGTGGTTCTTTAAGGTCAAAGCTGGTACAGTCGTCCGGGAGGCCTTCAAAAACAAGGCAAGGGGCTTGCTGAATGTCTACAAGCTGGACTGCGAAGCAGCGCAGCGTCTACAAGCGCAGCGTCTACAAGCGCAGCGTCTACAAGCGCAGCGTCTACAAGCGCAGCGACTGTCTACAAAACCGCAGGCCGTCTACAAATTGCCTTTGGCAATTATCTTCTGTTCGTTATTCGACTCATAAATGCAGTAAGCATCATACTTCGTCCGGTCACTCTCTGCCCAGATGTCTTTGC
This sequence comes from Neolewinella sp., assembly GCA_047637095.1. GTDB lineage: Bacteria > Bacteroidota > Bacteroidia > Chitinophagales > Saprospiraceae > Neolewinella. Next base: position 11,136 of record JBLIGS010000062.1, on the reverse strand, counting down.
CGATATCGCAGACCTTGATCAACTCCTCATACAGGATATTACCAATGTCGATGCGGGATTCGACGGCGATGTCTCGGTCGGCGACTTTGTCCTGTTGGATGTTCATCGCCAGCTCAAAGCGCTGGCAGGCATCCGACAGTTTTTTGAGGTGGCTTTCGTTGAGGCCGGTGTCCTCGAGGAACGGCCATTGTGCCCGGGCAACACGGATGACGCGCCGGCCGCAGAACAGCAGCTGGGCGTCGGTCATGTCGCCGATCTTCTGGGTGCCGAATTTGCGGAAGCGGCCGGTACGGTTGCTGAACTTCAGCCGCACCCTGGTCATGATGGACCGGACGGCATGGCGGACTTTCTCGCTGGCCTCAAACTTCTTATCGGTCACCACCATCTGGTCGCCCAGTAGTTCATCGTCGTCAGGGACGTCAACAAATTTCTTGCACCGGGCGTGGAAACCCTTCAGCCGGTGGCCGTCGTATTCGTACGTCTTGAATTGCTTCATGTCCCGCTTGGCCAATCGGATGGCATCCATGCACATCTGGTAGAGGTCGGCGTCGGGGAAGTTGTACTTGCGGTTTACTTTTTGCTTTTTCATCGGGTATCAAGTCGGCGGGTTGTCCCCTCCCCAACCCCTCCCCAGAGGAGAGGGGCGAGTGAAAACGCTGCGCGTTTTTGAGTAAGACTACCTTGTAAATAATCACTGTAAATGTAGGTGTTTATTTTCGTTGATACAAAATGTTTTCATTGGGGCTGAGGTAGTCTTGTCGTTTAATGGTTTGGTAGGCTGCCGCATATTGGAGGCGAGACAGGCCCGAAAGCGGTGCATTTTGGTCACAGAGTTGCACCGAGGGAGCACAGAAGTAGAATGAGTTTGCTGCCGCACGAGATGCTAGCTTCGCTCGTTTGGGGCACTAAGAAAACAAAGGGACTTTCGTAGTTTTTGCAATTTTCTGGGGTGATTCAGGCACTCACGCTGGCGTCCGATAGGACTTTATATTAGCACCGGCTTTAACCGGTGAAAGGCCGTTCAGGTATCCCCCCGCACCGGGTTCGCCTCGCAGCAGCCTACGCCAGCTATCCGATTGGCGGGGTGGACCGATTGTTGGTTACTTCACCCTCCCCAAAATCAACCGAATCTGCCCCATATGATTGGCTTGGTGTTCCATCACGTGGTACCAGGCCCAGTGGTTGTTCATGTTTCGGGAGTCGCCGGCCTTACGGTTAAACCATTTATCGTCCTTGGTTTTGAGGAGGCGATGGGTTTCGGCGCGGACTTCGTCCCAGAGGTCGAGGTAGAATTTGATGGGCTTGCCTTTGAGTTCTTTGAGATCGTCGAGCATGGAAACAACAACGCCAATCTGCGGGGTGTAACCCTTTTCTGGTTGGATCATTTGGGCGCGGACGCAGGTGCAGGGTAGGAGGAGAAGAAGCAAGGCGAGGTAACGCATGGGTGGGGTTTATGATGAAACGCAAAGTACTACGCTTGTAGTATTGCTTGCTGTGGGTTAATGAGAAAAGGTAAAAGAAGAAGTAGAAACGAAGGGTGTACTTTGTGAATAAGGTGGAATTTTAGCTTTTATCTTGAAAATAATATCGACCTTAAGGTCGACCAGCGAGGTGTCGGGCTAAAGCCCGACGCTACGAGAAGCTGCGCATCAAAAGCCGTACTCAAAAAAACTACCACCATGCCCGCCGATCAACTATTTTCCCTCCTCTTCAGCATTGAACAGGCTACCGTGGCCATCGCCCGTAAGCATACGCGGCTGGTGGACAAGGATGTCGAAGCCGTTTATCTCAGCTACCGCGATTACTTCAAGGCCGTGCGATCGGGCAAGGACCTGGAACCGCCGTCGTCTACCATCCGGATGAAGGACGACCTGTTCAGTGAAATCTTGGAGGTGCTGCTAATGCGCGAAGACAAAGGCCACGACGAGCAGTTCTGCAACGGCAGTTGGAGCCCGGGCGGTAGGCCGGTCACGTCAGTGGAACAGCTCTACATCATGGCCTTCAATGAGATGCGGAAATCCGTCCGCCGGTGGCGAAAGGAGGAAGGACGGAAGAACTACCTGAAGCATATCCAGGACCACGTAGCCGAACATATTCCGCTGGAAATGACCAGCCACCATCCCGCCATCAAGGACGGCACTGACGGGCCGGATTACGCAGATCTGACCAACGAAGAACCTGACCTCGCGCTTGCCAAAAGCGAGTACGGTTTACTGCTAACGATGGAAGACGTTCACGACATGTCGCCCGAGTTACTCGCCATGTACGAAGACAATTTCGGCTGGCGTGAAGACACCGACCCGGAGGCCCACATCCGCCACGTAACCGCCCTGGCCGAGCAGTATCCAGACCAGCCCATGGTTGCCAACGAACTCACCAATGCCTACTTCCGCGCCGGCCAGATCGAAGAGGGGAAGCGGAGGGGGAAGGAAACGAGGGTGCGCTTCCCGGACAGCATCCCGCTGGCCGCCAACTCGATTCTACTGATCCCAACCACCGAGCACGTGCTGGCAGAAGCCGGCGGACTGAGCGAAGACCTCGAAATTACCCACTTCCCGGCCTGGAAGGATGGCTACTACAGCTTCATTGAGTTTGTCTTGCACGAGCACGCCGCCATCTGCATACAGCTGGCGCGGGGCGGCTGGGAGCTGGCGCACCTTCGCTTCGAGCGACTACTCCGCATTGGCATGGCCGAAATGCTCTGGAAGCGCATCGCCGAGGACTTTGTGGGCCACTTCCTGAATAATTTAGAACAATTCAGCGAAGAACACACAGATGGATTACCTGCGCCCAATACGGTTGTTGGCGCGCCGATGGCCTCGATAGCGGTGAAGAAGGGGTATTCGGAGGCCTTGGTTCGGATTATGAATAGCCAGGGTGGAACGAAGTAAAGAAACGCCGTAGGCAGGGCGAATTGCTTTTTGTACGGACATTGAGGAATAAGTCAACCCCGCTCTTTAATCCCCATCTTTGCACCCGCGTCCGCGCCCCCAAAAAGTCTCCCCTCCCCGCAACCACAGCCCCCTTCCCCGGGTTAATATGCCGATGTCCCAACCCGATCCCGCTCACGCACTGCTCCAACGTTACGTCGATAGCCCTCGCGTAGCTGATATTGTCCGCCTGAGCCAGGAAGGAACGGCTCCGCGCCTGCAACTCAAAGGCCTGGCCGGTTCCCTCGAAAGCTTTCTCATCGCAGCCACCTACCGCAAGGCCGGAGGGCACTTTCTCGTAGTGGCCACCGACAAGGAAGAGGCGGCCTACATCCAGAATACGATTGGTGCACTGCTACCCAAAAAGCAAATCCGGTTGCTGCCCGACAGCTTCCGCCGCCCGCTGTATTACGAAGTCCTGGATCCCACCAACGTCCTGCTCCGTACGGAGACGATCAACTACCTGACGCACTCCAAATCCAAAGGAGAAATCGTGGTGACCTACCCCGAAGCCCTCTTCGAAAAAGTCGTCTCCCCCGAGGAACTCACCAAAGCCCGTATCGAACTGACGGCCGGCGAAACCCTCGACGTTGACACCATCATCGAGGTCCTGATCGAATACGGTTTCAAACGCCAAGACTTCGTCTACGAGCCCGGCCAATTCAGCATCCGCGGCGGCATCGTGGACATCTTCAGCTACGGCAACGAATATCCCTACCGGATTGAGCTCTTCGACGACGAAATCGAATCCATCCGAACCTTCGATCCCCTCCAGCAACTGTCCGTCAGCAAGGTCGAATACGTCAGCATTGTCCCGAACATCAACACCAAGTTTGGCCTGGAACAAAAAACGAGCATCTTCGAGGTCTTGCCCAAGAATACCACCATCTGGATGAAGGATTTTCAGCTGTTGGCGGACAAGCTGAACGACTGTTTCAAACGGGCCACCGAGTTCGGTCAAAACCTGACTTTCATCGATGATAAGGAGCTGGCCCAGATCTTCCGCGACCGGGCTTTCATCCGTCCCGGCGAAGTCCTCGAAGACGTGAAGGACAAACCCATCGTCTTTTACACCAACTACAAGCAAAGCATGCCCATCGATCATACGATCGACTGTCGGGCGAAGCCCCAGGCCAGCTTCAACAAGAATTTTGACCTCATCATTCGTAACCTGCTGGAGAATACTTCCGGCGGCGTTGCCAACTACATCTTTGCCGGCAGCGCGAAGCAGATCGAACGGTTCTACGCCATCTTCCAAGACCTCGACGCCAGCATCCGTTGGGAACCCGTCAACACGGCCATCCACGCCGGGTTCATCGATCCCGATATGCAGGCCGCATGCTACACCGACCACCAACTCTTTGAGCGCTACCACCGCTACCGCCTCCGCAAAGGATTTACCAAGGACAAGGCCCTCAATCTTCGGATGCTACGGGACCTGAAACCCGGAGACCTCGTGGTCCACCTCGACCACGGCGTTGGCCGTTTTTCCGGATTGGAAAAGCTGGAAATCGCCGGTCGCAGCCAGGAAAGTGTCCGCCTGATTTACAAGAACAACGACGTCCTATACGTCGGCATCAACTCCCTCCACAAGCTGAGTAAGTATACCGGTAAGGATGGCGCATTGCCTCGGTTGGACAAGATTGGCGGCGATGCATGGAAGAACGCCAAGGCCCGGACGAAGAAGAAAATGAAGGATATGGCGGGAGAGCTAATCAAGCTCTACGCCCAGCGCAAGGCCACACCCGGCCACGCCTTCCCGCCGGATGGTCACCTCCAAAACGAGCTGGAAGCCAGTTTCATATATGAGGATACCCCGGATCAGCTGAAGGCGACCAACGCCGTCAAGCAGGACATGATGAAGGACAATCCGATGGATCGCCTTATTTGTGGCGACGTTGGATTTGGGAAGACGGAGATTGCTTTACGGGCGGCTTTTAAAGCCGCCGAAGACGGCAAACAGGTCGCTGTCCTCGTCCCTACTACCATCCTCGCCCTCCAGCACTTCCGGACCTTCAAGGAACGACTGGAACCCTTCGGGATGCGGGTCGACTATGTCAACCGCTTCCGAACGGCAAAAGAGAAAACACAGATTTATAAGGATCTACTATCCGGTGAAATCGATCTTTTGATCGGAACCCACGCCATCTTGTCCAATAAAGTAAAGTTCAAAGACCTTGGCCTGTTGGTCATTGACGAAGAGCAGAAATTTGGGGTGAAGGCCAAGGAAAAACTCCGGGCCATTCAGATTAATGTCGATACCCTGACGTTGACGGCTACGCCGATTCCACGGACAATGCAGTTTAGCTTGATGAATGCCCGGGATATGTCGGTGCTTCGCACCGCACCACCCAACCGCCAACCGATCCATACCGAGGTCCGGCAGTTCAATGAGGAGCTCATCAAGGAAGCCATTGAGAACGAGGTCTTTCGTGGTGGACAAGGGTTCTTCGTACACAACCGGGTGAAATCACTGACGGATATTGTAACGATGATGCGAAAGCTTTGTCCGGACGTACAGTTCGCCAGCGCCCACGGACAGATGGACCCAAAGGAATTGGAACAGACATTGTTGGACTTCATTGAACGGAAGTACGACGTCTTGGTTTGTACCAACATCATTGAAACGGGCCTGGATATTGCCAACGCGAATACCATCATCATCAACAATGCCCACCAGTTCGGACTGTCTGATCTCCACCAGTTGCGGGGTAGGGTTGGCCGGTCGAATAAGAAGGCCTACTGTTACCTGATTGCGCCGCCCATCTCGGTGCTGACGCCCGAGGCACGTAAGCGCCTGCGAACGCTGGAAGAGTACAGTGACCTCGGCTCGGGCTACGAAATTGCCATGAAAGACCTCGATATTCGCGGAGCAGGTAACCTGCTGGGGGGAGAACAGTCGGGGTTCATCGCAGACATCGGCTACGAGACCTACCAGCGGATTCTGGAGGAGGCCGTCCGGGAGCTGAAGCAGGGAGAATTTAAGGATGTCTTTGCTGACCAGATGACGGAGGTGAGCGACTTCGTCCGGGAGGTCAACATCGAGACCGATACGGAGATGTTGATTCCGACAGACTACGTCGAGAGCACCCAGGAGCGACTGCGCTTGTACCAGGAGCTGGATAGTATTCCGGATGAAGATGGGCTGAAGAAATTTGCGGATGGGCTGGTGGACCGTTTCGGGGCTATCCCGTCTACAGTCGAAGAGTTGTTTGATGGCTTGCGCTTGCGCTGGCTTTGTCGCCGCCTAGGCTTTGATCGGCTGACGCTAAAAGACAATAAGTTAAGCTGCTACTTCGTCGAAAACGCCCAGTCGATGTATTACGACTCCGAAGGCTTCCAGGTACTGAGCGGCGTCATCGCTACCGAAGGCATGCTGCGTGGGCTTAAGCTGAAACAGACGCCGCGGCGCCTATCGTTATCCAAGGAGCGGGTGGCCAGCCTAGCAGCTGCGCAGGATGTGTTGGAGGCGCTGGCGGTGAGGATGGAGACGGTGTTGGCGGAGGTGAGGGCGGAGAAGTCGTTGGTGGGGTAGGGCGACCTGTTCCTCTTCGAGAGACCTTACTATGCGTGATTTATCGGCTTTAACGTGACTAACTCTTGCTATAATAACTTCTTTTTCTTTGAGCATTACGGCGAAGATGATGCGATGAGATTTTTTAGCAATAGTATACCTAATAAAGGATATTCAACTCCCCTCCTCGACGATGAAAAATTTGATTTGACTCGGGAAAAGTACTTAAGCCATCAATCTTTTTATTGATGGCTTGGACCGTTGATACAGCGGAAGCATGTGAATACGTCGTCATCAGGTAATGAATGATACCCTTGATGTCTTCTCGAGCCTTATTCGAAACAATTACTTTAAATCTTTCAGCCATTGTTCTGTCTCTTTAAAGAAAACGTCTGCTGGAGTTCCTCCTCCGTTACGAACTTCAATTACAGCTTTATCAGCCTCAGCGAAGAATTCTTTTTCACGGATTGGAGTTCCGTCAATTGTGTTGTCGACAATAGGATCTTCCTCCAATTCTCATTCCACCGCATGCGCCCGCATCATCGAATGTGCCAGCCGAAGCGTCTTCGCGTCAACCAGTTTCAATTCATCAATGATTTCTCGCTGCATTTGCAGCACATCCAATTCTTCGCGTTCCGGCAAGCCCATGGTTTATAGATTTGTTTTAAAGATAACGCTTAAATAGGGTTTGAAAGTTGTGCCCAATTAAGTGAGTAGCAAAATGGACAACACCTTGGTATGATTGGGCGAGGAGCTCCTGCTCCGATATGCAGAGATCCTTCGGAGCAGGAGCTCTTCACCTACAAATAGAGAAATTTGTTACTGGACCCGTAGCAGAGTCGATGAGGAAAGTGTAGCTACGATGTACCTTGATCGAGTCAGACCAGTATGGGAGATGCTTTTCGAATAAGCGTTAAAAAAACGATCAAGCCAAAACCAACGAGCTAGCCACTCGTTCCACAAGCATGGCCATCACTAACCCCATCCTCTTTTTCGACGGACACTGCAACCTCTGCAGCAGCTCCGTTCAGTGGTTTTTGACCAGGGACAAAGCAGCTGTCTTGCGCTTTGCTAGCCTGCAGTCTGACTTGGCCAAGGACCTACTTCCGAAGGCTGGGGTTGACCCGGAACAACTGAGTAGCTTGGTGTTGTACGTGGACGGTAAGGCCTGGACCAAGAGCGACGGCGCACTTCGAGCTGGCCAGTTGACGGGAGGGGTTTATCGGACGATTGGGGCCATTGGCCTGCTGTTTCCACCCTTCCTCCGTGATGGTGTTTACGACCTCATTGCCCGCAACCGTTACCGATGGTTTGGGCGCGAGGAAGTTTGCTGGCTACCAAAGCCGGAATGGAAGGAACGCTTTGTGGGCTAACGGCAATGATTCCGGCCGGTGAGACGTTCTCTTTTTCGGGCGTACCCATCGTGTGCCAGTAGAAGGAAAAAAGCTTGGTTTTAAAGCTGGTTTCCTGGCTGGTGCCGTATCCCAGACCCTTGCGGTTTGGGTATCTTTGCGTCCTCAAAATATGAATATGCGCATAGTTATACTCTCTTTGTTGGCCTTTTTGGGCGCGTTCGCAGGTGCAATGGAAGTTATGGGGCAGGGAATGCCGACGGACGTAGGCCTCATGGCCCACTATAAATTCGACGGTGATTTTTCCGATGGCACTGGTGCCACCAACAACGGCGGTATCGCCAGCGGCGTACCGGAGTTTGCCTGCGGTGTAGTTGGTAGTTCGATGGCCCTCAATGGTGGTAACGACTTTGTCCGCATCCCCGGCGGAAATACCAACAACGTTAACCGGGAGTTTGACTCCGAGGACTTTACCATGAGCCTCTACTTCAAATCCATCGGTACGAACGGAACCCAGTACCTCGTCTCCAAACGAGATACCAACTGTAATAGCCTGCAGTACTTCACCGTCCGGTATGCGCCGCTTACCGAGATCATCTCCGTCACCCTGCGGGAGAATAACCAGGAAGCCCGAATTGACCACAATATCCAGAATGCTGACTGTTGGCAGCACATCGTCGTTGTCCGCGATGATAACCGCGTTCGCCTCACGCTCAACGGCGTCGAAGTCGGCGAAGCTGGCACCAGTAGCCGGGTAGACGTCGAAAACGACGGCGAGTTCATCATCGGTTCCACTGAATGCCGACTGAACGGAGAGACTGCTTTTGACGGCCTCATCGACGAGGTCCGGATATATAACCGGGCACTTCGGGATTCAGAGGTCGAAGACCTGTATGAACAGCCCGATCGTATTCTGACGACTACCCGCCGCATCTTCCTCGGCGAGGAAGTCCCCATCATCCTCAACAGCAACTGTGGTGTAGCCTTCGCCTGGACACCCACCGACGGTGTCGTCACCTCCACCGACCAAAACCCAACCATTACTCCACCAAACCCCGGTCGCCAAACCTACTTCGTCGAGATCCAAGACCTCGAAAGCACCTGCATCGCCACCGACAGCATCGTCTTTCAAGTCATTGACCCAAACACCCTCGATTGCGCCCAGGTTTTCTTCCCCAAGGCCTTCACCCCTAACGGTATTGGCCCGGTTGAAAACGAGACCTTCGGCATCTCCAACCCTTTTGCCGTGTCCGAACTGGTTAGCTTCGAGGTTTACGACCGCTACGGCGCTCAGATGTTTCGCACCTCCGATGCTTTTGCTCGTTGGGACGGTAACTTCAAGGGGAAACCCGTTCATCCCGGCGTAGCCGTTTGGCGGGTCGTCTTCCGTTGTGAAGGGGAGGAGAAGGTGGAGAGTGGGAGCTTGATGGTGCTTCGGTAAAATTAGGCGGTAGGCGATAGCAGAAAGGCGGTAGAGGATATGCGATATGCGATTTTACTGCCGCCGTCAGCGTGCAAAAGGCCAAGCTTAATGGTGTCGATATTTACAGTGTACTAGGTAGGGCCTCACGCTGCCCAAACCTTGCCTTTTAAGAGGCAGTGGAACGCATACGGGGTATTCTTCGCAACCCGCAACCCGCAACCCGCTAGTACTCTCCCATTGCGAAATCAGCCTCGCGGTCCATCCACTTACCGCCGGTGAAGTCGGGGAACATCTGCAGGGCACCGCCCTGGGCAACGGACTGTTCCGACAGCGGAGTGATGGCCAACCAGGTGGCTGCGTCGTAGACGTCGATGGGAGCTGGGGCATTGGCTTTAGCGGCTTCGACGAAGGCGTTGACGAGGAAAAAATCCATGCCGCCATGGCCCGCACCAACGGCCTGATCCGCCATCTTCTGCCACAGTGGGTGGTCGTATTTTGTGAGGTAGTCTTCTGCTTTGTCCCAACGGTGTGCTTCCGAAACCCCTTCGATGTGGAGGGATTTGTTGACGTCCATCCACAAGCCTTTTGTGCCCTGGACCCTGAAGCCAAGGCTATAGGGCCGGGGGAGGTTGGTGTCGTGATGCAAGACGACGGTTTCGCCGTTGGCGCAGGAAAGCATCGTCGTGACCTTGTCGCCGAGTTTGAATTCGACGTCAGCATTCGGGTGGTCTGCTCCGCCCTGGGGGTGGTTGACGATGTAGTCGTGCAGGCCCCTGGCCTTACTGGCCATGGAGGTTAGGCCGACAAACCGGTTGCCACGGTTGATGTTGATGTAGTTGGCGACTGGGCCGACGCCGTGCGTCGGGTAAAGGTCACCGTTGCGGTGGACGGAGTGGCCCGTCCGCCAGCGGGCTTCGTGGAAGGCCTTGGGGCCGAACTCAACACCGCCGCCATAGGGCTGTTTGCCGTCGTTGAATTTTACGGCCCGGAGGTCGTGCTGGTAACCACCTTCAAGGTGGAGTAGCTCACCGAACATCCCCTGGCGAACCATGTTGAGGACGGCCATTACGTCGCGGCGGTAGCAGACGTTTTCGAGGAAGAAAAGGTGGCTGCCAGTAGCCTCGTGTGTCCGGACGAGCTCCCAACATTCGTCTAGGGAGAAGGCGCCGCAAACTTCCGCTCCAACGTAAGCACCCGCCTTCATTGAGGCGACGGCCATTGGTGTGTGCCAGCGCCACGGTGTGGCGATCATGACGGCATCAATGTCCTCATTTTCCAGTAGCCGGAGATAATCATGTGGTCCTTGGTCGTAGAAAACAGGTAGGGCCGTATTCTGCTTGGTGAACATCTCTTTCGTCCGCCGAATCATCTCTTGATCGATATCTGCAATGGCCACCACCGTACAATCGTCCCTGCGTATTAACAGGTCAATGTGGGATTGTCCGCGCAAGCCAGAACCGAGTACCGCCACGTTTAGTTTTTCAAGACCATTACCTTTTTGGGCGCGGAGCGCAGGTGCAGTGGCGAGGATGGCAGGAGCAAGGAGGGTAGAGCGGAGGAAGTTTCTACGGTGCATGAATTATTGAGTTGATGAGTCACTGAGTTGGTGAGTTGCTGCCGCATGTTGTAGGCGTCGGAGCTCGCTATTGCTCGTGTGCGGCGAGAAGCTTTAAGATACACGTCTTGCTGTAGTTGGAGAAATGTAATTCTATTTACTCCCATATTCCAATAACGGAACTATTCTTACCTCTGTGTGAACTTCGTGTAGCTCGGTGCTACAAAAAAAACCGCGCAGCGACCTTGCGATTACACTGTACTAGTGCGTCAAGATTGAAGTTGGTGCTAGTTAGAACGCCGGCAGCGCGGTGCTGGACGACCAGCTGAAAGTCGATCATAGCCTTAGCTACGTGAGGTTTT
>JBLIGS010000061.1:0-12798 GCA_047637095.1 Neolewinella sp. | reverse complement strand
CTACAACGGCGTTCCCTTTAACTTTATGGGCTTCGACTGGGATTACGGCGGCGTGGTGACCGACTGGCAAGATGGTTCCCTCAAAGATCACCGCATCCGCCTTGGTTATGACTTTTCACAACGTGAAAACACGCAGTTAAACAAAACCTTGATCGGCGATCAACCAGTGGTCAGCAACAGCCCTTATGTCAAGGATGTTGATATTAAGGTTATTCAGGTGATTGTGAGAATGGAGTGAAAAGTAGAAAGTACAGAGTAAAAAGTACAGAGTAGCGCTCTTGTCTCTTTACTCCCTACTTTCTACTACTTCACCGGTACCCGCAAACTCACCTCAATCTCATCTCCCACCAGCTTGCTGAACAGAAACGGACCGTCAATACCGTAGTCTTCCCGAAGGATAGTCGTTGTTCCTTCGAAGAGACCAACGCCGATGTTTTCGCGAAAAGTGAAGGGGATATCTACTGATTTGGTTACTCCTCTGATGGAAAGATCTCCGGTTACGGTGTAGCCGCTGTCGGTCGCTTTGAAGGCGGTAGATTCAAAAGTAATTTCTGAGTAGACAGTGGTGTATAGCCAGCTTTTTCCTCTGGCGTGTTTGTCCTTCATCTTACTTCCTGTTTTGATGGAGGTGGCATCGACGGAGACGTTGAAGCTGGCCGTGGAGAGGTCTTCTTCATCAAAGACGATGGTACCGGTTAATCCGGTAAGAGTTCCTTCAGCTTTGGCTGTGGAGAACTTGATGGCGTAGTCTTCGTCGATGTTCCAATTGCCAGCCAAGCCGGCAAATAGAGATGAAAATACCAATACAGGAATGAGAATCAATTTTGTCATATCTTTCAAACGATGGACTTCGTTTTTTGGTTTCCGTCGGCACTGATCTTTGCTGTCGGATTCCTCCACTTTATACTCAAACCCCAGTCAACATGCTCACCCAGTTCCAAAACGACGATGTTCTTCTCCTTGAATCCGACTTGTTCCGGACGGTGACGACCATCATCACCGGCGAGGACTATGTTTTACTTGTTGACCCCAACTGGCTACCCAGGGAGGTGGAATACATCGCCGGTCGGGTAGGGGAGCTTGCCCAAGGCAAACAGCTCTACCTCCTCTTTACCCATTCTGATTACGACCACATCATCGGCTACGAACGATTCCCGGAGGCGACTACCATTGCCTCCGCTGCATTTACGACCAACCCTGGTCCCGAAAGCATCCTAACTCAGATCCGGGACTTCGACGATTCCTACTACCTCACCCGTTCCTACGGTATCAGTTATCCGGAAATCGATATTGTTGTTGAAGGAGATGGTACCATTTGGCAACTGGGGGCCGACGAATTTATCTTCCTCCAGTCGCCCGGCCACAACCGGGATGGGCTGATCACCTTCTTGCCCGCCAAAGGCGTGCTCATCGTCGGAGACTACCTCTCCAACATCGAATTCCCCTACGTCTACCACGGCGTCGGTGAATACCGCCAAACCCTAAATAAATTGGAAACCTTGATTGAAAGCCAGCAAGTGAAACTGCTGGTTACCGGCCACGGAGATGCCACCTCCGACATCGCTGAAATGCGCAGCAGACTGGCCGATAGCCGGGCTTACCTCGACGCACTGGAAACCTCCGTCCGGGAGAAGACACCGTTTGATACAGCGGGGCTTTATGCCCGCTATGGCTTCCCGAAGGTGATGGGGGATTTTCAGGCGGGGAATGTGAAGCTGATGGAAGGGTATTTAGGCATTAGTGTTTAGGCATTAGGCTACGTTTTTTTAAAAACAAAGCCCCGATAATCCTAAGATTACCGGGGCGATGATGTCTTTGTGTAGCTTAAGGCTTAAGCAAGTACTTCTTGCACCGCTTTGGCAGCGTCTTCCAGCGTAATCGCTGATTTGACGTTGAGGCCAGAGTTGTCGATCAGCTCCTTGGCGATGTCGGCGTTCGTTCCCTGAAGGCGAACGAGGATTGGCACCTTGATGTTACCGATGTTCTTGTAGGCATCGACGACACCCTGAGCAACACGGTCACAGCGGACGATACCGCCGAAGATGTTGATGAGAATCGCTTCTACTTTCGGGTCGCGGAGGATGATCCGGAACGCCTGCTCAACGCGGGCTGCGTCTGCGGTACCACCTACGTCGAGGAAGTTCGCAGGCTCGCCACCGGAGAGCTTGATGATGTCCATGGTTGCCATTGCGAGGCCGGCACCGTTTACCATACAACCAACGTTACCGTCGAGGTTAACGTAGTTCAGGCCGTAGCTCTGTGCTTCCACTTCGGTAGCGTCTTCTTCCGACGTGTCACGCATTGCTGCGATGTCTTTGTGGCGGTAGAGGGCGTTGGCGTCAACACTGAACTTACAGTCAACGGCGATGATTTCGTCGTCGGCATTGTGCAGGGTAGGGTTCACCTCGATCAGGTCAGCGTCCGCACCGATGAAGGCAGCGTAGAGCTTGTAGATGAACTTGGTCATGTTCTTGAACGCAAGGCCGGAAAGGCCAAGGTTGAAGGCGATTTCGCGCGCATCAAAGCCCTGCATACCGAGTTCTGGATCGATGTAGGTCTTGTGAACGAGTTCTGGCGTTTCTTCCGCTACAGCTTCGATGTCCATACCACCCTGGGTAGAGTGGATGATCACGTTGCGCTGCTTCTGGCGGTCCATCAAAATGGAGACGTAGTATTCTTTACAAGCGTCGAAGTCTGGCGCGTAAGCGTCTTCTGCAACGAGGATTTTATTAACCTTCTTACCAGGACCTTCCATACCACCGGGGGTCTGAGGAGTCTTGAGTTGCATGCCCAAAATAGCATTGATGTGCTCCTGCGCTTCATCGCGGTTCTTAGCCAACTTTACACCACCGCCTTTACCACGGCCACCGGCGTGGATCTGTGCCTTGATGACAGCAAAACCGCTGCCGGTTTCTTCAGCAAGCTTGTCGTAGCTGGCCATTGCTTCTTCGACAGTATCAGCTGCATAGCCGTTCTGAATCGGTACGCCGTACTTGACGAGGATGCTTTTGCCTTGGTATTCGTGGAGGTTCATATTTGGGGCTTTCTTGAATTTGAGGGCGAAGATAAGATTGGGCTGGCCACTTAAGGTTATTTTCAAATTATTTTCTGAAAAAACCAGTACTTGTATCACTTTGTGGCAAATCTTAAGGGAACGGGCCTGGAAGAATAGTAATTGGTTAGGGAGGCGGGGCGAATTACTGGCGGGGCCGTTGGACACTCTGATTGCTTGACTTTCTTACCGCGGACGCAGGTGCAATGATGAATATTAAGGAGCAGGGTAGGGGCGATGTTGAATCGCCTGGCGATTCTAAGCCAACCTTAGCCTGCCGGGTGTAGTGAGTGCCCTTGCAGTAGCGACTGTTTGACAATCTTGACTCATAACGCGAAACAAGGGCTAAATCCAGGTCTGATGATGATGCTTAGTCGTTGCTTTTGTAACACCAAGACTTCTGGCGTCATGAAGTGATGACCGGTGGCGTGACTTTGTATGTCACCCTGCTCCTTAATCCCATTCTTCGCACCTGCGTCCGCGGCCCTATTTGAGCCTATCGAAAGGCCCGAAAGCGATGATCTGAACCTCAATCAGGTACCGGAAGCAGCCTCTAATCCATCCTTTATGAAACGCTTACTCTACCTTCCTTTTTTCCTGTTGTTGGCCTTAGCTGCTAATGCCAACAACATTGAAGTAACCAACATTGTCCTTACGGACCAAAACGCCGGGGCGGGCACGACCGTCATTCAGTTTGACCTGAACTGGGAAAATTCCTGGCGCATCAGCGTTGGCCCTGCAAACTATGATGCTGCTTGGGTCTTCGCGAAATACCGCGTCAACGGTGGCCCTTGGCGTCATACCAATATCAGTGGCGTTGGCGCCGCTCCTGCCGGAGCCTCCGTTGAGGCGGTGGATAATCTTGGTGCCTTCGTGTACCGTTCTGTTGATGGTAACGGAGATGTTTCCTACTCCGGCATTGAGCTGGAATGGAATTACGAAGCCAATTCTGTCGATGCCAGTGCGGTAGTCGACGTTCAGGTCTTCGCCCTTGAAATGGTCTATGTTCCCGAAGGTGAATTCCACCTAGGTACTGGTTTTGGCGGTATCGGTGCCGAGAACGAGGTAGGAGAATTTAGAACGAGAGGTAGTGTTTTTCCTACCTTTTATTCGTCTTACCTCGTAACCTCAGAAGCCGCAGTTACCGTCGGTGGTGGTGCCGGAGAGCTTGATTACAGTATCCCCGGAGACGGTAGCCGTCCGGGCGACGGGCTGGGCCCAATCCCCGCCGCTTTTCCCTTAGGATTTGCTGCGTTTTACTGCATGAAGTACGAAATGTCGCAATCACAGTACGTCGGCTTTTTTAATACACTGACCCAAACCCAACGTGTTGCCCTAGATGTAACCGGTGTTGGTGGTAAGGGGCAGGACACTGAACTCAATCGCAACGGTGTGAACTGGCCTGATGCTGGTAATGCCACGACTACACTTCCGGATGTGCCACTGAACTATGTCAACAACCAAATCATGCTCGCGTACCTAGATTGGGCGGGCTTGAGGCCTATTTCCGAAACGGAATACGAGAAAGCCGGGCGTGGCACTGCTGCACCAGTCAACAATGAATATGCCTGGGGTAGTGCCAACATTCACGCAACGGATTATGAATACCAGGGCTTTGGTACTACCAGCGAAAGGATCTCTAATCCTGGTGAAGGGGTTGGCAACGCCATTTATAATGCAACGAACGGTACGCCAACGGGCCCGAAACGCTGTGGCATCCTCGCGGCGAGCGCGCCGAACGCCAGCCGAGAGGAAACAGGTGGTAGCTTTTACGGCATCATGGAACTCACGGGCAACCTTTACGAGCGCCTTATCTCGGTCGGTAACCCCGAAGGACGGGCATTCGCCGGCACGCACGGTAACGGCATAATATCCTTCAGCGGTACCCATAATGTAGCCACTTGGCCGTCTGATAATACGGGCCTCGGCTACCGTGGAGGTTCGTTCTTCAATGGTCCCAATTTCATCCGTCTGTCTGACCGTTATGACGCATCTACCGTACTGGCTGGTGCTAACAACCGGATTGGTTTCAGAGGTGTGCGTACGGCCAATTGATCGTAGACGTATTTTCTTAACGTCTTAATCAATTTAGCCATGAATTACAAAATTTTCAAGTGGCGGTTGCTGGCCCTTCTCGGAGGGATCATGTTAACCATTCCACTATTTGCTCAATATACTGGTGGCGACGGCGACGGATACACCAACAGTGGCATCGTACAGGTCACCATTGACGGGATTCCCGCCGGTGTTACCTCCCTTTATGTCGGTGGGGATGGCGACGGCTTTGATCAGTCGGTCAATACGTTGTCGCTTTCCGGGATAGACCTTTCCTCCCTGTTCGGCGGCGGCTATGGCGACGGCTTTGATCAGAAGACTGTCAGTATCACCCTCAGTGGTGAGAACCTTGTAGCCCTGTTCGGCGGCGGCGACGGTGATGGGTTTGATCAAGAAGTTGCTTCTTTGACGCTTTCCGGAAGTAGCCTCAGTGGCCTCTTCGGCGGTGGCGACGGCGACGGCTTCGACGGGAAGACGGTCAACGTTACCATCAGCGGCGAATCACTTGCCACATTGTTCGGCGGTGGAGATGGCGACGGCTTCGACCATAAGTCCGTTTCCATTGCCTTGAACGGGACCACGCTTGCACCTTTGTTTGGTGGAGGGGACGGTGATGGCTATGATGCTTTACAGTTTTCTGCTACCATCAGTGGACAAGACCTTGCTGCCCTGTTCGGCGGTGGCGACGGCGATGGTTTCGATGTCTCTCTGTATGCAGGCAGTATCCCATTACCACTTACCTTAATCAGCTTCGATGCTTTCCCCGAGAAAGACTACGTCCTGCTGAAATGGGTGACGGAAGATGAGGATGGTACCGACTTCTTTACCATTGAGAAAACGGCTCACGGCCTGGATTTTGCCGACGTAGGCACAGTTGAAGCCGCTGGCTTCTCTGAACCAGGCGAACGGCTCAACTATGAACTCCGTGATGAAGAACCTTACCAGGGAACGTCGTTTTACCGCCTACAGACTACGGACTTCGACGGTGCCATTAGCCTGTCTCACCTGATAGAAGTGGAGTATTCCAGCGCGGAAGATTGGTCGTTTACTTTGTTCCCTAACCCGAATACAGGTAAGCACTTTAGCGTCCGGACAGACGGGCTTGAGTCTGGAGAAAAGCTTTACCTAGAGGTCTTTGATGCCACCGGCAGGGCGCTGTTTACCGAACAGTACGACCATTTTCAAGGAGAGGCCTTTAGGTTTGATTTGACAAAGCGGT
Source organism: Neolewinella sp. (assembly GCA_047637095.1). Lineage (GTDB taxonomy): Bacteria > Bacteroidota > Bacteroidia > Chitinophagales > Saprospiraceae > Neolewinella. Next base: position 6,472 of record JBLIGS010000061.1, on the reverse strand, counting down.
TGGCGGCTGGTTCTTACCTCATTCGCCTGCGGGATGGGTCGGGAAATTACCAGGCTAAGATCCTGATCGTTGGAAAATGATAAGGGTAAAGAACTTTTATTTTCAAAGTAGTCGTTAATCCTGTACCTTCGTACTAGGAATAACGACTACGCCTATCAAATACTTAACCGTCTTACTTGTTTTTATCTGCCTTAAATGGTGGCGGACCACCGCCACCGTTGAGGGCCTTAGTTTCCTGCTGACGCCGACGGACTTCTTCGTCGGCCTCGCAGCAAACGACCCCGGCTTCTACCAAGCCGGCCAGGGCTATTACCATCCCGCAAGCGACATCATGATCGATGCCTCCTGCGCCGGCTTCACTTTCCTCTGCATCAGTTTTCTGATGCTGTCGTTCGTCTTCGTCGAACGGTTCAAAAGCTGGTGGATGATCCCGCTGGCCCTATTATCGGCTTTGCCGGTTACCGTCCTTGCCAACACTTCCCGGATCGTTACGATGTTGCGCCTCGAAGCCTTTGGCTTCGACTGGGTAATGGACGGCCCCGGCCACGAATTCATTGGCGCCTTCGTCTATCTTTTTTGTCTGACGGGAACTTACTTCGGCCTACGTTGGTGGCTTTCCAAGCCAACCTCTCATAACGATCAAAACTCGCAGCCAAAGAATAGGGGCAAACCCTACCCCTACCATACTATTGTTGGTAGCAATGACTGACCATCATTGTCCCGTTTTACCAAAAAACAACTGCAACAACTACAACGCCTCCAACCCCTGCAACCCTTCCAACAACTCTCCCCATGAAAACCCTCCTTTCTCCCCGCTTTTTATTTATCCTGAACACCCTTCCAATGCTCCTGTTGGCATTTTTTAGCTGGCAGCAGTACACCTTGATTGAGTCCCTGGTGGAGCCAGCAACCCACCGTACTTGGTTCAGCTATGGTGCAACGCTGGGTACCTACACCGCCTGTGTCTTCTGCTACGGCCTGTTTCAATACTTCCGGAAAGAAGCACTGTCCATTCCTGCAGTAGTCATCATCTTCGTATCAACGGCTATCCTGCTTTATGTTGGCCTCCGACACGTCGAATACTTAACGCCCTGGAGCATACCCCGTTGGCTGCGTGGTACTGATCTAACACTCAAACTCTTCACCTTCAGCATACCTACCTTGATGTACTGCATCCTGGCGGCTGTCCAGTACGCAACCCCCGAAGACGGAGGCTATAAAGCTTGGAAAAATTTCCTTTTTGCCGGACTGATTCCACTTGGCTGTTTCCTCTTTGCGTTGGTTCTTTTTCCGATACTTGGCAACACTCTAGGAGGCCCTTTCATCGACCACGTACTGATCATCGGATTCGTCAGTGTTACCGTTCTTTTCCTGTTTTTCCTCCTCCGGGCGATGTACATCCTGACCATGGGCAAAACAGATTGGATCAAAAACAATCGACTGATCTGGCTGGTTCCGGTTGCGGTAATATTTCCCCTTCTCGGCCTTGCGCTGAACAATGGTTTGATCGGAGACCTTTCCCAAGGTTCCGGTGAAGGTGTTTTTGGCGATTTCAGTCATCCAGCCTTTTACATTTTGGCTGGCCTCAACGGTTTATTTCTTTGCCTGCCAGCCCATGAAGGCAGACTTTACCGACTAACGCTCTTCATTAGTAAGGCTTTTCTCTTTACCTACATTCTTTACTTTTTCTTCGTTTTCTTGCCCTTTCTACCACTATCGATTCCGTTGATTCTGGCTTTGGGATTGGGCTTCCTCATCTTAACTCCGCTCTTATTATTACCCGTTCAGTTAACAGCATTGCGTGATGACTTTAAATACCTAACCCGCTATTTTACCAAGCCATTTTTATGGGCAACTGGTAGTGTGTTTGCGCTTTTATTACCGATTTTCATGACCATGAATTACCTACAGGACCGAACGGCTTTGGCGGAGGCATTGGCCTACGTTTACCAGCCATCGGAATCAAAAGGGAAGGTAGATACCGATGATTTGGCGGATGTTTTACGGGTGATTCGAGCGCACAAATCCGGTGCGAGGGGGACGATGTTTAGTGAGGGGACACCTTTCCTGACGCCGTATTACAACTGGTTGGTACTGGACAATTTGATGCTGTCGGAGGCAAAATTGAGCATCTTGGAGAATGTGTTTCTGGGAGAGCCAGCGGTGTCGGGTACTACCCCGTTTCGGAGGAACAGAAACCTGGCCTCCCTGGACAATGTTTCGGTGGAGACGAGTTGGGATCCTGCTGATGAAAGCTGGAAGAGCTGGGTGAACCTGGAGATGGTTAACGACTCGAATACTGTTGGCCTGGCCGAGTTCCATATGGAGTTTAGCTTGCCACCGGGTACTTTTATCAGCGACTATTATCTGGACATTGCGGGCGAGCGTCAGCCGGGCCAATTGGCCGAGCGGAAGGCGGCGACCTGGGTATACAATCAGATTTCGCGTACGGGCCAGGACCCTGGTTTACTGCGGTATGAGTCGGCCAACCGGGTGTCGTTGAAGGTTTTTCCTTTCCGGGCAGGCGAGCGCCGGCGGACGGGGATTGAACTTGTCCACAAGGAGCCGGTAGAGCTAGAGTTTAACGGCCAAAAGATCACGCTGGGCAGGGTAGGGGAGCACCCTGTTTCGGAGGCTGTTCTCCTGGCCAATGCGACTTACTTGAGTGCAGAAGAGAAGGGGGCGCGGCCGCAGGTGCAAAGAAAGGTTCAAGTGCATTATGTGGTGGATGCTAGCCGTCGGTTTAAAGATGAAGAGGCTGACATGGTTCGCCGCCTCCAGGCTTTCAACGCCGGCCTTCCAGCCGGCTCCCCAAAATCTCGCCTGACCCTCGCCGGCATCTACCCCCAGGAAGTCGACTTTGCCTCCGACTGGCCAGCGACCCTGGCCAACACTCCCTCCGGCGGATTCTTCGCCCAGCGGGCCATCCACAACTTCCTTGCAGGAGAAATCGAACAGCCAGGCGAATTTCGCCAAGTCATCGTCATGGTTGGTAGCGGGAGCAACCAGCCCATCATCACCGAAGGCTTTTCTAATCTATCGGCCGCCTTTCCCGAAGGAGACGACTTCTTCTTCCTGGAATTAGATACCAGTCTTTTAACGGCTTCCTTTAACGACAAATCCTTCCGGCCTAAAAGCAACAATGCGCAGCTCCCCAGTCTGGTTTCTGTCGTCCGCCACGAAGACTTAAACGGAGCTACCCATTATCTCCCCGCCGACGGTAAGGGAAGTATGGTCAACCTGGTGAATCCAACGGAGCTTAAGATGGGGCAAGGCGACCGTCCTGTGGACGGCAGCTGGTCAGAAGCCGCCGCACTATGGTCAACTTACCTCGAAGACCAGCGCCTGGGCCGGACGGGGCGGAAGCCCTGGCTCCGCAACATCCAACGGAGCTTCGAAACAGGCATTCTCCTCCCCACAACGGCTTACATGGTACTGGAGAATGATGCGCAGCGCGAAGCGCTGCGGCGCAAGCAAGCCCAAGTCCTCTCCTCCAACCCCGCCCTCGACCTCGAAGAAGAGGACGAAACCCAGACGATGAGTGAGCCGACCTGGTTGTTGTGGGGCGGTTTGGGACTGTTTGTGCTGGTGGTTTATCGGAGGAGAAAGCGGGTGGCGTGTTGATGTGCAATATGTTGTCGCACCTCGGAGCTCCGCATCTAATCTCTTGTCGTTTCGTATGCAGCGGCATGAGGCAGGCATTGTAGGACCGCAAGCGGCCCATTTTGGTCACAGCGTTTCACTGAGGTAGCACAGGGTTTAAAATGAGTTTGCTGCCGCACGTCGGAGGGGCACATCCTAATCTCTTGGCAACGTGCACTGGAGGTCATTGGCCCAGCCTAATACCTTGCTTTTAAAACAAACCTCGCAGACGTTCGGCTTCGCTTAGTGACCGCCTGGGGCCGCGCCCATCATAGTAAAAAGCAGAAAGGTTGGAGCACGGGGTTAAGCCTTTCTATTCCCGACTCTCGGACAACCGCGAGGGATATCCTACCGCTTTTCTACTAAATAATTATTATACAACGACACTTCCTTCCCCTCGAAATAAACACTCCGCCCCTCTGGCCGGACCAGCACTTCATCCACATAATATGGATGCTCGTGGTTACTGATCAACTTGAGCATCGCCGCCTCCTGCGGCACCTCAAAGGTAAACTCCACCCGCTGCCAGCCTTCCTGGGTTTCATACACCCGGTTGATCCATTGGTACTGCTCGGTCAGCTTCTTATTCTCGGCGTCAAACAGGCCGATGTACATCTTCGGCCCGCCGAACCGCCGACCGTCAGCATAGACCCAAAAACTGATGTTGTAGGACGTTCCTGCCTGCAGGGAATCCGCAGAGAGCTTCATCACGTCCTGCCAGTTGTTGCCCACCCGCTGGCTGCCTTCGCCGTAAAAGGCGAAGTCTTTGTTGTGTTCGTAGGCGAAGCGATGGAAGTTGTTCGTCAGCATAGTATCCTTAGGAATAGCCGCAAGTGCCTCCTCATGTTCCCTTTGCAGGATGTTGGGATCGAGGCGGAATAGTTCCAATTGGTCGGTCTTGTAAACAGAGGTGCCGAGGTCGCGCAGTCGCCGTTCTGGCGGATCCAGGTTGTTGTCGTTCGCTGCTAGGAGAAGGATGGATTTGTCGCGATCAATGAGGTCCAGAATCTCCTTTCTCACCAGCGGATGTGTCGTCACCTGCAGGCTCTGCAAACACCGCTTCAAGGAGAGGCGAGACAGCTTCCCGTTCAGTAATGGTAACCCCGTTGCTAACGACATACTGTACCCATCGTGGTTGCTCCGCCAAGTGCCGTTGTGGTGGACTTTGTCCGTCCAACCCAGCTCCGTCGGCAAAAGGAAAATACTGGAATAGTTGGCCGTGTCAATGCCGCTGTTGGCGGCAACATCCCGGAAGGCATCCAGTTTGGCTTGGGTAAACGGGCTGCCGTGGACCCTGTCCTTTAGGTTGCCGTTCAAAAACTGGTGCGCCTCAACTCCCCAGATTAGAATCGGTAGGGCAAGAAGTACGGCGGCCAGTTTTTTATTCTTCGCTTCTTCGAACAACCGACTTAGGGCATAGCCCGCCGAAATGGCCAGCAGGTAGTACAGCGGCCAGCCGAATCGAACCGGTGCCCGGAATTGGAGGACCGCGCCAAGGTGGTCGTAGGTCCAGTATTTGAAATAGCTGAAGGGGAGGCCGAATCCGAAGATCATGCCAGCAAGTCCGCCAACCATGGCAATTAATAGGATGGGCTTTTTAGCCAATTGCACCTTTTCCTTCACCTTTGGAAGAAACAGCACGAAGGGCAAGCTCAACGCAAACAGAATAGGGATGAGGCCCATGTAAAGTTGGTTCTCATACCTGGGCTTGGCCATGTCGGGAAAAATGCCGTGCATGAAGTCGTAGGGGAAAACGCCGTTGCTGGAGAGGAGTCCGCCCCAGGTGGTCATGTTGTGGAAGAAACCGAAAGGGACTTCTACTCGATCTTCGACGACGTCGAAGATCTCTAGCGTTAGAAACACCCCGGCAGTGGTGGCGGCGAAGACGCCCAGCCAGTGGAATATCCGTGCCCAGGGGATGGTCTTATTACCCGCCAACTTAACCAAGATGGCTGCTGCGGAGGTTGCCAGGAGGAAGGCACCGGATATAGCGTACATGTAAGGGTTGTTCATCCCTAGCAGGTAAATGGCTAGGGCGACAGCTACGGATTTAAGCCAATACCTTTTGCCATCGTTCCAGCTTATGACGTACCAGATGGTCATTGGTAGCATCCAGGTAAAACCAAGGGTGTACTGTCCACCAAGTTGCCGCAGAATCTGCGGTGACATCATGGCAATCAACACGCTGAAGATCAGCGCAAGTATCCACCTGACCTTGAGTTGGCGGAAGGTTAAGAACAGGAAGAGTACGGCGAAGGGGCTGGCCCAAAAAATGGCGACGTTGGAAATGCCAACGGCATATTCATCGATGTTGGGAATGATGGGCCGGAGGCCAGCCAGCGCAACGGCCAGCAAGGCGTGGGCATCCGTCATGAAGATGCTTTCTTCGTAGGGATGGTACTGGCTGGTAAGCATGCCGCCGCTGCCGTTGGCAGCGTGGTACTGTAAGTTGTAATGGATGGTCAAGCCATCACCGCCAAAGGTTGGTGCTTTGGCATTTGGGGTCAGCATCAATCCCTGAAAGTAGAGAGAGAAAATTACGCTGGCGACCAGTAATACGAGTAAGCCTTGCTTCCAGTTGTTTGGCATGGTGCAAAGCTAAAACTTTAGACGGCAGATTATAAACTTTGGTGGCATTATCAGCTACAGCTTGGCTTAGGACGCGAAATAAATAAACCAAGCTTCTTGACCGCCTTATTTTGCCCTCACCGCACTTGAAAATTCTTTCCGTAGCTATGGCTATGCAAAGAATTTTTCAAGAACGGTGAGAACAACTCCGAGGAGGAACGACGATCAGCGCAGCTAAAAGCGTCAGGTCAAGAAACACGTT
>JBLIGS010000060.1:0-12829 GCA_047637095.1 Neolewinella sp. | reverse complement strand
CGGGAGACGCGGGGACAGAGTTAAGAAGGTTATACGTAAAGTAAATAGGGGGGTTGCGGGTTGCGTGTTGCGATGTTGTGTGTTGCGATGTTGTGTGTTGCGATGTTGCGGGTTGCGGGTTGCGTGTTGCGATGTTGCGGGTTGCGTGGGTTTCGCTACTGTAATACTGTCCCGCCTCCAACGGCGGCAACCCGCAACGGGCAACCCGCAACCCGCTTTAGCCCATTGGGCACTCGCAACCAGGCAAAAAAATGCCCGGTCCGCAATTCGCGGGCCGGGCATTAATAAATATTCGCTCTGAAAATCAACTCGGTATACGCCAGTAAGACACCCCTTACATTCCGGACGTGGCCCGGAGGATAAAAAAGTTACAATTATCTTCGCCCTATGCGCCTGACCTTACTCCTGTGTCTACTTCTTATCTACTTGCCCTGTGGGCAAGCCCAACAAGCCCCTGATCTTACAAAACCTTCCCTGCACCAGCGGCCGCGCCCCTATGCCCCTCCCGTTGACCTGAATGGAACCTGGGTCGGAGAGCTTTATCAGGACGCCGGAGGCATCGCCGAAACGTTTGAACTGAGTATGCAACTGCAGCAAATCGGGATTACGATCAAAGGAACGTCTTATGTTCGCTTTGGAGATATTTGGGCAGAAATGGAATTTAGTGGCTTTCAGGCCGAAAATGGTTCCTGGAAAATCACCGAAAGCAAGGTGGTCCGGGCCGAGAAACCCAAGGACCTGAGCTGGTGCATGAAAAGCTATGAACTACGACTGGGATACACTTCTAAAGGTATTGTCCTCAGTGGACCTTGGTGGGGAAACAGCGACTTTGGGCCTTGTGTGCCAGGGTCGGTGCGGTTAATGAAAAAGAAAAAACAGGTTTAGAAGCTAGGAATTAGCTCCTAGTGGCTGGCCCACTATTTTCTAGCTACTAACGCGTCCATATCCACTCCTTCTCCGTACTCAGTCCTTCGTTGTAAACATAATCGTTCACAACCAGTTCCTTCAGCGGTTCAGCAGTGGTAATGCCTTCCTTGGTAATAAGGCCAGCCATGCGGCCGCGGGCGCGCTTGGCATTGAAGGCAATGATTTTGAATTTGCCGTCTTTTTCATCCTTGAAGTTGGCGGTAAGTAGGCGGCCGTTGAGGTTGGCGGCCTGGACGGATTTGAAATATTCCTGGCTGGCGAGGTTTAGGATGAGGTCGTCGCCGTTGGCGACGAGGTCCTCATTGATGATCTTGGTGATCCGATCTCCCCAGAAATCGTAGAGATTCTTTCCCCTCTTGTTGGCCAAACGGGTACCCATCTCAAGGCGGTAGGCCGCCATTAGGTCATTGGGTCGAAGGATGCCGTAGAGGCCGGAAAGAATCCGGATTTGGCGGTTGGCGAACTCGGCTTCAGTGTCGTTGAAGGTTTCGAATTCAAGGTCTTGGTAGACGTCGCCTTTGAAGGCAAGCCCTGCAGGCTTGGCGTTGGCTTCGGTCAGGGGAAGGGTGAAGCCCTGGAAGCGGTTGAAGTTGAGGTCAGCGAGTTTTTCGCTGACGTGCATCAGGTCCTGAATGTCGGCCCGGGATTTTTTCCGGAGGATGCCCGCCAACGCTTTTGTGTCCTTTAGCAAACGAGGCTGAGTGGCGGGCGTTGCCACTGGCGTCATGTCAAGGGTCTTGGCGGGGGAGAGCAGGATCAGCATGGGAGATAGTCTTGGTTGGGTAGTCTGTAAGCTATTGGAAACTGGAGTGCGCTGAAAAAATTGGTCTGATTGACCTACATCTCTGGCGCGCCTTTGCTCCGCAGGCGTAGCAGGTACCGTTTTTTAAGGTAGTAGTCCTTGAGCTTTTCAAGGTCTGCTGGGCTAACGGTTGCATCGTCGTATTGGTTGACGAGGTCGGCGACACTTTGCTCTAATTCGGCCTCCAGATTGTCAATTAAGGTTTGAAGCTTCTCTTTGGCCGCAGGATCGTCGTCAAACTCTAATTCCATTAGGGCTTCGTTGACGTCCATGATCTCCATCAGGAAATCCTGGGGGACACTGTTGCTACCCTCCGCTCCAAGCGTACCCTTCAACTCCAGCAGGTGCTTAAGTGCTTTGTCTGGGTTGTTCAGGATTTTATACCCCTGGTTATTCAGGGTGCTTTTTTCCATCGCTTCGTCCTGTTCTTCCGCGCCTTTAAGCGTGTGGAAGTCGGGGTGGAAGCGCTTGCTATTGGCGTAGAAAGTCTTCTTCAACAGGGCTTTGTCCACTTTGGGAGACAGGGGGAGGTTGAAGAATTCAAAGTAGTTGGACATAGCTTTTGTATGTGTTGCGGGCGCGGACGCAGGTGCAAGAGGTGGTTTTATGAGCAAAGCGGCCCTGTTGGACATCGTCGAACGCGACAACAGTTGCTTTAAAAACGCCCAGCGTTTTCAATAGTCCCTCTCCCATGGGGAGGGATTAGGGAGGGGCCAAAATTGCTGCGAATCATTTCTCCCTCTCTCCCGGAAAGGAACCGAGAGAGAGGAAGACAAAGTATGCGTTAGCCCCGGGGAGAGGCGAACTAAAACGCAAGGAACAGTTTACATAAACCATCCCCTAATGGCCCGCCAAACGTCTAATCCGTTAGCGTAAACCACTAGGCAAAGAACAATCACAAAGCCTACCATCGTGGCCTTCTCCATGAAGTTATCACTTGGCTTACGACCGGTAACGACCTCGTAGAGGAGGAACATCACGTGGCCACCGTCAAGTGCTGGAATAGGGAGAAGGTTCATAAATGCCAGGATCAATGACAGCGAAGCCGTCATGTACCAAAAGCGTTCCCATATCCACTCCGTCCCGAACATGCCACCAATGCTGGCAAAGCCACCAAGGCTTTCGCTTACCTTGATGTTGCCCTTGAACATCTCACCAAAGGCCTTGAATTGATCTCCCAAGAAACCTACGCCCTGGTTGAAACCAGCGGGGAAGGATTCGATGAAGCCGTATTCGGTACGCTCAGTTTCATAGAAGTAATCTGGGCCGGCAGGGACGATGTACATCCTCCCTTTTTCGTCCAGGGTCATTTCGACATCCCGAACGGTAGCGCTGTCTTTAGACTTTACACCAAGGGTGACTTTTACATTCTTCTTTCCTTTTACTGCCGCTTTGTATTCGTCGAAGTAAAGGATTTTGACACCGTCAAGGCTGACGATCTGGTCTTCCATCTTGATGTTAACCTTTTCGCCCTGTGGGCCAGGCTTACCAACAACGAACGGCATCCTTGGAGTAAAGAGGCGTGCGCCCTTATTCTCATGACGCGTCAGAATGTCGGCCCACTCGTTGTCAACGGGGATGACCTGGTCGGAACCGTTACGCTTAACGGTAATCTCCCGGGCATTATCAATGGCGATGCCCCGCAGAACGAGTTTGTCGTTAAAGCGTTCAAAGTCAGCGTCGCCAACTTTGAGGACATGGTCACCATTTCGGAGACCAATTTCATGCCCAAGACTATCGGTTACAATACCGGCCGTGATGTTCTTCGCCGGGTAGTATTCCTCGCCGTAAGTAAAGAGCACCAACGCGTAAATCAGGAAACCCAGAATGAAGTTAACGGTAACGCCACCCAGCATAATGATGAGTCGTTGCCACGCCGGCTTGGAGCGGAACTCCCAGGGCTGTGGCTCACTCTCCATCTGCTCGGTATCAAAACTTTCGTCGATCATACCACTGATCTTAACATAGCCACCCAGGGGCAACCAGCCGATACCGTACTCTGTGTCGCCAATCTTTTTCTTGAAAAGGCTGAAGTAAGGATCGAAGAAGAGATAGAATTTTTCCACGCGCGTGCCAAAGAGGCGCGCAGGCAAAAAGTGGCCAAATTCGTGAAGGACAATCAAAATGGACAGGCTGAGAATCAGCTGCCCGATGGTAATTAAGGTTTCCATAGGCTTGTTGAAGGGGGATCGGAATTTAAAACCGATACTATTCTAACGGACGCGCAAATCTAAGGTTGTATAATCATAGTTTCATTTTTAACGGGGTGCTTTTGACTTTTTGTCAGATTATACCCCTGCGAAAGGGAATGTTGTCTTTCTTTTGACGTTTATGATGCCCTCACGAGCGCAGCGAGCGTTACCACTCCAGCGTGCGGTAGCCTACCAAAGAACCAAAGAATCAAAGAATCAAAGAATCAAACTACCAAACTACCGTACAGCTATCCGCAAAACCTCCTCACCAGCCCGCAAGAGGTAAATCCCCGGCTTAAGACCTTTTGTTTCAAACCTGGCGCTACCACCCCGAAGGGAAACTTTGCCCACCTGCCGGCCATCAACAGCAAAAAGCGTTGCGGTTCTAATATCGGTATTGGTCAGGATTGTAAATCCATTGCTCGTAGGGTTAGGAAAAACTGCCAGGCTTCGCCCTGCTTCCAGGTTGGCAGACACCATGGCCGAGTAATGAACATTGCCATCCAAATCTACCTGCCGGAGGCGGTAGACATAGGTGATGCCACCGCTGACCTGGTAGTCAAGGAATTCATAACTGCCGGGCCGTAGGCCCGCCACAACAAAACCAAGCTCTCGGAAAGAGGCTTCGCTTGCCGCACGGCGCTGTATGTAAAAACCGGTGTTTTGGTCCTCCACCTCGGTCCGCCAATCGACAATGATGTGGTCTTTTACCGGTGTGGCATCGATGGAGGCATAGGTTACGGGTAAGATGGAGGATGAACAGTAGCCGACTTCCACTTCGTCTATGTACCAACCAAGCCAGCCGTTGCATCCGTCGTGGGTCATGGACCAGCGAACCTGGATGTTGTCGCCGGGCAACGCCCCGGCCGCCTGGAGGTCCACAATTGTTGTTCCCCAAGTGCCGGAGGTACTGGCGGCATCGCTACCGTTGAAGGCTTCTAGGCCGGCGGCAGGATTGTCGTTTTGCGGAGCAGCCCGTAAGGCATCGTCATAACCGTTGTAGGTGAATGTTGCGTTGGGGAGATAAGTAAAGGCGCTGCCGTTTTTGCTGATGTACATCACACCACCGTCCCAATCGTTTTCGGTAGAGTAGTAATGGTTGAACCGGAGTTCAACCTCCGCTACATCAGCGGGGATGTTGATGACTGGACTGGTAAGGTGAACGGCACCGTTTTCGAGGTCTCCTTGGCAATCACCAACCCGAGGATCGGGTGCGAAGAGACCTTGTCCGGCCCGGCCGCCGGGTAGGGTAGTGTTCAGGCCCCAGGGCTTTGCATCCCAACTGCCGGAGTTTACCGGCACTTCAACCAGGGACCAACCAGATGTGCCAGATTCCCAGTCTTCACTAAGCAGGGAAACGAAGTCGCCGCAGGCTGCCGGAGGGTTCTGGGCCAAGGTTGGCTCATTATCACAGGGGCTTTGTGCTTCCAACTCCGTGGCCAGGATGGCGTTTTGTAGTTGGGCAATGTCTGCGGCGGAGATGGTCTCTCCGGAGGCCATCGGTGCAACGTCCAACAAGGTCAGGGAAGGCAAGTCTATGCCCATTAGGTCGTTGGCGGATTGGACCAATATTGACGCTATTTCACCAAAACCGGTTACTGGCCCAACGTAGTTCGCTGCGGCATGGTAGAAAATATGCAAGGCTTTGGTCATGCCGATACTGCCAACATTTACACCATTGTTGCTGCCGCCGTCAACGAGCAGGGAATAGGTCCGGTTGAAGACGCCGCTGTTGATGTGGACACCGCCGTTGTCGGACTCGTTGCAATGGTATTCGCTGCTGCTGCGGTCCGAGGGATCGCTTCTACATTCCGGCCGCCACATGTCGCGCAGTGAACCTAAGGAGGAGCCTTCGCCCAGTTGCCAGCGTTGGCTGTTGTTGTTGCAACCCGTTCTGAGTGTACCATCGTCGGTGTCGAGGCCCCGGTCATTGAGCAGGTCAACGCTTTCGCCGAAGATGTCGGCGTAGGCTTCATTGAGGGCACCGCTTTCGTAGGCATAGATCAGGCCGTTCATGCGGCCGGTGTAATTGTGGGACCATTCGTGACCAACGATGTCGTCCGTAACGAGGCCGTCGCAGTGACGAATGGCATTGCCAGATGCGCTTGCGTTGGGGCAGTTGGACAGGTTGGCGGAAGAAACTCCGCGCATAAGGCCGTCGGCGTCGTCGTAGCCGTTGCGGCCGAAGCTGCGGTTGTAGAGATTGTAGATTTCCTCGGTGGCCAGGAGCATCTCTTGGTCGTCGGCATTAAGGGATCCAGGAAAGGCGTTGCCTTCGGACCAGACGAGGCTGCCGGTGTTTGTGTTGTCCTGGTATTGCTCCCGGTTGAGGTCGCAGTGAAGCTGGTGGTGGAGGACGATTTTGCCGGTAATGGCGTTGATGTAGACGCGCTCGGAGCGGTGGCCGCCAGGTTCGTTCACGTCGTAGATGGTAGTCAGGACGGTTGATCCTTTGGTTGACTTCCAGGGGGTGTCGCTGGTCCATACCTGCCCGGCTGGAGCAACATTCCATTGGAGGGCGTGGGGATATTTGGTGACCAGTCCGGCTTTTGCGCTCTGGGAATAGTCGTTAATGGAAGCGTTTGTTTGTAGGGCCGCGGCCGCAGGTGAAAGGTGGGTTGATGGGAGCAACGTTCCGCTTACGCTCAAGATATTGCCACCCTGGCTTACGGCGATGGTAATTCCCTTGCCGAGGACGGGGATGCCGTTAATCTCCTGCGTCATTCGCAGGTAGTCAACTCCGTCAACTCCCCGTTTGGTTACCTGGAGGTTTAGTTCGCTGTTTGGTGCCAGGCCGAAGGCCGGGCCGTGTTGTTTCAGGAAAGCTTCGGGCGTTTGCCCTGATGTGGGAGAGCCCGCTGGGAGGCGAATAGAGAAGTAGTTGCCTTTTTCAACGACCCATGTTGCCCCCGCCTGCCGCAGTGTTGCACGGGCAGCCATTTCAATAGGGGAGGATTGACCTAAGAGGAGTCCACCGCTTAGCAGCAGTAGAAGAGAAAGTAGAGAACGCATGCACTTGGTATTTTTTCTGAGAGAGGGGAAAGAGAGGGGATTTGGTGGCTTGCCTGTTTCCAGAAGGCTCAAATAGTCGCAGCCGAACGTTGGAGTAAGGTGGCAAACTATCGGTATGCTGGCTCGTGCCTGCTGTTTTCTTATGTTTAGAAGTGCTCAACGTAGGCGGCCAACTATGCCTTTTAACCTTCCTTTGCACCTGCGTCCGCGCCCAAGAAAGTCAATAGTCAGACGGTCATAATAGTCAAGAAATCACCGCAGCAAGGGGCACGTTACGCTAGGGGCGCGAATCAAATATTCCATAAAGCAAGTAGCCATTCAGTCTCCAGCTCAGTGATTCAGCTACCGAACCACCGCCCGGCAGATCATTTCTCCCACCCGAACCACGTAAATACCTCGCTTCAAACCATCAACTTGGCCCCGCCCGCCCTGCAGCGGAATAAGGGTGATTTTCCTCCCATTAAGGTCGAAAATTGTTGCTTGAGTGGCATCCTGATTTCCCCGGATACTAAACGCTCCGTCGGATGGATTAGGGAATATCATTAGGCTGGTTCCCTCCGGTGAAACCGCCGAAACCAAACCAGAATAATTAGCTGTCCCGTCCAGGTCAACTTGCCGTAAACGGTAGAAATAGGTTGTGCCGCCAACGACGTTATTATCGGTAAACTGGTAGCTATTTGCTCCAGCTGACACAAAACCGATGGTTTGGAATTGGCCCGCTAAAGATTGTCGCTCCACATGGAAACCGGCGTTCTCTTCTTCCAGCAAAGTCTCCCAGTCGAGTACAATTTTGCCTTTGTCTGGCGCAGCCGTAAACGAAAGGTATTCTACTGGCAGGGTAGCATCGCCGCAGTAGCCGACTTCCACTTCGTCTATGTACCAACCAAGCCAGCCATCGCAGCCGTCATGGCCGAGTGTCCATCGGATTTGGAGGTTATCTCCAGGCTCGGCTCCCAGAACCGATAAATCAACTACACTTGTCCCCCAGCTACCCGTCGTGCTGTTCCTATCAGCTCCGGTAAAGGCATACTGCCCGGCCAGCGGATTGTCGTTTTCAAAAGAGGCTAGAAGTACCTTATCGTATCCGTTGTAGAGGAAGGCCTGCTGAGAGACCGGTAAGAATTCTTCTCCGTTGAGGCTGAAGGCCATTCTTCCGCCATCGGTCTCTTCTTCGATGGAGTAGTAGTGGGTAAACCGCAGGGTGAAGTCCTGCTGGCCTGCGGGGAGATTGATGATCGGGCTGGTAAGGTCAACGGTGCCATTGTCTAGGTCCGTTTGGCAGTCCCCAACGTGGGAGTTGGGGGCAAAAATGGCCTGTCCTTGGCGCTCGTCAGGTAAGTTGGTTGTCAACTCCCAGGCTTTTGGATCCCAGGAGTTAGGGAAGACGGGATTTTCTGCTATTTGCCAGTCTTCGATTCCGTCTTCCCAGTTTTCAGAGAAAATGGAGACGAAATTGTTGATGGGGCTGTCTTCGCAGCCAGTTGAAGGAGACTGGGCTAGGGTTGGCAAGTAAGGACACGGGCTAGGAATATCCATTTGAGTGATGGCGATCGCGCTATCGAGACTTATCAAGTCTGCATCTGTAATGAATTGATTAGAGGCTTGTGTAAGGGTGTTTACCAGGGTCAACGCTGGTAGGTTTGTTCCCTGTAGGTCGCGGGCTGATTGTTTCAGGGCTGTGGCCAATGCCTGGAAATCCGTTACCGGGGTTATGTAATTGGCGTTGGCGTGGTAGAAAATGTGCAGGGCTTTGGTCAAGTCGATGCCAGCGATGGAGTAGGTAGCGGTGGTGTCTCCATCGGTAAGTAGTGCGAAAGTTCTTGTAACGATGGTACTGTTGGTGTGGATGTTTTGGTTCAAAGCGTCGTTACAAACGTAATTGTCACTGTCTCGGTCTGCAGGGTCTGTTTTGCATTCCGGGCTCCACATGTCCCGGAGGATGGTATCGATCGCCGTCGCATCTTCAGCGATGTTCCAACGGTAGTTGCCTTCAAAGCAGCTGTTGCGGTGCATCTGGTCGTTATCGTCAATGCCTCGGTCGTTGAGTAGGTCTACGGCTTCGCCGAAGATGTCAGCCATGCCTTCTTGAATAGACCCGCTTTCATACTTAAGCAGCAGGCCATTCATTTCTGTGGTGTAGTTGTGGGTCCATTCATGGCCAACAATGTCGTCTCCAACTACTCCTTCACAGGCCAATACGATGTTGCGGAACGCGCGGGCGTTTGGGCAGCCTGAGATGGCTGCCTGGTTGACCACGCGCATGTTGGTCCCGTTGCCATCATGGCCATTCCTGCCAAAGGTCCGGAAGTAAAGGCTATAGATTTCTTCCGTAGCGGCTAACATTTCTTTGTCGGCATCAGCAAGCATCCCCGGGAAGAGGTCATCTTCCTGCCAGATGATGTTGGAGGAGGCTGTGTTTCGGTAGTAGAGCTGCCGTTGTAAATCACAATGCAGGGAATGTTGGAAAATGGCTTTGCCATTAATAAGGTCAACGTAGACCATTTCGCCTAGGCTTCCGCCCGGCTCCCAAACCTCTAGTGCCCGGCAGCGCCGATAGGGATCATTATCGGACGCCGTCCAGGGGTTACGCCGGGTCCAAATATCACCATGATCGGTGATGTTCCATTGGTTGGCAAAAGGGTGGTCTGCCACTATTGCTGCTTTTGCTTCTGACGCTAATATAGAGGATGAGAGCGACTGGCCGCTTGGCGTTCTTTGTGGGAAAGAGACAATATGGCCAGAGATGTATCGAGGCTGATTGCTGTTGCTGAGTTGAACAACTATGTCTCCTCCAAGGACGGGAACTCCGTCGTGTTCTTGCAAAAGGCGGAGATAAGTACGTCCGTCAAGGGCGGAGCTTCTACTGGTTTCTTTAAGGTTGTCTGCAGGGGAGAGACCGAAAGCTGGGCCGTTATTTTTTAGAAAGGTCGCTAAATCTGTTGCTGCATTTGGAAGTTTCAGTGCGAAGAAATTTTCTTCGTCTGCTTCCCACTGAGCACCAGTTTTCCGTAACTCCTGTTTCAGGAATTCAGCAGTAATACCTTGTTGAGCGGACACTGAAATACTGGCGGACAGTATTATCAGGAGTAGAATACGGTACATTTTTTGTTCAAAGTGTGTTGTTACTAAACATCAAAAGTACAATTAAGGCAAGGAACGATAAGTCACAAAGGTCTCACTTTGTATGAGAGGTGGCTCCCATCGCATAAACGGTAGCTTTATGGTGTAAAGTGGATGGGTAGGTACAGAGCATTTACCTATGTTGGAATAGTTTATGCTCCACATAGCCTCAAGTTTTTACCTTTACCACCCTATGAGGATTTAACGTTTACTGGGTTTTTACATACGAAAGCCCAGTCTGTAACGTTTTGCAAGCGCTAAATAAGCCCAGATGTCAATGAACCACCTTCTTTTTCTCTTCCAGACACCCGAACTCGAAATGGAAGTGCCCGCCATGGAGAGCGACAACCTTTTGAGTGTATTGATGGACTCCGGTCTACTCAGTTTGATCATTGTCGGTATCCTCTTCGTACTCTTCATTATCGGCATTTACATTTTCGTAGAACGCTATTCTTCGATCAAGGCTGCTGGCCGTGAAGACCAGGGTTTTATGGACCGTATCCGTATGGAGATGTCTTCCGGAAACATGGCTAATGCCCGCGCGCTTTGCGCGACGACGGACAGCCCCGTTGCCCGTATGGTAGACAAAGGCCTCCAGCGTATTGGTCGCCCCCTCCGTGATATCGACGCAGCAGTTGAAAACGTTGGTAACCTCGAGATCTTCCGTCTGGAACGTGGGCTCAGTACCCTCGCCAGTATCTCCGGTGCCGCTCCAATGATTGGCTTCTTCGGCACGGTTACAGGGATGATTTCTGCCTTCTATGAAATGTCTACCGCCGAAAACATTACCCCGGATGTACTCGCCGGTGGTATCTACTCTGCCCTCTTGACTACGGCCGCTGGCCTCTTCATCGGTATCCTCGCCTTCGTTGGCTACAACCTCCTCGTTGCCAACGTTGAACGCGTTGTATACAAGATGGAACGCTCTACGACGGAGTTTATGGACTTACTCCAAGAACCGGGGTAGGTTATTGGCTCTTTGGTCTTTTGGTGTAAAGCCAGACCAAAGAACCAATAAACCAAAGAACCAACTGATCAAAGAACCAAAAGACTAACTAAATGGGCCTTAAGAGATCAAATAAAGCCAGCGCAGAGTTTAGTATGGCGTCCTTGACGGACATCATTTTTCTGCTGCTGATTTTCTTTATGTTGACTTCCAACTTCGTCCAGATCAAACCTTTTGATCTGCCGATATCGGACAGCCAGACCGTTGCGGCGACCAACATAATTGTACAGCTGGAGAAAGATGGAACGACCACGGTTAACAACATCGAGGTTAGGGGAGCAGCCATCAATCGGGCTTTGGGCGACGCACTTAGCCAGGTTGATAATCCGGAAGATGCCACCGTCACCATTGTTGCAGAGACAGGCGTTCCGTTTGACCGGATTACTCCAATTATGAAACTTACCGCGCAGCGGAAAGCGCGGGCGATTATTGCAACACAACCGAAGGGGTAGTTTTTGGTTCTTTGGTCTTTTGGGCTACCGCACTAAGCAGGCGAGACCACCGAACCAAAAGACCAAAGAACCAACAGACCAAAAGACCAAAGAACCAACAGCATGGCTTTCAAGAAACGCAACAAAGTATCTGCCGAATTCAGCATGTCTTCCCTGACGGACATTATCTTCCTGTTGCTGATCTTCTTTATGTTGACGTCAACGGTGGTGGCGCCCAACGCTCTTAACTTGAAGATGCCCGGCCGTAGCGATACTCCGGCACAGCCATCGACCAAAAATTTGGACGATGTACGTATCTCGAACGATGGTTCTTTTTACCTGAACAACAGACGGATCGACGTCTCCGCCCTGGAAAGCAAGCTGGCTGCTAAGGCTGGCAGCAGAAGTAAGCTTACCGTCCTGATTTCTCCCGATAAAAAAGCCCCGGTTGAAGGCGTGGTGACCATTATGGATATGGCGCGGCGGCTGAATATTGACGGAGTCCTGGCGGCCTCAGAATAACGCCTAAGGTGTTATTCTAGACGCGTTTCGCGCTTTTAGACGGTCGCTTTGCTCCCTTTTAAGACGCGGCCTTAGGCCTAAATTTCCCCCTTTAGTTTTTTGTGTACTACCTCCATCTTCGAGTTCACCCGGAGTTTCCGGTAGATGTTCTTGATGTGGTCCCGGACAGTTTCGATGCTGATGCCTAAACGTTCACCTATTTCGCGGTAGCTGAGGTTGTCGACGAGGCCCTCGACGATGTCCAGTTGACGGGGCGTAAGCTGGGTTTCTGGATTACTGCTTTTGCGGCGTTGTTTGTTGTGGAAGGCAACAACTTGACGGGCAATACTTGGGCTCATATAACTGCCGCCGCGGTGTACGGTGTAGACGGCGTCGCGGATGATGTTGGGGTTCATCCTTTTCTTACTGATATAGCCAAAGGCACCGGCCTGAAGGGCCCGGAAGATGTTATCGGAGTCGTCGGAGTTGGTCAGCATTATGATGTCCAACTCGGGAAACATGTCTAATAGCCGGGGGATACCGACGATGCCGTTCATACCGGGGAGCATGATGTCCAACAGCAGCGTATTCAACGGGCTGTCGGAGGGAATAGACTCCAGGAATTCCTCTACGCTGGTGGCAGCGAGTTCAACGTTGACATCGCGGGAGGCTTCGAAGCATTCTTCAACGCTGGCGAGCATGATGGGTTCGTCTTCGATAATGCCGAGGTGAATCATTGTTTAGATTTTTGTTACAGTGTACTATATATCAGAAGTTAAAAGGGAATAGATGGAAATCAGGGCAAACGCATCAAAATAATGTCAGCAATTAGTTCTGC
>JBLIGS010000059.1:0-12887 GCA_047637095.1 Neolewinella sp. | reverse complement strand
GGGGCAGGTGCTGTAGCACCGAATTTTATTCGCTGCTGCCTTTGGAACTCTATCCTATGGCCGCCGCTCGTTGGTGTATCTCATCCTGTTCTATCCTTCGTTTTTTTTACATCCGCACCTACTTGTGTGGGGGGGGGCGCGGACGCAGGTGCAGAGTGGAGGTTTTAGGGCATGCAAGGATTACACTTTTACCTGAAACGGGCACTGGAGTGCCCTCGCCAGATCCTGCCTTGCCGCCTCAAATATGCGGACCTACTCCGTGACTCACTAACTCCGTGACCCGCTTTCGTCTCTTAACCGACACCAAGCCAACGCCTGCAAACAAAATCATGTCTTGAATAAATACAGTCATAAATAAACACGATCTTGGAATCGTTTGAATGACCAGCTTGTTAATTTCACATACCCTAGGATGAAGGATCTGTTATTTATTACCTTATTTACCCTGTTAGCCTTCTCCCTCTCCGCCCAACCAGATCCCTGTGGGCCTACGGCAGAGATGACTTCCTTTTGTGACGATGCCTGTGTTATCTGTGACATCGATGGTTTTACTGGTCGGAACGATCTTTCCATTAACGGGCAATCGGTAGGTAACTTCTGTACGACTTTTGCGCACAACATGTCCTTCATTTCCTTCATTGCGGGAACGGTAGACTTGGAGATTGAAGTGGCAGTATCGAACTGTACCAGCGGCTGGGGACTAGAGATCGGCATCTTCGAAAGCTTCGACTGCGATAATTTTACCCCGGTGACCTTCTGTAATACCGACGTTTCGCCCAACACCACTGTCAGCTTCTCTAACGACGTTCCCCTCGTCGTCGGCCAACACTATTACCTGATGATGGATGGTTCTGCTGGGGACATTTGTGACTGGACGTTCACTGTCATTAACGGTAGTACCGAGGTGAGCCCGCTTACTACTTCAGGGATGGTCTCCAGCGTAGTCGCCGAAACCTGCCCCGGCTTTCCCACCCGTTTCAACGTAATGGGCGCAGAAGTCGGCGCTGCCCTCTTTCACTGGGATGTAAACGGTGACCGGGTAACGACTACTAATCAACCTGCGGCGGACATTACATTCCCTGCCGACGGCACCTACGAAGTCTGTGTCACAGCGGCCAACGTCTGTGACGAAGCGCCACCAACTTGTACTACGATAGGTGTCCGCACCGTCGGCTCCCTGTCCATCAACCAGCAAATCTGTATGGATGATACGCTGTTTGTTGCAGACACTTTCCTGACTACGGCTGGTGTCTTCGACTTTGTCATCGTTCTACCCAATGGCTGTGACAGCCTGATTGATGTGATGTTGGAAGTCTTGCCGCAGGCAAGACAAGCCATTGACGTTAACCTTTGCGTCGGCGATGAATTCTTCATCGGTACCACTCCTTATTCTACCACCGGCCTCTTCATCGATACCATCCTGACAACAGCCCAGTGCGACAGCATCGTCACACTCGACCTGTTCATGATCGAATGTGAAATCCGGGGCTCCACAAGTTTTATCCAACCGGTTTGTAACGGCGAAGCCAATGGGCAGCTGATCTTCTCAGTAGAAAACGGAACTCCTCCGTTCACCTACGACTGGGAAAATATCCTTGACCCTAACGTTGGGGGAACAGGTTCAACGAACCTGCTGATCAACAATGCCATCGACGGTGTTCCGGTAGGAGTATATGAAATCAATATCCAGGACAACTTCGGCAACGACGTTGTTCTCTTTCAGACGGTAACGGAACCGACAGAACTCTTCGCTACTGTAACGGCCGCAAATGTCGGCGATTTTAACTTGAGTTGTTTTGACGGTGCGGATGGTCGCGTTTCTGGAAACGGTACTGGCGGCGTTGGCCCCTACGGTTTCTCCTGGAGCAATGCCCAAAACGGCACAGTCATCGGTAACTTAGAAGCAGGAATCTATATTCTTAGTGTAACGGATGCCAACGGTTGTATCCGTACCGATACGGTAAGCCTAATAGCGCCTCCAGCCATCAACTACACCGTCATCTTCAATGATCCGAGCTGTGACGGACTGGAAACCGGTAGCATCGAACTTGGCACTATCTCCGGAGGAACAACACCATATCAGATGGCACTAGGCAATGCGCCTACAGATACCATCTTCACTTTCCCGGAACTCCCCTCCGGAACCTACACCGCCAATTTGGTGGATGCTAATGGTTGTGAAGTCGACAGTACTGAATCCATCACCGCTCCAGAGATTCCAATTATCTTCCCATGGGAGCCTACTTCGACAAGATTGGGCTGCGACGTCGTCGTCCCTACCTTGATTAACGACATTACCGTAGCTGACATTCGCTGGTTTGATCTCTCCGGAACACTGAACTGTGATACTTGCCTGCGCCCTAGAGCACAGCCCGTCAACGAAACAGAGTACGTTCTGACGGTTACCTCTGCCGACGGTTGTTCCACAACAGATTCTCTGACTATTTCCGTCATCAAAGTCCGCGATGTTTACACGCCTACGGCTTTTAGTCCCAATGGAGATGGCATTAATGATTTTTTCAATGTTAACCCCGGTAAGTCGGTCATGGCTGTCTCTTCCTTCCGCGTCTTCGGCCGCTGGGGAGAGCAGGTCTATGAAGGGGTTGATCTCATTCCGAACGACCTCACCGCTGGCTGGAACGGAACGTTGAACAACGAGCTTATGCCTACGGGTGTCTATGCCTGGGTCGCACAAGTACTATTCTTGGATGGAGAAGTCCAGCAGCTGACTGGAGAAGTGGTACTGTTACGGTAGGTACTTCGATTTAACCTTTTGCAACTTTAGGCGGAATTCAAAATATCTCCCTAAAACGACGCATGAAACTCCCACATCAAGTCCGCACCGCTCGCCTCCTGCTCAGCCCACTAACCGAGGCTGACATTCCCAGAATAATGGAGCTGGCTGATAACCCGAACATCAGTGATGTAACCCTGAATATTCCATACCCCTAAATCCCGTTTACCGCTTATTCGTCATTAACCAGAAGTTGACAATGTGCTCCATTGCCGCTCGGTACTGCTTTGGCACCGTTGGTTTTTTTACGAAGGCAGAAGCGCCCATGGAGTAGGCTTTGTCGATCTCGTCTTGGTCCTCCGAACTGGAGAACATAACCAGGGGGAAGGGCACACGTTCTCCGGCGTCACTCAAGGTTTTGAGCACACCAAACCCATCAATACGGGGCATGTGAAGGTCCATGATGGCGAGGCTAATGCCACGCACCGGACGATGTTTCTTGTAGAATTGAAGGAAGTGAGCGCCGTCGCGCAGCACGACAACGTCAATTGATTTGTCGATCTGGCGGAGCGTTCGCCGGGCAAGAGCTGCCTCGAGCGGGTCGTCCTCAATTAGGAGTACACGATAGGGTGTCATTATTGCTTTCCGTTAGCGGTAGGTAGAAAGGACGGAACGGACGGTGTTGCCACGACACCGGCATTTGCGCCTCTTCGTTTAAATCAGGGATTATACAACCACAATGTAAGGGAAAAAGCTTAAAAAGCCGAGGTCGCGCCAACTTTGACTGGAATCCGGACAGTGAAGGTTGCTCCTTTGCCTAGGAGACCGTCTGCTTCGATTACGCCACCTAGGTTGCGCATAATACGGTGAACAGAGGCCAAGCCAACGCCCGTTCCGGGAATATCATCCTCGACGTAGAGGCGACTGAAGAGTTTAAATAACTTATCCGCATAGGCGGGGTCGAAGCCAATGCCGTTGTCGGAGAAGCTGATGATGTGTTGACTTTCCTGGAGGAAGTAATTGATCCTAACGACAGCCCTGGACTGGTTGCTAGAGTATTTAATAGCGTTGGAAAGCAGGTTCTGGAGTACCTGTTCAATGAGGCCTGCGTCCGTTTGAATAATGGGGAAGGCATCGGTTTCAATAATGAGTTCCTCCGCTTGTTTCTCGGTTTGGCGGGTGCCTTTGATGAGGTCCGCGAGCATTTTCTCAATGTCTACTGGGACAATCTTGGGCTCGTTCCGCTGGTTGCGACTCAATAGCATGAGGCCGTCAATCATCTTGGCCAGTTTGTCGGCCGAGCGTTCAACGTAGTTGAGGTAAAGCTCCCTGTCTTCGCTGGGCGCATCGGGTTCTTCGCGGATGGCTTCGGCGAAGCTAGCGATGTGGCGAACTGGGGCACGGAGATCGTGGGCAACGCTGTACATGAAGGATTTTAGTTCTTCGTTTACAGCCTTACGTTGGGCTTCCAGCTTTTTGATGTCGTTGATGTCAATGATCAGACCGATGATCTGTTCAGGCCCTTGTTCTGGGATGTAGTGCTTGGCTGAAGCACGGAACCAGCGGTAATCACCTTCCTGGTTTAGGTAACGGAATTCGAGGTGAGCACCGGTACCAGTAGTGAAAATATTGTGGGGGACAGGTTTGTCGCTGGGTAGGTCGAGGACACTTTGAACTTGGGTGAGAACGCGGGTGCCAGGAGCAGGTTCTAGTGCAGGGTCAACAAAATCTGCTAGCCGAGTAGCGGCAAAAGCCATTGCCAAGTCGAGGTCTTCAGGGTGGATTTGCTCGAGAAATTGTCGGTAGGAGGGCGGCATTCCAATGTCGCCATAGCCTAGTATGTCAGCTAGTTGTTCGGAGATGTACATGTAGTCACCTTCGATGTTCTGGCGGACAAAGATGCCGCCTTCGGCTGCCTCCGTAATTTCGGAAACGATGAAGTTAAAACGGCGAACTTCCGCTAAATGTAGATTTGCTTCGGCATGAGCGACGGCCAATTGCTTTTTTAAACTTGCAATTGTCGCGTCCTTCTCATCACCATGTAGAGAGGTCGTCATTATATGTTTCAAGTAAGTCCTAAGTCAGAGAGTATTACACGAATGTAATGAAACCTTAAAGTACTTGAACGTATTGAGTAGTTTTATTTAGGGAGCGGTGCCAATAAACTTGCAAGCGGTATGCACTTTCGGGTAATTTTCGCGTTACCGGCAGATTTGATAGGGTGAGAGAGCCATAAACGGGGGATAAATCAAACCCTCCATGGTGGATTTTTACGATCATGACCTCCCCAAAAGAGGATGAGGTTGTTGCCGTCGGGGTCTTGCAAATGGGCTTCCCGCCAGCGCCAGGATTGGTCGGTTGGTAGTAAATTAAATATAAGGCCCTTTAGTTGAAGGTCGCTGACGCGCTCATCCAAATCTTTACACTCGAAATAGATGGATGTCCCAGGGTTGTTGGGAATGTTTTTCCTTTGGTGTAGCGAAAAAGTACTGTCTCCGTCGGGGCATTCGAACCGGGCATAGTGGGGTAGGGCACGGACGATCAGCTTCAGCCCGAGGGTTTCGTAGAACGGGATGCTGATGGTGAGGTCGCGGGAGGGGAGGGTGACTTGGTTGAGGTTCATCTGTAGAGAAGCATTTAGCGATTAGTGTTCAGGACAGCAGCTAAGTACGTCGTTCTTGAGCAAAGCTATGGCTACTAAAACAACACACCCCGACTTCACTTGCCGACCGAATCGGGATTGTTTTACTGTCGAGCATAGTCTCGACAGAAAAGGGCCTGAATATTTCGGTTGCCGAGCGGAGTCGAGGCGAGTAGACTTATTGCTGTCTAAATGCTAAGAGCTTAAAAAATGTCCTCGCTACCAAACATGTCCGCAAGGATATCCTTGAAGCTCAGACTGTTTTCCATAGTCTCCTTGTTGAGGACTTCCATTTCGGCCAGTCCTTGGAGGACGAGCTCCATGTAGAGGTAGGTCTCGTCATCGGTCATCTTACGATCTAGGGTTCCAATAACGAATTTTTTCAGGCCGGCTACACCGTCCAGTGCTGCCCTGTGGTCTTTCTCGTTGGCATCGTTGAGTAATTCAACGATGTTACCACCGCTGAAGAATGCACGGATGATGCCGTAAGGGTCTGAATTTCCCCGTCCGTCTGCAACTACTTCGTCCGGATTAGGGAAATGTTCCAGGAAACTGGTCTTGATACTGGATCCAAGAAGCTTCATGGCTACGCCGTAAGCGCCTTCCTGCTCTCCTTCGTAGACGAGTTCGACCTTGCCGGTGATGGCTGGGACGACGCCCCAGAAGTCGGTGATGCGGCCTGCGGTTTTCTCGTCGCCAGCGAGCAACGCTCGGCGCTCGGCGGTAGAAATCAGGTTCTCCAGTGCAGTGATACTCAGTCGTGCGGAGACACCGCTCTTGTCGTCGATGTACTCACTCTCCCTGGCGGTAAAGGCCAGCTGTTCCAGCATGGTGTTCAACAGGTCATCAATGGCGACCATCTCAGACTGTGATTCAGCTAGGTCGGCCTCCTGCTTGGTGATGGCCTTGGCGATCTCTACCGTTTTTGGGTAGTGGGTCAGGATTTGACTCTGGATACGGTCCTTAAGCGGTGTAATGATGCTGCCCCGGTTGGTGTAGTCTTCCGGGTTGGCAGTGAAGACAAACTGAATGTCTAGCGGTAGACGGAGTTTGAATCCACGAATTTGGATGTCGCCTTCTTGCAGGATGTTGAAGAGGGAAACCTGGATCCTGGCCTGAAGGTCAGGGAGTTCGTTGATGACAAAGAGCCCGCGGTGTGCGCGGGGCACCAAGCCAAAGTGAATCACCCGTTCATCGGCATACGTCAGTTTCAGGGTCGCGGCCTTAATGGGGTCAACGTCGCCGATCAAGTCCGCTACCGATACATCCGGTGTTGCCAGTTTCTCAACGTAGCGATCGTCGCGGCTAACCCAGCTAACGGGCGTGTCATCGCCTTTCTCCGCAATCAGATCGACGGCGTAGCGGCTGATGGGGGCCAATGGGTCATCATTAAGTTCACTGCCTTCTACAACTGGCATGAATTCATCCAATAAATTGACCAGTAAGCGAGCAATACGGGTTTTTGCCTGGCCACGGAGGCCGAGTAGCAAAATGCTGTGGCGGCTCAGGATGGCGCGTTGAATATCTGGTAGTACTGTGTCGTCAAAGCCAATAATACCTGGAAAAACTTCTTCTTTGGCCTTCAGTTTTTTTATCAGGTTCTCACGGAGTTCCTGTTTGACACTGCGGGATTTATAACCGGAAGCTTTGAGTTCGCCAAGGTTCTTTGGGTAAGACATGGGGGTAGATTTTTTTGGAGTCAGTCAGGTAAACGGGAGGAAGGAGAGATAGTTTTGAAAAGGATAGTAGTAAGTAGTCGGTAGTGAGTAGTTGGTTCAGCGTTTGGCGTGAGGGCGTTGTACGCGCCACGTTGGTTGCAGCACTTAGTAGGTGCGTTTTTAATCTAGTAGAACTTCCCGTTTTACGATAGATAACTAATGAATGTTGCCCATGTATACGTTTCCTTCAGTGTGTTGAATCGCTCTACGTTGAAATTAAAAGCCAAGCATTTACCTTGCTTCTTTGCCTACTTCCTTACACCTGCGTCCGCGCCCCAAGCGCCTGCTTAAGACGGGGTGAATGTGTCGTATTCATTATTTAATACCCGTAAACACTAAGATTAAGACATGTTTTGGAACAATTTTCCTTAAAGGTAATTGTATCTACGAAGCTGCCCTTGATCGGGTAAGTGACAACCAGTAAGCTTGAAAAATAAATAAACTTTTGCCAACGTAATAGTTTACTATCTTTGTCGTCCACCACACAGCTTTTTTACAACTGCTAACCTTAGCGATAATCAAATAAACCATGGTCACCACTCCAACTCTAAGCCCCTACGACGAGCAAATGGCGATGATTCGCCAGAGCGCCAAAGACTTCGCAGAAAGTCGGATTCGTCCTGACTTTATGGAGTGGGATGAGGCTGAGCACTTCCCCCGCGATCTTTTCCGGGAAATGGGAGAGTACGGTTTTATGGGACTGCTCGTCCCAGAAGAATACGGCGGTACCGGCCTCGGCTACGGCGAATACATTACGGTAATCGATGAGATTTCCCAAGTGTGTGGCTCCATTGGCCTTAGCCTTGCTGCTCACAACTCTCTTTGTACGAACCACATTCTGATGTTTGGTACCGAGGAGCAAAAGAAAGCCTACCTACCGAAGCTTGCCACTGGCGAGCACATCGGTGCTTGGGGCCTTACCGAGCCAAACACTGGTTCTGATGCTGGCCGGATGCGGACCGTTGCCGTAAAGCAGGAAGACGGAAGTTACATCATTAACGGTGCTAAGAACTTCATCACCCACGGTATCAGCGGTGAAGTAGCCGTTGTCATCGTTCGTACTGGTGAATTGCTGGACAGCCACGGCATGACCGCCTTTGTCGTTGAACGGTCTGATAAAGGATTCCGCGGCGGCAAAAAAGAACAGAAGCTGGGCATGCGCGCCAGCGAAACGGCAGAAATGGTATTCGAAGACTGCCACCTTCCTGCCGATCGGATTCTCGGTGAAGTAGGAGAAGGTTTCATCCAGAGCATGAAAATTCTCGATGGCGGCCGCATCAGCATCGCCGCCCTCAGCCTCGGCATTGCTCGTGGTGCTTTCAAAGCTGCCCTGGCTTACAGTAAGGAACGGGAGCAGTTTGGCAAAGCCATCTCAAAGTTCCAAGCTATCGCCTTCAAGTTGGCTGATATGGCCACCGAACTGGAAGCTTCTGAGCTCCTCGTCCGCGAAGCCGGCCGACTCAAAGACGCTCACCTTCCGGTGACCAAGGTTTCCGCCATGGCGAAACTCTATGCAAGTGAAGTAGCCTGCAGGTTGGCAAATGAAGGCGTCCAGATCTTCGGCGGCTACGGATTCACCAAAGAATTCCCAGCAGAGAAATTCTACCGCGACTGTAAATTGCTCACCATTGGAGAAGGCACGTCCGAAATTCAGAAATTGGTGATTAGCCGGTCTTTACTTAAGGACTAGGTTACTCAAAGCAATTGTCAATTTGCACAAAGCATATAGCTATTAGCAGGAAGTGAGAAATCGCTGAACGCTGATCGCTATATGCTTTTTTATTACAGCCTTCGCCATTGTCGGTAGTCTGTCTATCTTGCCGCCGTATGTCAGATTATCCAATTATTCCCATCCTGCGACTATTGCGGTTTCCCAACTTATTGGTGGTGGCCTTGACGCAGTGGTTGGTGTATTTCAGGGTGATCCAACCCGCTCTTAACCAGGAAGGTATTGCTGGTGTATTGACGCTGTGGAAATTTTTCGAAATCGTGATTGTCACACTAATGATAACGGCTTCCGGATACCTGGTCAATGATTTGCAGGACGAGAAAATTGACGAAATCAATCGTCCAGGAACTAATCCTGTCAAAATTATTGGTCGGGACGGTGTCATGTGGACTTATGGCGTTATGCTACTGGGTGGTTTTCTGGTTAGTCAATTACTGGCCTACCGGTTGGATGAGCGACAGCTGCTTTGGATATTTCCGACAGCCATTGCTATGCTTTCAATTTACAGTACAGGACTGAAGAAGGTGCCCGTTTTAGGTAACTTGGTTGTTGCTGCTTTCTGCGCCGGAGTTCCCGGCGTATTGGTACTTGCTGAACGCAAAGCCGTTCTCCAGCTGCTGGATGTTAATCCCGAACTAGGGATGAATGCCCTTCGGGTATGTCTGGTATTTATGGTGTTTGCCTTCATCGCAACGATGTTGCGGGAGCTGGTGAAAGACCTTGAAGACATCCGTGGTGACAAAGAGGCTGGGCGCAAGACCATTCCCGTAATGCTGGGCATCCCGCTTAGCCGGATGGTGGCTTTGGCATTGGGTTTGGTGGTTATACTAGCTGTTTTAAGCCCGGTTTTTCTGGGTTGGATGGCTTTTCAGACGGTTCCCATGATGACTTGTATTGGTCTGCTGATCCTCGGCCTTCTGTTTATTCTCTTCCGGCTGCTTCGGGCTTCAGGGCCTACTGATTACCATGGTGTTAGTACCTTACTGAAGTTCTTCTTGCTGGCAGGCCTTGGGTTGTTGGCGGTGTTTTAGGAGGGCGCGGCCAACGAAGTTGGCGTTTATGCTGAACGAAGCCGAAGTAGAGGTGCAAGGGGAGTTTGAATGGCAAACAAAACATCGGGGTGAACCCCGATACTACGCTAGACGGTCCTCCGAACTTAAGCCGACCGTAGCTACAAGGCATTCCTTGCCGCTACTGTTTAGCCGTTTGTGTGCTACGGTTCTTAAAAAAAATAGCGGATATTGCAGTCTACCATAGCTACAAGGCATGCCTTGTAGCTACGTTTTAGCCGTTTGTGCACTACGATTCCTAAGGAATCGTGTGAAAATCCAATTTTTAAAAACCTGATGCCTACCTACTTCTCCCACCCAACCGCCATTATTGACGACGGCACCATCATCGGCTCCGGCAGCAAAATCTGGCATTTTTGCCACCTGATGCCGGGTTGCGAATTAGGCGAAGGCTGTAGCCTGGGGCAGAACGTCTTTGTGGCCTCCGGGGTGAAGCTTGGCCGAAATTGTAAGGTGCAAAATAATGTAAGTCTTTATGCCGGCGTAAGCTGCGGAGACGATGTATTCATCGGTCCTTCTGCGGTGTTTACCAACGTTATCAATCCCCGTTCGGCGGTAAACCGCCGGGGGGACTACCTGCCGACTATCCTGGACAAGGGCGTCACCATCGGCGCCAATGCCGTCATCGTCTGCGGAACCCGGTTATATGAGTACGCCTTTGTTGGCGCTGGTAGCGTGGTGACCAAGGATGTCGCTGCCTACGCCCTCGTCATCGGTAACCCTGCGAAGCAGATTGGGTGGATGAGTGCGGCTGGAGGCCGCCTGGAATTTGATGAGGCTGGTCGGGCGGTTTGCCCGGAGAGCGGGGTGGGGTATCTGTTGAAGAAGGGAAAGGTCGAAGTAAATATTGAGTAGGCTTAAAGGGTGTGATATCATTCTGGCATTCATGGGGTAGGAGGGAAAGCACTTATATAGACTTTGGGGTTGTGAAGCTGCTTGGCTTTTCTCTTTCTTCTCCCCAACTCTCCCTCTCTAGATGAAAACCCTAAAGCATAGGAGGATAAAGAAGCATGGCCCACTTCCTTGCCCCTCAACCATCTATGCACCTGCGTCCGCGGCCCCAAAGTGGGCCCAATTATACCTACCTTCGCGCCATGAAATCGCAAGCAGAAATCCTCGCCAAACTAGGCATCAACAAGCTCAATGAGATGCAGCAGGAGGCCCGTAAGGCTATCCTTCACAGCGACGAAGTCGTGCTGCTGTCGCCTACCGGAACGGGTAAGACGCTGGCTTTTTTATTGCCCATCATCAACGAACTGAGCACTAAGATCGACAACGTTCAAGCACTGGTATTGGTTCCTAGTCGGGAACTGGCCATCCAGATCAGCCAGGTGATGCGGGCCATGGGAAGTGGTTTCCGAGTCGACGAAGTCTACGGCGGTCGGCCAGGATCTAAAGAAAGAGAGGACCTGAAGAAGCCACCTGCGGTTTTGGTAGGAACACCGGGCCGTGTGGCAGACCACCTTCGCAGGGAGGCTTTTGCCACTAAAAATATCAGAACACTGGTACTTGACGAATTCGATAAGTCCCTTGAAACAGGCTTTGAAAAGGAGATGAAGCAGATCGTTTTTAGCCTGGAGAACCTGCAGAAGAAAATTCTAACCTCCGCCACCAACGATGTTGACCTCCCTGACTTTATTCGCCTCCGCGACCCCGTCACCATTGACTATCTCGGAACGCGAAGCAGCCAGCTTCGCCTGATCGACGTCGCCTCTCCTGAAAAAGACAAACTCCAAACCCTCGAAAGGATTTTGACGACTACCGGAAGCGGACGGGGCATTATTTTTTGTAACGTAAAAGGGACCGTTCGTTTTGTTGCCGATTATCTTGATAAGAAGGGCATCGATTACGCTGTTTTTATGGGTGGCCTGGAGCAGGTAGATAGGGAACGAGCGCTGATCAAGTTCCGGAACGGAACACACCGGATTTTGCTGTCAACTGACTTGGCAGCCCGTGGTATTGACGTGCCGGAGTTGGATTTCATCATCCACTACAACCTACCCGTCAAGGAATCCGAGTTTACCCACCGTAATGGTCGTACTGCACGTATGCACGCCAACGGTACCTCCTTCCTTCTTCGCTGGGAAGGCTATGACCTTCCCGACTACGTCAAGGAAGCAGAAGAGGCGGTTTTACCCACCGAGCCAGGCATTGTGCAAAATAGCAAGTGGGCCACACTCTATGTCTCTGCCGGCCGTAAAGACAAGGTCTCCAAAGGAGATATTGCGGGACTCTTCTTCAAGCAAGGCGGCCTTGAAAAGGGCGAGTTGGGCGTGATTGAACTGTTGGCTGATTGCACTTTTGTCGCTGTCCCCCGAAGCAAAGTGGAAGGCTTGGTTGCCTTGCTAAATAATGGACGGGTGAAGAAGCGGAAAGTTCGGATTAGTCGGTTAGAGTAGCCGGCCATCAGCGGTTTTTTATGTTTGAGCGCACGGACCGCGACCAGTTTTCGATTTTCCGATAGTTTATTGCTCTGAGGTTCTTGACGGACGACTGCGTAAGAGCGTACACCTTACTTCGTGCCGTCAGAACGCTGTCAATGACGCGACGGGTTTGCTCCCGATTGACTGAATCCGTTGACCACACCTGTTCTGAGACAGTGGTGCCAGAAAAACAGGGTGTACTTAAGGTGCTGTGAACGTCAGCCTGTGAACGTAACTCGTCTGCCTTTTCCCAATCAAGGTCTTGACCTAATCATCGATGACCTCATGGTGGTGGTAGAAGACAACCTAAAGAATGACCCCTTTGAGCAATTTGATATGGCAATGGAGTTTCCGGAAGAAGTCGCCCGCTTACGCGGCGTTATGGAAGGGATGGCCGACGAAACTGGCGCAAATATGGCCATCTTGCTCACCAATAACACTGCGAATTGAGATAACTAGACTTTGGACGTACAGAGATTTCCTCCAACTCTTTTTTGAGTATGGTGAAGCTGTTCAAACATGTCTAAAAGAGGCGCTAAGCTCGCTCTTTTGCCCTTTTTTTGCCCTTATAA
>JBLIGS010000058.1:0-13046 GCA_047637095.1 Neolewinella sp. | reverse complement strand
TCTGAACGAGGCGAAAAACGTAGGAAACACCGTAGTGTTGGCGAGGCTTTTCAACGAAGTTCAGGCTCAAAAGATGCCGAGCAGGATGGTGCGATTAATATTGCCCGAGTACTTAAGGCTCAAGAACCAACTATTTGACTATTTATACCTTTAAGTTATACCGCTTGGCCTGCCTCTTTTTCCCTCTATTCATACTGAACGGCAGTCGAGCATAAACTCCATCGATTGAATTCCCGCCGCCTATTCAACTGGTTTTTCTACGGCCACCTGCAGATTGCTCTCGCAGCAACGGGACTGGGCTGGTTAACCTTACAACTAGCATACGACTCACAAACCTGGGCCAGCGATACACCCGTCCTTGCTTTCCTGTTTTTCTCGACGCTTGGAGTCTATACTTTGCACCGCTACCTGAGTTTTCAGCGGGCGGGCGTTCGACCGACATCGAAACGGTATAACATTGTTTCCAGGCACCCAGCGGCGAGCTTAGTAATTGGCATTGGGAGTATGGCTACAGCAGGGATTATCGGTCTTCCATTTATTGATGCTATGTGGGGGTCTTTGTTATGGGCAACACCATTAACAATATTCTATTTAACCCCGCCGATAAAAGGTTGGCCAAGGCTTCGAGACTTGCCTTACGTTAAAGTTATTTGGGTGGCATGGGCGTGGACGTTAATGACAGCTCAATTACCAATTGATATAATGTCTGACGCAATAAACCAGGCTGCCTCCGGAGAAATCCATTGCTTCGCCGGTTGTGGATCTCCCCAAGCTCCCTGGCCGTACGAATTAATTATACGTTTTCTATTCACTGGAAGTATCGCCCTTTTATTTGATTTTAGGGATACCGTTCTTGACAAATCCCAGGGCGTAAAAACAATGGCCAATATGCACCCCAAATCCACTCGTTGGATTATTACTTTGGCAATGCTATTCTCCTGCTATTTATTATGGTCAATAAATGGATATAAGCAATCATTTACTTCGTTAGCGACGATAGCTTATGCAGGGGTGTTGTGCGCAGCATGGCTAACAAATGAAACCCGTTCGGAGGATTGGTTTGCGGTAGTGATTAATGGGTTGTTGTTGGGGCCGGTGGTGGGGATGGTTGTTTATTCCTATTATTATTCCCAATAATCCACCACCTACTTTTCAACGCTTAGCAGAGACCTCTTCCCATGAAGGTTCAGGTTCTTGCAACTCAAGAATGACCTTATACATTTCTCTGCCATTCTTGGTTCCCGAGACAACGGTTACGTGGTATAAATATCGCCGTGTACCTCACAAATCGGGCGAAGCATCTCCGTTCGTCGGCTACGTACTGGGCATAGACGGAGTGAGCCGTAATGGATGATGATGATGATGCTCTACATTGCCATCCGCTACGACCGCCCACCAGAGAACAAAGGCTCCGCCTTGATCCTAGCGTCGCGGCCGGACGGAAGTTATTGTCCCTTGCTCGTCCAATCTTCCACTGCACCTGCACCTCGGCTTCGCTCAGCATAAACGCCAACTGCGTTGGCCGCGGCCCAATGAATTGCAAGAAAAGGCCTTGGAAGAACTTTTCACCAACTACTGTCGTTTAATCACCAACATCAAAATCCTAAACTAAGCCCGTCTATCTGACGGCCCGGCGCCAAAGGGGCCCGGAAATACCATCAAAACAAAATGGCTAGAAATAAAATTAAGGGCAATAAGCTCAAAGTCCGTGAATTGGAGAGCCTTCTTTTGAAGGAACTAAAAGACAACGATCGCAAAGAGTTCAACCCAAAACAACTGATTCGTAAACTGAAGATCAAGAACAGCCAGGACAGCGTACTAACCGCCCTGCAGTATCTTGTAAAGGCCGGAAAAATCCGGGCTACAGACGAATATAAATTCCAAATTTCGAAAAACTTTCAACAAAAAACTGCCTCCGACTACCAAGAAGGACGCGTTGACCTGACCCGCTCAGGCGATGCCTACGTCGTTACCGACGGCGACGCAGAAGACATATTCATCCCCGGCAGCCGCCTGAGTAACGCTCAGGATGGCGACCTCGTCAAAGTCCGTTACTGGACGCCAACCCGCCGCCGCAAGCCGGAAGGCGAGGTCACAGAAGTCCTAGAACGGAGCGTAACCCACTTCGTTGGCACCTATAAGGAATACCCCAAGTACGCCGAAGTCGAGGTCGAACAAGTCGGCGGCTCCAAGCTACTCGTCGCCGTTCACCGGGCCGAAAACTTAGGAGCTCAGACCAAAGAAAAGGTCGTTGTTCGGATCGACAACTGGGAAGCTAACCGGTTCGGCCAGCTCTCCGGCACCATGACCGCAGTGCTTGGTGAAGATGGCAGCAGTGAGATTGAGATGCAGAGTATCCTGATCAACAACGGCTTCCAAATCACCTTCCCTGAGGACGTGATTCAAGAAAGCGAGGCCCTGCCCTCTAAAATCAGCCAGCAGGAAATCAATATCCGCTGGGACATGCGCGATGTGACCACCTTCACGATTGACCCGCTGACGGCGAAAGATTTTGACGATGCCTTGTCCATCGAACACCTTGACAACGGACAAATTGAAATCGGCGTTCACATCGCCGACGTCAGCCACTACGTACGCCCTGGCAGCGCCCTGGACAGAGAGGCCGCTGCGCGGACAACCTCCGTCTACCTAGTAGACCGGGTTTGCCCAATGTTGCCAGAGCGCATTTCCAACGAACTGTGCTCTCTGCGACCACACGAAGACAAACTGACTTTCAGCGCCGTCTTCACCTTCGATCCCGACACCTTCCAAATCCGCAAACGCTGGTTTGGCCGGACGATAACCCACTCCGACCGCCGCTTCACTTACGAGGAAGCACAGGAAGTTCTGGACACCGGAAAGGGCGACTTCAGAGAAGAACTTGTCCTGATGGATAAGATCAGTCGCAACCTGCGCAAGAAGCGCTTCAAAGATGGAGCGATTGACTTTGCCACCAACGAAGTTCGTTTCAAACTGGACGAAGACGGTACGCCGTTGGAAGTCTACATCAAGGAACGGATCGACACCAACATGTTGATCGAAGACTTCATGTTGCTGGCCAACAAAGAGGTAGCCACCTTCATGGTTAAGAAAGCCGAAAAGCTGAGAGAGTTGATTCCGTTTGTATTCCGTGTTCACGATGAGCCGAACATGGAAAAGGTGGAAGAACTCGCGAGGTTTGCGGAAGCTTTAGGCTATAAGATGGACCTCAGCACACCGCAGAGTATTGCCAAGAGCTACACCGAACTGCTGTCCAAAGCGGGCGAAGACCCGATGGTTAAGATGTTGTCACCAATTGCGATCCGGACGATGGCCAAGGCCATTTATACTTCGGAGAACATTGGCCACTACGGCCTTGGCTTTGAAAACTACAGCCACTTTACGAGCCCGATCCGCCGCTATGCGGACGTACTGGTTCACCGGATCCTGGACGCTAACCTGGAAAAAGGAAGCCTGTACAAGTACAACCCGATGAAACTCGAAGAGGCGTGTAAGCACATCTCGGCGCAGGAACGGAAGGCAACGACTGCGGAGCGACAGAGCATCAAGTACAAGCAGACCGAATTCATGCTCGACAACATTGGAGGAGAGTTTGACGGCATCATTAACGGCCTGGCCGACTTTGGTGTTTTCGTTGAATTGACCGACAACTTTGTAGAAGGCATGATCAGCTATGACGACATGGACGAGCCATATGAGATTGGTTCGGGCAAGTTGTCAATCACTGGCCGCCGGACGGGTAAGGTGCTTAAGATGGGCGACAAGCTGCGGGTTCGCATCGAAGATGTCGACCTGGAGCGCCGCCGGATTGACATGTCACTAGTAGAAGTGGTGCAGATCAACGGTGAAACGGCAGAAGATTATAAGAGTCGTTCTGCTGGCAATTCCAAAGGCTCCGGAGGGGCCGCAGCCGCAGGTGCAAGGAAAGGACGTAAGAGCAGTGGTGGAAGCCGTGGCTCTTCGTCTAAGAGTCCTGCTTCTAAAGGGCGGGGCAGTAGCCCGGCACGGAAATCCAGGACGCCTAGGAAGAAGAAATAAGGTTTAGGTTTTAGGCCTTAGAGATTAGTTTTCAGAAGGCAAAGGCCGGCGTTCACTCAGGTGGGCGCCGGCTTTTGCGTTTAAAAGTCAAGAATTCACGACTAAAGGGAAAAATTGACATCTCCTCGGGCAAAATTGATATTTCTGCCATCTCAAAACAGCCCAAATTTGCAGTATCAAACCGAAACGGCCGATGTGGCCACATAAATTTATACCGTAATGAAAAACTTATTCTCCCTCCTCCTCGCAGTAATGACCATTTTCTCTTTCTCTCTGAATGCTCAAGAAATGATGCACAAAGAATCGATGGCTGACAAGTCAGAGATGATGGAAAAAGCAGCACCAACCATTATCCAACTCAGTCAGATTGAAGGCGAGTACACTACGCAACTGTTGAACCTGACGCCAGGTGATTACATCTTCGAAGTGACAAATACTGAGGTGGACAAAGGCCTCGGCTTCTACCTCCAAGACAAGACTGAAGCACAGGTTACCAACTCCGGCCTCGCGGCCCTCGTCAAAAAAGGCGAAACCAGCCGTACGGGTGTTGTCACTCTGATTGAAGGTTCTTACAACTACAGCTGCCCGATCAACCCAACGCCTGCCTACACCATCAACGTTGGTGCACCACAGGTAATCAAGCTCAGCCAGAAGAAAGGCGTCTACAACGAAGGCAACCTCGACCTAGCTCCCGGTTACTACGTTTTCGAAGTAACCAACAAGAAGGTTGCTAAAGAACTCGGCTTCTACCTTCAGGACGAAGCTGGTGCCCAGGTCAAAGACTCCGGCCTCAAGGCCCTCGTTGACAAAGGTGAAACCAACACCTCAGGTGTCGTTTACCTCACCGCCGGCAACTACCAGTACAGCTGCCCGTTGAACCCAACACCGAAGTATACCGTAAGCGTTAAGTAAGCTATCCTACAAGATAAAATGAGTCCGAAAAGCCGGGTTGCCTTAGTTGGCAGCCCGGCTTTTTGACGTTTACCAGTAAAAATTACCAGCCAAGGGCGTTAATTTTACGTTAAAGGCCATAAGCTACAATCAAGCCAGTTTACACATAACAACCTGCGCTACAGTCATTTAACCCCAAAACACAGGAATTAAAAGTTCCCAAACAACGTAACTTCAAGGACATAAGAGCGTCTATACTTACGAACAGTCCAACGGGCCTGGATTACTTTTGAACCCTAAAAAGAACCAACATCATGCGTTACCGTACTCTACTCTTCGTTGCCCTCTTCGCCTTTGCCGGCTTCGGCGCGCAACTCAACGCTCAAAAAATTGCCTCTATTGACATGGAGCGCATCCTCACCAGTATTACTGAATACCAGGATGCTCAGGAGCAACTCGACCAACTAGCTGCCAAGTGGCAGCAGGAAATCAATCAGCAGTATGACCAGATCAAAGGCATGTACAGCAAGTACCAGGCCGAGCAGGTATTACTAAGCGAAGATCAACGCTCGCAGCGCGAGGAGGAGATCATCGCCAAAGAGAAAGCTGTCCGTGACATACAGCGCGAGCGCTTCGGCCCAGAAGGAGCATTGTTCCAGCGCCGTCAGGAACTCGTTAAGCCTATCCAGGATGCGATTTATGAGGCCGTGGAGAACTACGCCAACACGCGGGGTTATGACTTCATCTTCGACCGTGCTGGCTCGGCTGGCATAATCTTCTCGAACGATACGTACGACAAGACTGATGACATCCTGCGGGCATTGAAGAACTAAGTCGCTCGCTTAGCGACTTCGGGTTGCGGGTTAGAGGTTGCGGGTTACACCGTCTTACAACCTCCACCGCGCAACCCGCGATCGGGTTCCCAACGTTTGCAACACCTGCCTAGCCTATCAAGTGCGGCAGCCTACCAGACTAGCGAACTACTGTCGAGAGACTACGCCATCCGCTTAACGTCTGGCTGGTCCCTGGTTAATAGCGCCGCAAAAAAATCCCAACCCCCAACCAACCGGGGCTACTCTAAACACTGTCTTTTTTAAGGTGCAACAACTTTACTTATCTTTGCGCCCGCTTAACTGACAACTAATCAACTAATCAGATGAAAAAGTATATTCAACTCGCGCTCGTTGCCGTAATGCTCTTCGCAGCAACCGCAACAGCCTCCGCTCAGAAATTCGGCTACGTTAGCTCCGCCGAAATCCTGTCCGAATTACCAGCCATGAAGGCTGCAGAATCCAACCTTGAAGCACTGCAGAAACAGCTGCAAAAGCAAGGACAGGTTTTGGTCACAAAGTTCCAAGCTGATCTTAAGATTTTGCAGGACAAAGCTACTGCAGGCCAACTAACTCCGGTTCAGCAGGAAACTGCAAGCAAGGACATGGAAGCCCGCCAGGCAGAGATCGGTAAGTTTGACCAGGACATGAGGGAAGATCTTCAGGAGAAGCGTAACAAGCTTCTCGAACCGATCTACAAGTCCATCAACGATGCCATCGAAGCTGTTGCCAAAGAAAACGGCTACCAGTTCATCTTTGACCAGCAGGTACTGCTTTACGGCGAAGAAACCGCAGACGTAAGTGCTATGGTTAAGACCAAGCTCGGCATCTAACAGTCGTTGCAATGGTTACAATTGTTGCAGTGGTTACGGCCACTACAACGATTGTAACTTCTGAAACAACTACAACGATTGTAACATTGCAACAACTGCAACATCAACCGATAGGAGTCTTCGACTCCGGCATTGGCGGCCTCTCGGTCGCCAATGCTATTTCGGGGCTATTGCCCCGGGAATCACTGCTCTACGTAGCGGATAATGCCTATGCGCCCTATGGTCCGAGGCCCGAGGCAGAGATTTTGGCGAGGAGCCGGTTGATTACCCGGCATTTGCTAAACCAGGGCGTAAAGATGATTGTGATCGCCTGCAATACGGCAACGAGCGTTGCGATTGGCCTTTTACGGGAAGAATACCCGGAGGTGCTGTTTGTCGGATTGGAGCCTGCGTTGAAGCAGGCAGCGAAGGCGCGTCGGGTTGGAGTAATCGCTACGGCGACGACGCTCCGTAGCCCAAGGTACCTGGCCCTGCGGGAACGGTACATGGCCAGCCGGCCGGTGCGCGAAGATGCCTGCGTTGGCCTTGTTCCCTTGATTGAAGCGGAAGTTCCTGGCAGCCCACTTTTGACTAACAAATTAAAAACGATCCTGGAGCCGATGTTGGCAGACAAGGTCGATGCCCTGGTATTGGGCTGCTCGCATTACGCGATGATTCAGGAAGACATTGCGGCCGTTTGTGGGCCAGGGGTGGAGATCATTGACCCTTCGTCTGCCGCAGCGCGGCAAGTGGAGAGGCTATTGTCTAAACACTCCCTGCTCTTTCCTAGCTCCCCCAGCACCTGCGTTCCCGCCCACAACTTCTACTCCACCGGAACTTCTGTTCCGCTTCAGCGATCATTGCTGCACCTCCTCAGGCTCAACCAGCATAGAAAACTGGTTGTCCCCCAGCATATTTTGGTATAAGTTTGCATCATGCAAGACTATACCGACGCCCTCGCGCTGCTGCGCGCCAGCCGGGCCAACATCCTGAAACAATTCACCCCGCTTTCTTCTGAGCAGGTAAATCAAATCCCCAGCGGACTAAACAACAATATCATCTGGAACGCCGGCCACGTCGTTGCCACCATGGAGCTGCTCATCTACGCCCTGTCTGGTCTAAAGACGCCTTCCGACAAGGAATTCATCGACCGCTTCCGCAAGGGTTCCAAGCCCGAAGGTATCGTTAGCGAAGCCGATCGGCAACTCATCGCAGAGCGCCTGATCAGCAGCGTTGACCAGTTAGAAGAAGACCTGGCAACCCTAGATTTTAGCAACTTCAAAGCATACCCAACCAGCTATGGTATTACCCTGAGCAGCGTTGGCGATGCCATCGCCTTCAACAATATGCACGAGGCGATGCATTTGGGTACGATGATCGTGCTGCGAAAATTCGTCGACTGAGTCAAGAATTTAGCGGTTAGCCGTTAGGCCCCCTAGGAGTATTCGCTAAATGCTAAATGCTAACCGCTGAACTCTGGCCATTATCCCCTATCTTCGCGCTGATACAGGATAACCATTAAGATTTGTTGCAAACGTGCAGCAGCCGCCGGTCTTTAAAGCGGACCACCGGCGGGAAGTGAACTCCCTTGCGCCTCGGCGTATTCCGGCCTCTCAAGGCCAATTCCTCCCCCATTTCTAAGGCTGTTTTGTGTTGCATTGCATTTGCATTGCCGCCAGTTCTATGTTTGAATTAAGGCATTGGGGCGCGGACGCAGGTGCAATGAAAAGATTGTTTAGGGCAAGGTTTTCGGACCAGCATCGTTTCAGTCTTCCACTACTGTTAATAATTAACCAAGTCACTATATATACCATGGGTAACAAGACCCCAATGACAGTGAGCTTCGAATTGCCAAACGGGCGCGAGGTCACTATCGAAACCGGTAAGCTAGCAACACAGGCCGACGGCTCTGTTGTAGTAAAGTGTGGTAAGACCATGCTTTTCTGTTCAGTTGTTTCTTCCCACTCCATTCGTGAAGGCCAAAGCTTCTTCCCGCTCAGCGTAGATTACCAGGAGAAGTTTGCAGCCGCAGGCCGCATCCCTGGCAACTTCTTCCGCCGCGAGACGCGCCTGAACGACTACGAGATCCTCATTAGTCGCATCGTTGACCGGGCCATT
Organism: Neolewinella sp.; assembly: GCA_047637095.1. Taxonomy (GTDB): domain Bacteria; phylum Bacteroidota; class Bacteroidia; order Chitinophagales; family Saprospiraceae; genus Neolewinella. Next base: position 4,357 of record JBLIGS010000058.1, on the reverse strand, counting down.
CGTCCGCTCTTTCCGAAAGGCTACATGTTCGATACTCAGGTAATCATCAACCTCATCAGCCTCGACCCAGAGGTGATGCCTGATGCACTAGCTGGCTTAGCCGCTTCTGCTGCACTGATGGTTTCCGACATTCCTTTCGCCGGCCCAATTTCTGAGTGCCGCGTAGCGCGCATCGATGGCGAATACGTCGTCAACGCAGAGCGCTCAGCGCTCAAGGATGCTGATCTCGACCTCATCGTTGCGGCCGACGCCGACAACATCATGATGGTGGAAGGTGAAGGCAAAGAAGTAGACGAACTGTCTATCATCGAAGCCCTCAAGGTTGGTCACGAAGCCATCAAGACGATGTGTAAGGCCCAGCTTGAGCTCCGCGCTCAGGTGAACCCTACTCCACGTACAGTCGAGATTCCTGGTGTCGACGACGATGTCCTCAACTACGTTGAAGGCAAAGTCAAAGACGCCGTTGAAACAGTTGCCCGTGGTGCCCTCAACAAGCAGCAGCGCAAAGACGCCTTCAAGAAGGTGAAGACTGAGTTCAAAGCAGCCGTTCTCGAAGAGAAAGGCGAAGAATGGCAGAAGGCAAACAAAGCACAGCTCAGTGCTGCGTACGACAAGATCCAGAAGAAGACCATCCGTGGTCTGATGCTGAACGAAAACGTTCGTCTGGACGGCCGTAAGTTCGACCAAGTACGCGATATCTGGACGGAAGTGGACTACCTCCCTTCTGCCCACGGTTCTGCTATCTTCAACCGTGGTGAGACGCAGGCACTGACCAGCCTTACCCTTGGTACTAAGACCGACAAGCAGATGGTTGACGTGGCCTATGAAAACAGCTTTGCTGATTTCATCCTCCACTACAACTTCCCAGCTTACTCCGTTGGTGAGACCAAGCCAATGCGCGGCCCAGGCCGTCGTGAGGTAGGCCACGCCAACCTAGCACACCGTTCTATCCGTCAGGTTCTTCCTGATGAGATGACGCACACCATCCGTATCGTATCCGACATCATGGAATCTAACGGTTCCTCTTCTATGGCCACTGTTTGTGCTGGCTCCCTCGCCCTTATGGACGGTGGTGTTAAGCTGAAGCGTGCCGTAGCCGGTATCGCAATGGGCATGGTTGCTGAAGATGGCAAGATTGCTATCCTCTCCGACATCCTTGGCGACGAAGATGCACTTGGCGACATGGACTTCAAACTGACCGGTACAACCGAAGGTATCACTGCTTGCCAGATGGATATCAAGATTGACGGTCTCCCATACGAGCAACTCGAGCAGGCCCTTAAGCAGGCCCGTGAAGGTCGTCTTCACATTCTTGGCGAAATGGCCAAGACGCTGGAGAAGCCCAACGATGACCTCAAGCCACACGCTCCACGGATCGTTAAGCTGATCATCGAGAAGTCTTACATCGGAGCCGTAATCGGACCTGGCGGTAAGATCATCCAGGAGCTTCAGGAAATGACTGGCACGAACATCAACATCGATGAAATCGATGGTAAGGGTCACATCTCCATTGCTTCTAACGACAAAGCAGCCATCGATGATGCTGTTGCACGTATCAAGAAGATCACCTTCACCCCTGAAGTGGGCGAGGTGTACACTGGTACCGTTAAGACGATCATGCCTTACGGTGTGTTTGTTGGCTTCGAAGGAGGCAAAGACGGCCTGCTGCACGTTTCAGAAATGAGCCACAGCCGGATCGACAACGTAGAAGACGTCTTCAGCGAAGGCGACGAAGTAACCTTCAAGCTCGTCGGTATCGACGAGCGTACGGGTAAGCTTCGCCTGAGCCGCAAAGCCATCATGCCCCGCGCCGACGGAACCATCCCTACGGATGAGGAACTCGCCGCTGAAGCATCTGCTGCTAAAGATCGCCCACGCCGTGACCGCGGAGACCGTGGTGATCGCCGTAGTGGTGGTGGTGGTGGTGGCCGTGAGCGCCGTGACCGTCGTGACTAATACTTAGACGGTAGATGGTAGAACCTCGGCCTTGTGCCGTAGCTATGATTTACCGACTGCTGACTAAACAACGCCGCTTCTTCCTTTCGGGGAGGGAGCGGCGTTTTTGGTTTTTTTAGCCATAGTTTCCTATTCGTCGCACTCAATGTTGAAGCAGTAAAGCATTTTAAAAGTTTAGCCACAACTAAACAAATTTCCCAAAAGTACAGCCGCAACTAAACCTTAGAAAATTTGTGCTGTTTCTTCATTATGGAGATCAAGACACAAGAAGAGATTGCCTTGCACATGCTACTGTCCAGAATGCACGATACACTCGTAATGGAAGTAACGGACTACCTAAGGACAAATGGGATGACTCGTACTGACTTCGCTGATAAAATCGGCGTCAGTAAAGGGTATATCTCTCAGTTCCTGAATGGGAAGTCAGACCACAAGCTTTCTCGACTAGTTTCGATCAGTTTGGCGGTAGGGAAACATCCACATATAGTTTTTTCGGATCCTCCGAATAAGCCTTACCAGGTATTTCCGGAGGGGCAATTGACACTGATAAAAGAAGACGAAGCCCACTACGGAAAGCCTTTCTTTTTACGCGGGGCAGATATTGACGAATTGTCGCGACTCCCAATACTTAAAACCTTAACTGATCTCAAAGAGCAGATAGACCACTATCGTCCTTTACCCAAGCATATTTCGTACCAACTGTTACAGAAATTTCGCTTTGCGTGGAACTACAATTCAAACGCAATCGAAGGAAATGAACTGACTTATGGAGAGACGGTCATCCTCCTAATGAATGGCTTGACAGCAAAAGGAAAACCCCTTAAGGACCATCTTGATATTGAAGGGCATGAAAGAGCTGTAACAATGATGCTAGACATGATAAAGGGACAACGCTCGCTGAGTCAGAACGATGTCCGACAATTGCATCAGCTTCTCCTCAAAGAAACGTACCAGCAATCCTCACTTGGGCAAGATGGTGAATATGTCTTTAGGACCATCAGAGTTGGCGAATACAAGCGGCATCCGAACCACGTTAAAACAGTTGAAGGGCCAATGCATTACTACGCGCCTCCTGGAGAAGTCCCCTCCAGAATGAGCACACTATTAGACTGGTATAATGAAGCAAAAGATGATCCCAGCCTTCACCCCCTCGTTGCGGCAATGCTCTTCCACCATGAATTTGTCGCAATCCATCCTTTCGATGATGGGAACGGTAGAATGGGGCGCATTCTGATGAATTTCACATTAATGCGTAAAGGATATCCACCAATCGTTGTTCCTATGAAAAAGCGAAAAGCATATTACCAAGCACTTAGTGTTGCTGACAAAAAACAGTTTTTACCCCTCACAGAATACCTCGCCGAACACCTTAAAAAAAGCCTAAACGTCCAGTTACAAGGAGCGAGTAGTGGCCGAATCGAACCCTACCAATGGGACGAAGAGTAATTTGAGGTAACATTCATGCGCGGCAGGCTGACAAAACCCTTATCAAATCAGGAAAGATGACAAGTGTTTTCAATAGGAACTGTTAGATTCGCGACAGACTCAGATTGTGCCACCCTACTCATCATTGAAAATGGGCACAATTACTTACCTGCTTAAAGAATGTATAGACTATTACTCCTCTCCCTCCTGCTAACCGCAGGAGCCACCACACTTTTCGCTCAGGCCTTCAATACAACGCTGCGAGACAACCTTGACTACGCTCCCGATCTCAACGATGTTTGGGGTTACGTTGCTCCAGACGGCACGGAGTACGCCCTGGTTGGGCTAAGAAATGGCTTATCTATTGTTAGCTTGGCCGATCCTGATAATATTGCAGAGGTAGCCTTTATCGGGGGAACAAATTCTACTTGGCGAGACATTAAGACCTACGGAACCCACGCCTATGTTGTGGCCGACAGTGGAAGTGACGGTATCTTATCTGTCGACTTATCCAACCTGCCTACGAGTGTAACCTCTCAGTTTTACAACAGTAACAACACTCCTGCTGGTGATCTGACCCAGGCGCACAACATCTACATTGACGAGACAGAAGGCCTTGCCTACATCTCAGGCTCTGACCGCAACAGTGGTGGCATGGTACTTTATGATGTAGCGACGACGCCAGGAGTACCAGCCTTTGTCTCTTTTGCTCCGGCGGTCTACGCACACGACGTGTACGTACAGGACGACATCATGTATGCCAGCGAGATTTTTGCAGGTGACCTAACGCTCTACAACGTCGCTGATCCGCAAAACATTTCAGAAATCGGATCAACGGGAACTCCGTTCAACTTCACGCACAATGCCTGGACGGATGCTACTGGAGATTACGTCTATACAACTGACGAACGCGGCAATGCCCCCGTTGCAGCCTACGACATTTCTAATCCGGCAGACATTCAACTGCTGGACGAAT
>JBLIGS010000057.1:0-13086 GCA_047637095.1 Neolewinella sp. | reverse complement strand
AGGTCAAAAGAAAAATTAAGGTAGTTATACCTATTAGGCCATTCGGCTACAGTTGCACACCTGACCGAAGCCGAACGCGTGCAATGCAGGCTGGACAAGTGTAAGGCTGGACCAACACCAATCGTACTCCCCTCCCTTCCTACTATCGCCCACGGATGGTGAACCAGGGTAGCAGCTTCAGCCATTAACGAAGCCTCTATCCTGTATCCTGCTCTTCTAAAACCTCCACGACACCTGTACTTCGGCTCCGCTCAGCAACCACGGCCGCAGCCCGTTTTTCAGACATTAGAAGTTAGATGTAAAAGAGTAGCCCCCTTCTGCCAAAGGGCGGTTACTCACCGCAATAGATGGAGCGCCCTCGCCGGAATCAGCAACGCCCTCCCGCCGTACGAATGGAAGCCCACCACACAAGCTTGGTGTTCTTAGTGGCCTAGTGGCCAGCCCACTAGTGGCAAAATGAGCGCAGCGAGCTGCCGCACATGGCAGGAGTCACAGGGCCAATGTAATTGGCGCTTATACTGATCCGAAGTACAAGCGGCCTTTTTCTTGGTCACAGAGTTCAGAAGAGGTAGCACAGAGGCCAAAATGAGTTTGCTGCCGCAAGCGTAGCTTCGATCCATTAAAAACGCACCTACAAGGTGCTACTACCAACGTGGTGCGTACAACGCCCTCACGTCATACGAATGGAAGCCTACCACACAAGCTCAGTGTTCTTAGCACCTTAGTGCCAAAACGAGCGAAGTGAGCTACCTAATTCCAACACCTACAACATGCAGCAGCTACTCAGCAACTCACCCATCCACCAACTCACTCACCGCAACGCCAACCGTAACAACCAAGTCGTCCGTATCCACCAGCGTCTTCTCCTTCAGCTCAATCGCCGTCACCTCACCATCCTTCGGACTGGTGATGGTCGACTCCATTTTCATGGCCTCGATGATGAAGAGCGGATCTCCGGATTTAACGACGTCGCCAACCTTCACCAGGATGCGGCTCAGGTTACCCATCAACGGGCTACCAACTTCGCCGTCAGCTTCTGCCTTCCGGTTGACCTTGACTTCCTTGTTCAACGTCCGATCAAACACCGTAATGCTTCGGGTTTGCCCATTAAGGCTGAAGAATACAAGTCGGTTGCCCTGGTTATCGGCCTCCGTTTTGTTGAGGTATTTGATGGTAATGGTCTTACCCTTACTCAGGCGAACCAAGACCTCTTCGTTCGGCTTCAAGCCGTAGAAGAAAGCATTGGACGGCAGGTTAGACACCTGGCCAAATTCCTCGTCCGATGCGAAGTAGTCGGCGTAAACTTTAGGGTAAAGCAGGTAAGCCAATAAGGCTTTCGCATCCGGCTTCTTACCAAATTCCTCGGTGTATTCAGCGGAAGCCTTGTCCCAATCAATCGGGTCAAGGTGGGCATTCGGCCGGTCGGTGAAGGGCTTTTCGTCTTTCAGTACCAGTTTTTGAATCACTGGGTTAAAGCCGCCTTCAATCTGGCCAAGGTTGCCCCGCATGAGGTTTTTGACGGAGTCGGGGAAGTCAAGCTTCGCCCCGCGGCGGAGAACATCTTCTGCCGTCAGGTTATTACTGGTCATAAACATGGCCATGTCTCCCACGACCTTGCTGGAAGGGGTAACTTTTACCAGACCGCCAAAGAGCTCGTTGGCGGCAGCGTAATTCTCCCGGATGGTTGGGAATTGCTCTTCCAGGCCAAGCCCCCGCGCCTGCGGCCGCAGGTTGGAGTACTGTCCGCCAGGAATCTCTGTATCATAAATCGTGGCAGTTCCTGCCCGCAATTCTGTTTCGAAGGGATAGTAGTAAGCCCGGACACCTTCCCAGTAATCAGCGTACTCGTTCAGCAGGGGTAGGTTAACGGGGTTTTCCCGTTCGTGGCCCTGCATCATGGCAGCAATGCTGTTGTAACCTGGTTGGGAAGTTAGCCCGGAGAGACTGTTGATGGCTACATCGACAACGTCGACACCCGCCTCAATCGCCCGCAGGTAAGTCGCACTCTGGATACCGCTGGTATCGTGGGTATGCAGGTGAATTGGCAAGTTGGTTTCTTCCTTTAGTGCCTGGATCAACTCCGTCGCAGCCAGCGGCTTCAGTAGGCCAGCCATGTCCTTAATACAAAGGATGTGGGCGCCAGCAGATTCCAATTGCTTAGCCAACTTGATGTAGTAATCAAGGGTAAACTTAGTCTTCTTTGGGTCGGTGATGTCACCGGTGTAACAGATACAAGCCTCGGCCAGGCTGTTGGTGTTTTCCCTAACAGTCTTGATCGACACCTCCATGTTCTTCACCCAGTTCAGAGAGTCGAAAATCCGGAAGAGGTCGATTCCGCCAGTTTGCCCAGTGATCTTCCCTTCGTCGTCATGGATCGGGAAGCCTTGAGCAGCTTCCTCGATGAACTTAATGATCAGGTTATCGGGGTAAGCCTTGTACCCTACCCCGTTGCTGCCACGCAGCAACATCTGCAACAAGGTATTTGGCATGGCCGTCCGCAGCTTACGAAGCCGGCGCCAGGGGTCGGCCTTCAGGAAGCGCATCGCTACGTCGAAGGTAGCACCGCCCCAAACTTCCATACTGAACAGGTCAGCCGGCTGGTTCATGGCGTAGCTCTCCGCTACGGTCAACATATCGTTCATCCGCATCCGGGTAGCCAGCAGGCTCTGGTGGGCATCCCGGAAAGTCGTATCGGTATAATGAATCTTCTTTTCGTTCTTCAGCCAATCCACAAAGCCATCACGGCCTTTTTCTTTGAGCAAGTCACGGCTACCTTTCGGCATCGTGGCAAAGGGATCAAAAGTCGGCACCACCGGCTTGAGGAAAGACCGTTTCGGGTCCGGGTTTTTCACATCCGGATTACCGTTGACGATGACGTCGGCCAAGTAGGTCAACATCTTAGTCCCCCGGTCCCGGAAGTTGTGTGGCTGCATCAACTCGGGGTGATCGGGGATGAACCGAACCGTTGCTTGGCCTTCCTGAAACTCCTCGTTGGTCAGCAGGTTAAGCAGGAAGCCGACGTTGGTTTTTACACCACGGACCCGGAACTCGCGCAATGCGCGGTGCAACCGTTCCGAGGCGCCCTTCAGCGTCCGGCCGGAGCCGGTCACCTTCACCAGTAGGCTATCGAAGTAGGGACTAATAACTGCGCCGGGGAAGGCGGAACCGGCATCGAGACGGATGCCCATACCGCTTGCCGAGCGGTAGGCAATCAGTGTGCCGTAATCCGGCTTAAAGTCGTTGGAGGGGTCTTCGGTGGTTACCCGACACTGAACGGCAAAGCCGTTCACCTTAACGTCGGATTGGTCCCGGATGAAGATCGTTTTATGCGACAACGGATACCCCATCGTTACCAGGAACTGGGTTCTGACGATGTCAATACCCGTAATTTCTTCCGTAATGGTGTGCTCCACCTGAATACGAGGGTTCACCTCAATGAAGTAGATCGAGTCGTCCTGGTCAACCAGGAATTCCACCGTGCCGGCGCAGTAATAATTCACTGCCTTACCCAGCATCAGAGCATATTCAAACAGCTTGTCCTTCACCTCCTGGCTTAGGTTCGCTGCCGGCGCAACTTCCACTACTTTCTGGAAACGGCGTTGCACAGAACAGTCCCGTTCGTGAAGGTGGACAAGGTTGCCGTAGTGGTCTCCCAGCAATTGGACTTCGATGTGGCGTGGGTTCTCGATGAACTTCTCGAGGAAGATGGTGCCATCTCCAAAGGCTTTTTCTGCTTCGTTGGCGGCGTCGACGACCTCGCCCCGCAGCTGTTCTTCGCTACGGACGACGCGCATTCCACGGCCACCGCCGCCTGAGGCGGCTTTGATAATAACGGGGTAGCCAATTTCCCTAGCTTCGGAAGCCGCGATCTCTGGATCGGAGATGTCTTTGTCACTGTCTGTGATCAGCGGAACACCAACTTTACGGGCCAGTTTTTTAGCAGCCACCTTGTCTCCAAGCTGGTCCATACTCTCTGGAGAAGGGCCGACGAAGGCAATTCCAGCACCACGACACGCCCTGGCAAAATCTACGTTTTCTGACAAAAAACCATAGCCAGGGTGAATGGCATCTACCCCCTGCTCAGAGGCCAATTTGATGATCGCTTTGATATCGATATACGGCCGTAAAGGCTCATCATCAGGGCCGATCTGGTAGCTCTCATCCGCTTTATACCGGTGAAGGCTATAGCGGTCTTCATAGGTGTAAATTGCCACCGTCCGGAGGCCCAATTCACTGGCAGCCCGTAAAATACGAATTGCTATCTCGCCTCGGTTGGCGACGAGAATCTTTTTGAATCGGGTAATCTTAGGGGTGGTCATAGGATGGGTATTTGCTGTTCGCCGAAGATAACAAGTAGTGAGAACTACTTTGCTTAAAACTTAAATTAAGTTGTCTCTTTTTACGTTTTCAAGGGCGTTTTGGTAGGTTTAGAAGGGGGCGTGGACGCAGGTGCAAGGAAGGTTATAAAACAAGGATTGCCCAGTACAGTGTAAACTAAGTTTGTTGACTTAGGTGCTGGTGGATTTTGTGGGCTAACAAGGCGGAAAAACGCTTGCATAGCCGTAGCTACGGAAGTGGTTTACCAACGCAGTTAGCCTGCAAAAGACGCCGCAGATAAGGCGATGAAACTTAGATTACACTGTATTAGAAGCTTATCCCTACACCTATCATAGGGCCCATCACCGTATCGTAGCCCAAATCAAATCTCAGCCTGTTTAAGTCTGCTCCCAAACCATCATATAAACTGTTCTCAAAAGTAAATCCCATCAATTCCACACCACCTTCCAACATGAGTAAGCCGTTACTCGTACAACGAGCTAGAAGCCAACGCGGTGCCTACAAGGCCCTCGTGCCAAAGGATTCGTTAAACTTTTAACCCATGACGGGTTCCCTCTTCTCCCTAACTCTCTTACTCCGCGTACAGACTTACTTCTGCCCCAACGGTAGGCCCCAAGGCCAGCGAACGAAGCGCCTTGCCCTTCAACATCCCTTGCACCTGCGGCCGCGGTCATTTCAAGAGATTAGACGTTAGAAATTGTATCTCAGGCCTTTGCCACAACCCTCAGCGTCTTAGTGCTCAAAACGAACGAAGCGAGCCATCAAAGCCTCCCCCCTCACTACTTCCCAATCATACTCCCCAACTGCTCCGCACTAATCGCCAGCGCTGGCATTTCCTCCGAAGAAACGAAAAAATCCGTCTGCAAACGCTCCAGGTAGGAACGAGAAATGATGTCCTGTTCCACGTACTGTTCCTTACCAGGAAAACGGCCAAGGATCTCCTCATTACTGAGACTGAGTTTGGAACGCAAGATCTTGAAAAACTTGATTTCGCTGTACTCAATTTTGTCATCCGCCTCAATGGTTTTAATGGCCACGTTGACGACCTTAAACTGGTCTTCCTCCGAGAGGTAAGCCCTGTCGAGGGTTTCTAGGTATTCTTTCAGAAAGCCAAACCCCTTGGCGTTAATTTCTTCGGTCATTGTCTTCATAGACGCCGAGAAGTCGAGGGATCCAAAAATCATATCTTTTTCCGCAAGCTCGCGAATGGCCTCAATTTCCCGGTCGTCGATGTCGCCATCACAGGCCATGCAACTGAAGGCTGTTGCCAGCAAAAGATTGTTGAAAGACGTACTGGACATAGTTCTTAATTTCGGTTAAAGCCGATCTGGCTCCGCTGCTCACGCTGCGTTCCTTCCAGTTCGGCCCGGATTTTTTTGTAAGATTCCAGGACCGATTGGTTAAGTGACGGGCGGTTGGCCTGTATGGTCTCCAAAACGGTTTCGCTGGTTATTTTGATACTAGAGCGTAGCGCTCGGCGGGCAGCTTCGTCACAGAGGAATTTAATGTCGCTAGAGACAAAGTTCTCCGTTGCTTTTGCAAATTCATCGTAGTTCATTTCGCCCTCCAAAGGACGTTTTTGGAGGTGGATGCGGAACATTTCTCCCCGGGCAGCTTCGTCCGGTGGGGGAACGTAGAAGATCTTGTCCAGACGGCCGGAGCGCAGCACCGCCGGGTCAACCGCGGTTGGCCGGTTGGTTGCCCCAATGATGAAGACATTCTGTTCTCCACTATTATTCATCTGAGCCAGGAACTCGTTGACCGCGTTGGCGTTCATCTGGCTCATGTTCGGGGTGTCCCGCTTGGGCATCATTGCGTCCAGTTCATCAAGGAAGATAATGCTTGGAGCGTTAGCACGGGCCTCATCGAACAACTGACCGATCTTTTCCTGGGTAGCATTGACGTATTTGCTCTGAATATCGGAAGGTTTAATCGGGAAGAAACTGAAACCAATTTCCTCCGCCATCCGCTCTGCAAAGAAGGTTTTACCACAGCCGGGAGGTCCGTAGAAAAGCATTCCGTTAGGAATGGTCAGTCCGTACTCTGCGTATTTCTCTTTTTCCTTTAGGGCGTTGATAACGTCGTGGGTAATGGTCTCCTTCAAATCGGCCATTCCAGCGATGGCGCTGAAGCCCTCGCCCTCTCCCACTCCGTGCGTAACCGTAGCCTGGAAGCCGCCCTCCCCGCCGCCAGTCTGGGTAACAACGTTGGCACCACCATCACCCACTTCGAGTTCGCCTTTCAAGGCGGAGATGAAGTCTGTGGCGGAAGCGAAGCGCTCCGCTGGCTGCGGGTGCAAGGCCTTGGCGAGAATGCCTAAGGTCATGGCATCCAACTGCCCTTGGGTACTGACAATCCTCAAGTTTTGTTCCCTAGCTTTCAGCAGTGCCGACTCCATGTCCTCTTCCTCCTTGGCGAACTTATTCTGCTCCACGAAGTAGGGAGGTATCCCGAAAAGAAGGTGGTAGTAGAGGGCGCCGACGGAGAATATATCGCTCTGGACGGAGTAGTTCCCCTCGAAGGTTTCACTTGCCCGGTAGTAAAGGTCAAGGCCTTCCCGATCGGGGACCACGCTGGCTCGGTTAAGGAACTGGGCGTAGCCGAAATCGATGATCTTGTGCTGGGTGGTCGGACCGGAGAGGTCCGTCATGATGTTCAGGTTCGTGATCTCGTTGTGAACCACCGGGTCGGCCTTGGTGTGCAGCGTATGCAGACCTTCGAGGACGTTGAGTACGGCATATTTGGCGTCGTAAGGGTTGATGGTGTCTTCCCGTCCCATCTTATCCGCCAACGTTTCACCTGCGATAAAATCGTAGACCGCATAGGCAAACATTTCACCTTCAATGCTGATGTCTCCGCTGTCCAGCAGCTTAACGATGTTGGGGGCATCTACTCCCTTGAGCACCTCAATCTCTACAATATTGCCATCGCCGTCAAGCTGGTAATCGGCCAGTTTATCGTAGAAGAAAAGTTTTAGAAAGAAAGGGTTCCCCTTTCGGTCGCGCACCCGGTAGCTCTCGGCATAAGTTCCCTGTTTGAGGGGAAATATGACGATATACTTGCCGGCTACGACATGTTTCTTAGGGAGGACGGGATCAAATTTGGCCATAAATTAAGAAGTGGCTTAAGTCTTGGTTTAAGTCTTGGTTTAAGTCTTGGTTTAAGTCTTGGTTTAAGTCTTGGTTTATCGGGTAAGGATTGTGTCGTCGCCGCTCGGCTTCTGGTCTTCTGGCAACAAAGCTACCAGGGAGACAATCAGGGGTTGCAGCTGCTCTACATTCGGATTGGTGTCAACGATTCGTTTGCCTTGGTCAAGCAAATCGCGGGCGCGGCCCGCGTCTTTCCAAGCATAGGCCTCGAACTGTTGGTCGTGGTGGTTAATGAAACCGACACACTGGAAGATCATTGTCATCTGGAAGAAGACCGAGTTGATCTGCTCTAGCAGAATGTTGCCAAGTTTAACATCCTTACTGCGAAGAACTGCTTCGGATTTGGCTTTCAAGTCATCAACAATTGGCTTAGTCTGCTCCGTACCCATTTCGATCTGAACCAGCTCTACCTTCGCAAGTTCTTCACGGATACTCTGCTCCAGTACTGGCCATTCCTTAGCGTCTGAGATGACATCTAGCTTCTTGAGTGACTTGCGGAGATTAGACAAGGTCTGGCTCTTGTTGTCAACGCTAGATTTGTCTTTGGTATAATCACCTTCAACCTCCTCGATCTCTTTTTCTACCGAATCAAGGTTAGCATCATCGTTGTGCATTCCTGTTTCCCGGAGCTCCTGAATACTGCCTTTAGCTTTCCGCAATTCATTATCCAGCCATTCTTCCTTTACGGTCTGGAGCCGGTCTTTGTCTACCTCAAGGTCCACGGTGTGGTCCAGGTAGGGAAAAAAGGCGCTGAGTGTAAGGTTTTGGCTGCGGTCAATGTTGAGGGTGAGGTCAACATCGCTATTTTCAGGGAGCAGGGATGGTAAGTCAGAGCCACGGACGAGCATGTCGTAGACGTGGTCGTTGTAGATGGCCCGGGTGCCCTCGGCACCATAACTACCCTGGTAGAGGGAGATTTTCAGAAAGTCTTCGTCCATTCCTGGACGGATCTGTTTCTGGGTCTTCAGGCCATTCATCACGCCTTTGGCTGGCAGGGGCTGGTTTTTCTCCAGGCCTTTGATACCTGCAAAAGCAACCTTGCCGCTGATCCGTTGCTTGAGCTCAATTCCGAAGGAATAAGGCAACGTCGCGCTGCCAATAACGGAGCCTTGAATAACGGTGAAGCTGGCGGGTTCACACGCTACTCGGTTGCCCTGGACATCGTAGGCCAGGACGTTGAAAGTGTTCGTCTGTCCAGTTACCAACTGGGTTTCAATCAGGTCGCCGGTTTCATTGATCTCTTGCTTACCGCTCGACCATGCTTTATCGCCGCGTTCTAGTTCTACGAAGACTTGGTCGGGGATGGTTCCTTCGCTCTTCTCCGGTAATAACTTGATGGAGACCCACTCTTCAGACTCCACCGTAGAGGGCTCATAGCCTAGGTCCAGCTGTAGTTTTGAGGTGTCCCTTGTTTCTTCTCTAACTTCTTCGGAGACGTCGACGGTGGAAGCGTAGAGTGCTGCTCCGCCAGAGACAATGGTCATTGGGTCAATGCTGATGTCCGGAGCCATGATTTGCTCGGTCAGCATTTTCCGGATGACGGGCGACATCGTCGGCCCGCCCACCAGCAAAAGATACTCCAGCGCATTGGAGTCAAGGTTGTTTCGTTTCAACAGGTCTGTACAGATGTCAACGGCCTTTTGGAAGATGGGCCGAAGGACCATGTCCATTTCATCCTGAGAGATGGTGATGTCCAACTCAATCTCCTCCCCTTCGTCGTCTTCCATCGGAATATCGCCAAGGTCGGTAAGGATGTTGTGAAAGTCTTTGAAGGACATCTTGATCTTTGCCTCTTCGGCAAAGAATTTCACTGCTTGCCGCAAGGTCTGGAGTTTGCCATCATCGCTGAGGGTTTCCGTCAGTTCATAGCTTTCTTTGAGGTAAGGCATGATGATGCCGTCCACAATTGCCTGGTCGAGGTTTTTTCCCCCTAAGTAGTTGTCGCCTTCAGTATCGATTACTTTGATGATCCCTTCGTCAACCTTCAACAGCGCACAGTCAAAGGTTCCACCTCCGAAATCGAAGACCATCCAAAAACCGTCTTCCCGCTTATGGCCAAGGGCGAAGCTCATGGCGGCAGCGACGGGTTCTTGCAGCATTTCTACGTGGGAGAAGCCGGCCATTTCTGCCGCCCTGCGGGTAGCATCAATCTGGTTCGTTTTAAAAGCTGCCGGAACCGTAATGACTACGGATTTAAACACCTCGTCTTTGATAAAAGACTTGAGGGTTTTCAATACTTCAGCAGAGAGCTCTTCGGAGGTCAGCGACCGTTCGAGGTTGGTACTCTCGTACACCTCATCGGTGCCCATTGTCCGCTTAAATTCATTGTAAACATTTGCCTTTCGAGACACTCCCTTCAAAGCGTTGAGCTTTGATCTTTTAAGCGCATTGTAAGCAGCGTCTCCAACCTGAAAAGCCTTCTTCTTATTGATGGCTACACAGGAAGGCATCGTATCTTTTAGGGTGTCGGATTTCTTCACAACTGCTTTACCATCTTCCATTCTGGAGATGGCTGAGTTGGTAGTTCCGAGGTCAATACCGTAGTCAATTTTAAGTCTTGCCATGTGGGATGTTAAGTTGGTATATTAATAGGTAGAACAAATATAGCTTTTTGGAGGCTTAGGGCGCGGAGCGCGGGGGCAAAGGAGGTGTTTTAAGAGCAGTGATTAATCTACCGGCATTAACATTCACTCCCCAACACTCACTTCAATCTGAGCTGTCTGGATCATCACCTTTTCGTAGTTGATCTGTGGTTTAATCACCCGGGTGATGACCTGCTTGCCAGGTTCAAGTTCTTCGTCTGTAACGAAGGTGACGATCGCTTTAGTTCCGTCCTTGTACTCCTGGCCCAGCATGTCAACAATCTCGTAGCCATTGGCGACGTAGTTATCGACAATCCGTTCAACGGATTTAGCCAACTGCTTCAGGCCCTTGGTCCCCTCATCCATCCGGCCAATATTCTTCTGGATGCGAACGACTTCGTTGGCGACTTTAATCGCCAGGCTATGGTTAGGTTTGGACTTGGTGCCAAGTCCCAATGCTTCAAGTGGATCTTCCATGTTTGGGTGTTTAAGGTAGCCATTTATCTGCCGAAGGTAGCGATGCCCCAGTCTAGTATACGCCGCACTGCGGCGTTTATCCCAGCTTGGTTCCCCAGCCAGCTGACCAGCCCCGGAGAATACCGGTAGTAGTTCCGGATGAAGGCCCGGCCCGCCGCAAAGCGGCGGAGATGGGCATCCCTAAAATGCCGCAGGCGCAGCACCTGCGGATGGTCATAGTCTCCGTAAGCCATTGTCGCCACATAACAACCGTCACCACCCTTAGCCTGGGCCATGGCACTATCGATTTGCTGACTAAGTCCCCGCAACGAACTAGTATTAGCCGTATGTCGGCTACGAGCTTCCGCATCCATGTCCAACGTACCTATATTTTTCAACACCCGCAGACCGTGCTTTGCCCGGTCCGGAAGCCGGTTTAGTTTTTCCCGATTATGCTGAATCCCTTCCTGTGCAGCATTGATGGCACCGATGATGATGCTCATCGCAACCTGAGAAACCAGGGTTGACCACTTAACGTAACCAACGTGGTCCCGGCCGACGTTGCCGGCCATCTCGTCCAGGTAAGGCCGGGCGCTGTTAACCAGCGTAGAGGCTCCGGAAAGGGTTTGGTTGCCCTGGGTGGCAATCGTTAAAAGCTGGGTAATCTTTTCTACCTGGCCATCAATCGGTCCGTTTTCTTTCCACTCCTCTACCCCACCGATGTTCTCCTTAACACGGTCTTTGGTTTGCGGGCCAATGGCCAGCCGACTGGCGTAATTAAGCAATTGCATCGTCTCTTCGGAGACGTCTTTCTCTTCTTTGAAGTGCTTAAAGTAATCAATGCCACACTGCATAATCTCATTCGCAAGACCATCAGTAGCCGCCTGGTATTTCAGTCCTTTTTCATCGAGCATCCCCTTGAGGGCTAGCACATCGTCTAGGCTGTCCTTGAAGAGCGCAACACCGGTGTCATAAGTATCCTGCGGACTTTCTTTGCGGACGATTTTAGACTTGGCTATTCGTTGTTCGATGTTGTGAATTGGTTCGTCGGTAAACTTACTGGTAACGAAGCCGCGGGAGGCCTCGCTGAGGCCAGCAGTAAGCCTGGGTATTTTGTCCTGGAGCTTAGCGTTACCCTTAGGTCCAGTCAAGGTATCCATCCAAGCTTTGATCTGCCCGTCCCGATCAATAGAGACGGTTTTGTCGGCAACCAATTCAACAAAGTTGGTGTAGTAAGCGGACTCAATCAACTTGACCTTAGCTTCTATTCCGGTCTTGACTATCTCCTCTGAAGAAAACAGCATCGCCAGGGTCCCATAATTATTAAAGGAGGTATAGTTTGTTTCCGAGACGGATTTTCCGTTCGTAACCTTGCCCAAAATTTCCAGTGCCTTGTCTAGGTCTCCTTCCTTTAGGTGACCAAGTGCCATCTCGTCAAAGGAGTTGCCCTTTACCAGCCACCACATGGCGCTGACAACGCGGTCGGCCCCTTGTTCAATGGCGCTGAAGGCGCCACCAATGGCTTCCTCCCCACGGTCCACCTCTGGCATAAAGCTGTAATCCACCTCAAAAGGTGCCGCCTTACCAACCTTGGCAAAAGCCTTGATCTTATTCTTTTGCTTTGTCAGTTCCCGCTCGGAGGCACCGGCTAGGACGCCGGCTACACGATAGGGATTTTGGTGTATGATTTGCATGGTGTGGGTATTAGAGGTGGAAAATAGGAATAATATGGGACTCGCGGTTTGGCGAGGGAACTCCAGTGCCCGTTTTGATACGCGACTTGACTACCGCACGGCTGAGTAGCACATCCTGAGACATCCTCCATATCCAATCCATCCTAACCTCCTGGTGCTTGGTTAGCGGCTGTACGAGGCAGACGAACCAGGGCCGCAAGCGGCCTAAGCCGGGTCACAGAGTGAATTAGAGCAAAAGCAGAGTTGAACAGAGTTTGTAGCAGCTCGGGAATGCACGTTTGGCGAGGGCACTCCTGTGCCCATTTTGATATGCGATTTTGGCTACCACATGAGGTAGGGCCCCAAGCGGCCTTTTTTTTGATCACAGAGTTCAGAAGAGGAAGCACAGAGTTTAAAATGAGTTTGCTACCGCACATGACAGGGCAAAAACCACTAGCTCTCCCCCCACACACATCCCAGTCCGCAGGATTTTCCTTCACAGCCCCGAATTTATTCGGGAGGGCCGAAGCCGTCAATCACCAAGCCAACCGCACCCCCGCCAGCACCGTTCGCCCAGCCGCAGGCTGGAAGTAGCGGCCACCGAAGCGGACGTTGAGGTCGTTGCCTAGGTTTAGGTTATCGTCGAGGAGGTTGTTACCGGAGAGGAAGAAGTCCCAGCTACCTGTTTTATAGCCGGCCGTTGCCCGAACGAGGTGGTGGGCGTCGGCGAAGACGTCGTTGGCGTCGTTGAGGGGTGTGGAGTCCAGGAAGTTGTAGAAGATGCTGGTGTAGGGACCGGCGGGATGGCTCCAACCGAGTTCGAGGTTCAGGGTGTGTGGAGCGGCGCCGGGGATGTTTTGACCGACTAGGCTGGTGCCGTCTCGAGCG
>JBLIGS010000056.1:0-13106 GCA_047637095.1 Neolewinella sp. | reverse complement strand
GGTGTAACCCGCAACGGTGTAACCCGCAACGGTGTAACCCGCAACGGTGTAACCCGCAACGGTGTAACCCGCAACGGTGTAACCCGCAACGGTGTAACCTGCAACGGTGTAACCTGCAACGGTGTAACCTGCAACGGTGGGGTGGGGGCAAGCCCCACCCCTACCATTCTAGCGTTGGTGGTGGGGAATGATAACGTTTATCCCATTTTGCGGGCAACAACTGCAACAACTGCAACTACTGTAACAACTGCAACAACTGCAACAACTGTAACAACTGCAACAACTGCAATAATGGACCTCTTCATCCTCCTCATCGACTACGCCGGCACCTTCGTCTTCGCCATCTCCGGCGCCCTCGCCGGCATGAAACGAAAGTTTGACCTTTTTGGGGTGTTCATCATGGCCCTGGTCACCGCCATCGGCGGTGGTGCCTTGCGGGATATGCTCCTCGGCAGTACCCCCGTTGGCTGGATGATGAATCCAATGTACGTCTACGTTGTCTTCGGTGCCGTAACCTTCAGTTACCTGTTTCGGCAACACTTCCGGAAGCTTCGCAGGAGCATGTTTTTATTTGATACCATCGGCATTGCCTTGTATACCATTCTTGGCCTGCAGAAGGCTTTGGGTTTTGGCCTGGATCCGTTGATCGCCGTGATGTTGGGTGTTGTTTCCGCCACCTTCGGTGGCGTTATCCGCGACGTCCTCTCCGGTGAAGTCCCCCTCATCTTTCGAAAGGAGATTTACGCCTCCGCCTGTCTCGCCGGCGGAATATTATTTCTCCTCATCGACTCTTGGTTAGGGAATATAGCTGGGATGGCCACGGCCATTTCGGCGGTGTTTTTGATTCGACTCTTTGCGGTAAAGAGGCGCTGGTCGTTGGATTTTACGCAGGTGCGAGATCAGGGTTAGCGGACTGGTATTATTATGAGTATGTTTGTCTCAATTAGTAATAACCCACCCCCTTTTAACATGTTAAGACGCCTTGTTTTTTGCTTTATATGCTTTGCCATATTTAGCACAGCGAATGCCCAAACAGCCACCTTACAATTCGACCTTTCTTCTAAAGATGCCGTAATTCGTATTGGTGACCTTGTCTTCAATTATGCCGAGCAACAATCTGTTGAACTCCCCATTGGGACCCATGAAATAGAAATATGGGCGTAAGCTTTGGCGCCACCTTGAAATTCTAATCATGCGCTACTTAAACACTCCTTCTACTGTCCTCTACGCTGTTCTTGGCCTCCTGCCTGAATGAAGAGATTCCCGAAATACTTGAGACGAGTATTTTCTCAGACCAGAGTGGTCCGCTATTCACTATTGTGGATATCAGTTATGATCCCAACGGGCCTACCAGAACAGATGTTACCATTACGTTTGATTCCGTTTTGGACGGTGCGAATTCCGCACAACGGGACAACATTATTGGTGTTTCCGTCGTCGGCTCCATTTTTGGCGAATCAATTCTAGAGACAGGCGTAAATATGTTCTCGGATAGAAACATCCGTGTCGGTCAGGAAACCTGCTACACCTTTACCTTCGAAACGGCGGTAGGAGGAAGGCTACAAATTTGTGTGTTACGCCCTAGTACACTGTACTAGATCTGGAGTTAGGGGGTACAGGATTTCTAAAAAGGTGGGTAGTCAAGCGATTAGACACATCTGATGAACTTCCATCCGGCTTCGCCAGGCTGGAAGATGCATCCGATGAGCGAATCGCTCTATTTTCTGGAACCTGAAATCCTGTACACCCTATTTTGTAGCTCCCGCCTTCTGCCTCTTTACTCCAGCCTCCCTACTCCCTTTCTGCTCCTCGCTCCAGCAAGTACTCTACCACCTCATCATGGCCATACTTCTTTGCCATTCGCAACGGCGTGCGTAGTTCAGAGCTAAGGAACCAGCCTTCTCTTGCTGACTTGTTGACGTCGGCTCCGCTTTCTACCAGGAACTTGACGATGCTGAGGTGGCCGAATCGCAGGCTTCTCGAGACCTTTGAGGTGGCCGGTTCACCGCCCTTGAAGGTTCTATTGTTTTCCAAATCTACTCCCTCCCCAACCCCCAAATCCACCCCGTCGACCAACCCTCCCCACCACCATATTTACCTGGCGGAACCATTCACCCGAAGCGACTTCGTCCAGGAGTCAATCTGGGAAATAGTGTCAGACCCTGTCTACTTGTTGGTCGTCTATGCTCCAGCCGTTTACTGGCACGCCATCTGGTTGGCCATCGCCCGGGCAGTTAAAGGACCGCTGCGAAGTAAAGCACCAACTCCAGGTCTTTAAAGAAGAGAACCTGAAAACGGAGTTGAAACTGCTCAAGAGCCAGATTCATCCGCACTTCCTGTTTAATACCCTTAATAACCTCTATGCCCTGACGCTGCAGAAGTCAGACCGGGCACCGGAGGTAGTGGCCAAGTTGTCGGAGTTACTGTCCTTCCTGTTGTACGAAGGAGGCAAACCGACGGTGCCGGTGAACAAGGAAATTGAGTTGCTGCAGAATTACATTGACCTGAAAATCCTGCGCTACGGCAAAAGCCTGCAACTAAGCTTCTCCCATGAAGTGGACAATGCCAAAACCAATTGCGCCGCTCATCCTGATTGGACTGGTAGAAAATGCTTTTAAACACGGGGTCCGTGCAGACCCCGAAGGAGCCACCGTCGCCATCAGCCTGAAGCTGGAAAACGAAGGGCTCAAATTCTCCGTACGCAACAGCCGTCCGGAGGAAGTGGCCTCGCCAACCGGGCCGCATGGCCTGGGGCTTGTTAACCTTCGTTCCCAGTTGGAGTTGTTGTACCCCAATCACCACACCCTCCAAATTGAAGATTCCGCCACTTCTTTCCTGGTAAAGCTATCCCTTGAGTTAAACACCCCACCCACATGAAAACTACCGTTAACTGCATCGTTGTTGACGACGAGCCCCTGGCCCGAAAGGTCATCGAAAGCCACATCGAATCCATGCCCGGCCTAACGTTGATCAGCAGCTTCCAGCGTCCGCTAGAGGCCCTGTCTTTTCTCCAGCAAGAAACCGTTGACCTCGTCTTTCTTGATATCCAGATTCCCATGCTGACTGGCCGGGAATTCGTCCGCAGCCTGCCCAGTGAAACGGCGGTGATCTTCACCACCGCCTACCGGGAATTCGCCTACCGGAAATTCGCCATCGAGGGCTTCGAATTAGACGCCGTCGACTACCTCCTCAAACCAGTAACCTTGCCCCGTTTCCTAGAGGCGGCAAACAAGTTTCAGGCAGTTAAAATCACCGGGAAACCCAGCCTTCCAAAGGCTGGTAACAACTCCGTCTCTGGCGGCTATCTCTACGTCAATGCCAATAAAAAGCACGTCAAAGTCGCCTTCCAAGACATTCTCTACGTTGAAAGCCAAAAAGACTATGTCTGTATCCACACGGCAGAACAGGAGGTAACGACGAAGGCCAAAATCAGCGACTACGAAGCCCTACTCGGTAGCAGTTTTTTGCGGACCCACCGTTCCTTCCTCGTCAACCTCAGCAAAATAACGGCCTTCACCGCCCTTGATGTGGAGATTGGAGACCGGGAAATTCCGATTGGTGGCAGCTGTAAACAACTGGTTTGGGAGCGGTTGAAGAGTTGATGGGGTTAAGCTTTTAGGACTTGTGACGTTGCTAAGAGAGCTATTCTCTATTTTCATCGCCTCGCCTCCGCTCCGCTCCGCGACCGGATTCTTCAGGTATCTTTCCGTCGAGCCTATGCTCGACAGTAAAACAACACGGACTCGGTCGCCGAGCGGAGCCGAGACGCCACAAACCTTGCTCCTATCAACAAACCTTGCTCCCGTCAACCTTCCCTGCACCTGCGTCCGCGGCCCGCTTTCTGACATTCAGGCTATAAAAGATCCCTGCCAGCTGCAGACCTTTGCGCCATGGAACAAACCACCACCGACACCTCCGTCCGCAACTTTCGTATCCTCGCATTCGTCGAAGGTGTTTCCTTCTTGCTGATTCTCTTCGTTACCATGCCGATGAAGTACTTCTACGACATGCCAATGCCCAACAAAATTGTGGGCAGCGTCCATGGTTTCCTGTTCCTCGGCTATTGCCTTTACGCCCTGCAACTGAAGTGGGCAAGAAGCTGGAGTATTGGCAAATTACTCCTCCTCTGGCTGGCCTCCATCATCCCGTTTGGCACCTTCGTCGCTGATTGGAAGTTGCTGCGGGAATAGCCGGGACGGTGTTAACTGCCGACAACTTGTTGGTTCAGTCCAAACCTTGCCCCCTATGTTGTATGTTCATACTATTAAACCTCCAACTGTATGCGCATCCACTTGCTCACCGCTTTCATTTTTACCCTTCTTTTATCGTCCTGCGGGCGTTTCCAGGGCTCTGAAAATTGGCCTTCCGAGGATTTTGAAGGGCCAACGCCTAATGAATTGAGCGAGGAGATCTTGAACACCTTGCGCGCAGGGCAGGATGCTACGGCTTTGGTGGGCCAACTTGCGGCATACGACCCCAACGACCTTGCTGGGGCATTGGATACCCGCGATAAAAAGCTTGCCTTTTGGGTGAATACTTACAACCTGATGGTACAGTACCTCCTCACCCACAACCCCGAATTGTTTGAGAATACCGGTGCTTTCTTTGGCACCAAGTCCTTCACCGTTGCGGGCCAATTTATGAGTCCAAATGAGATGGAGCACGCCATCGTACGGGGCGGAGAAAACCGCTTGGGCCTTGGCTTTGTACCCCAGTTCTTTCCAAATAAATTTGAACGGACCTTCAAGATTAAAGGTGGTGATTCCCGCGTACACTTTGCCCTAAATTGTGGCGCTTCCGACTGTCCGCCCGTAGCCATCTATAAGCCGGAAACCTTTGACCAGCAGGTCGATAAGCGCATCCGAATCTACCTCGCCAACCACAGTGAGATCAAGGTGGAAGACGGTAAGGAGGTCATCTATACTACGCCGCTTTTCTCCTGGTTCCGCGGCGACTTCCGCGACCACAAGGGCATCGACGGCTTTCTGGTCACCTACGGCATCCTCACCGAGGACAACAAGAATATCAAGCGCAATTATACCAGCTATGACTGGACGTTGAAGACGGGGCTTTATGCTGATTAGGGCGCGGGCGCGGGTGCAGGGGAGAGGACAAAACTTGGCTCAATGGTGAACATCTTTCTCCCCAGGGCAATCGCAAGCTCGAAAGTGAAGTCGTCGCTCGTCTGCCGAGGCGGGAGGAACGACCTGACTCGTCGGCCGAGGGAAGGCTTTACGGGCAACGGGGGGCCGGTCTCTCGGCCGACGAGCCAGCTTCTATCGTCGCGTCTCGGCAGACGAGCGACCTTGCGATTGCCCTATTTTTCTCCCAACCGCAACGTTTCCCATTTCCCCCTTGTTCGTACCTTTGCCAACCTAAGGAATATCAATTCAATAACTGTTGCTTTTCGGCCGTCTTGTTTTGCCCCTACGCTCACAAAAAATAATTTCCGTAGCTAAGGCTATGCAAAGGTTTTTTTGAGAACGTAGGAACAAAAACGCCAGGCCGCAAATCGGACAGTTATTAAATCGACGTTCCTAAGCCACCCACGGGCGAAGCGAGCAACCTCTCCTCTCTCGTGCGGCGGCCTACAAGACCACCAGACTATAAGACTACCCAAGGCGGTAGCTTACCAGACTACCGAACTACAAGACTACCAGAATAGCACATGTCCAACATTCCCGAAGCAGATAATTTCCTTGAAGAATTCATCGTCGAAGACCTGAAAAACGGCAAGCACGCCGGTCGTATCCATACCCGTTTCCCGCCGGAACCGAATGGTTACCTCCACATCGGCCACGCCAAAGCCATTGTCATCAACTTTGAGATTGGCAAGAAATTCGGTGGAAAGTCCAACCTTCGGATGGACGATACCAACCCGTCTACCGAAGAGACCCACTTCGTCGAGTCTATTGAGAAAGACATCCGCTGGCTCGGCTACGAATGGGAAGGAGAAACGCTCTATTCTTCCGACTACTTCGGTGAGTTGTATGAATTGGCCTTGAAGCTGATCGACAAAGGCCTTGCCTTCGTTGACGACTCCACCGTTGAAGAGATTGCCGCTCAGAAGGGCGACATCGATGCACCGGGCTCCAACAGCCCGTTCCGCGATCGCTCCGTCGCCGAAAACCGTGACCTCTTCGAAAGGATGAAGGCCGGCGAATTTCCCAACGGAAGTAAGGTCCTTCGTTGTAAGATTGATATGACCCACCCCAACCTCCTGCTCCGTGACCCGGTACTCTACCGCATCAAGCATGAGGCCCACCACCGTACCGGTAATGAATGGTGCATCTACCCGCTGTATGACTTCGCCCACGGGCAGAGTGATTCCATCGAGGAGATCACCCACTCGCTTTGTAGCCTGGAGTTCCGCCACCACCGCGATCTCTACATCTGGTTGATCGAGGCCCTGGAGATTTTCCCCAGCCGCCAGATCGAGTTTGCCCGCATGAACGTGGACTACCTCATTACCTCCAAGCGCCGGCTTAAGAAGTTGGTTGAAGAAGGCGTTGTTGCTGGATGGGATGACCCACGGATGGCTACACTTGCCGGCATGCGCCGCAAAGGCTACCCAGCCCAGGCCCTCCGGAATTTCTGTGTCCGTACCGGTGTAACCAAGCGGGACAACCAGCAGGAATTCGACTTCCTCGAACACTGCGTTCGCGAGGTCCTCAATGAAACGGCTGACCGCTATATGGCCGTTGTTGACCCCGTTAAACTGGTCATCTCCAACTACCCCGAAGGCGAAACAGAGATCTTCACTGCCGACAACAATCCACAGGACGAAACCCGTGGAACCCACGAAATTCCCTTCGGCCGCGAGATATGGGTTGAACGCGGAGACTTCCGCAAAGAACCACAGAGCCGGAAGTACTTCCGCCTTGCCCCAGGCAAGGACGTCCGCCTCAAATCTGCCTGCATCATCCACGTTGACGGCCACGACGAAGACGCTGAGGGCAACGTTACCCAGATCAACGCGACCTACTACCCGGACAGCAAGTCTGGCAATGACACCTCAGGTGTCAAGGCCAAAGGAACCATCCACTGGGCGAGCGTTGAGCACGCCCTCGACGTCGAAGTCCGTGAATACGACAAACTCTTCACCGATCCAACCCCGATGGACCATGAAGACAAAGACTTCATGGAATTCATCAACCCGGACAGCCTTAAGGTCATCACCGCCAAAGGAGAACCTGCCCTCGCCAATGCCGAAGCTGGTACCACCTACCAGTTCCTACGCAAAGGCTATTACACCGTTGACGAAGACAGCACTGCTGAGAAGATGGTGTTTAATGGTACTTGTGGGTTGAAGTCGAGTTGGAAGGGGTGAAACTTGGTCTTCTGGCCTTTAGGCCGGGAGCACGAAGTACAACGAAGCCAAGTCAAGGGCGTCTCTAAGCTCATTGTTTCTTAATCCATACCCTACTGCTAAAAAGGCCTAAATCTTGCCCCGGAACACTATCGAAGAGGTCATCTCTCTCCTTCGGAGAGGCACTCAGGGAGAGATTAAAAGCGTGACATAACGGCTTTTGTAAAGATGTGTGTCCCTTACTCCAGATGCGTAAGTACCGGTGCTTGCCCCGGAAAATCAGTCCTATGCTTGCTTACGAGGCAAATTTGGCGTTTGAGGCGACCATTCGATCAACCCCGAACCTTTATTCTGCGATTAGTCTTACTTTTAGACATGCTCTAAACGGCAACAGGTCATTGACTTTTAGAGTCCTTGTTGAAACATCTTACCTGCCCGCTTTACTAGGAAAATACCGAAAATGAAAAATTTAGTACTCGTCTTTCTTTTGTCTATTGGCAGTTTTTGCTTCGCACAAAGTGTTCCGATTCTAAATTATTCTGTAAACAACTATGGCCAGGTTCAATTAGAGATTGAAGGGAGTTCGGATCAATATTATTTACTGACCACCCAGCATGAACCCAATCTGGATTACCAAACGATTACCTCGCTCACAATGGGAGTAGATGGTATCATGGTGATTTCTGAACCGCTTGGAGCTTTCCCCCTTCAGAACTACGACGTAACGGCTCATTCCATCGCTAGTCCAGATGATACGGATGGTGATGGGATTGACGACATTACTGAGTTTAACAATATGCCTACCCAGGCACCTCTCAATTTTGCAGCGGAGATCCCCTTTGTTGACGGAACGATAGCGATTGATGACCACGAAGCGTTTTCTGCACTAGCCGTTGTATCGGAGAATATCCCCTGGGCCCCGTTCCTTAATAACCAGGAATTTGCAAAATTTGCCATTCTTAACCAGGACTCAGACGAGCCGGAAGTCTACTTCATCAACAGTGAAACACACTTCATTCACGCAAACTTCCTGGCGACTATAGACACGGATGGCGATAACATTGTTACTGGTGAGGTAGTATACAACCCCAATGAAATCCTCCCCAATGGAGCAATTGGAGTCTATTCTTTTAACTACTCCTTTGGCTCCTCCTATACCTTCGAGCATACGCGTAAGACCTTTGAGCTACTAGCGGCCAATATGCCCTATCTCAATAATAATATGCGACACTTTATCGGAAACGGAGGAGAGTCTAACTACCTAAATCAACACATTGACGATTATGAAGGGTCGAGACTTGATGTTATTCTGGAGTCCGAATTCTTTGCAGATGTAGATTTTTTGCCATTTAACCAGGCGGAAGGCTTTGGTTTTTTTAGGCAGATGGACTTGGGCGATAACCCTGGCTCACGAGACATCGTGCTGTATGATGCGCTTCCCAACTCTTTGCCTAGGGTTGGTGGAATAATAACGTCCGTTGTACAAACGCCTTTGTCGCACGTCAACTTGAGGGCTATTCAGGACAATGCGCCTAATGCCTACATCCGAGAACCACTTCTGATTGATTCGATTGCCGACTTAATAGGCTCCTACATCTATTATAAAGTAGAGCAAGACCGGTACTTCATCAGGGAAGCCAGCCTGGAAGAAGTAAATGCTTGGTACGAAAACATAAGGCCTACTGAAGGGCAAATACCTGAACGGGATTTGAGCCAAACAGAAATTCTTCCGCTTGATTCTATTGGCTTTGAGATGTCTGTCGCTTTTGGAGCAAAGTGTTCTAATGTTGCCACAATGCGAAAGTTTGGATTTCCGGAAGGCACCATTCCAGATGGCTTTGGCATACCTTTTTACTTCTACGATGAATTCATGAAGTTCAACAACTTCTACGAAACGGCAGCAAACATAATGTCTGATCCTGGCTTCCTGAGTGACCTAGAGACCAGAATCAGCATGCTCAAGGACTTCAGGCGCGAGATCAAAGATGCGGACATGCCACAGTGGATGCTTGATGAATTACAAGCCATGCACGACGCCTTCCCTGCTGGCACCTCTGTCAGGTGCCGATCAAGTACGAATAATGAAGATTTACCAGGGTTTAGCGGAGCGGGCCTGTACACCTCTAAAACCCAGCATCCGGAGGAGGGGCATATCTCCAAATCGGTTAAGCAGGTATACGCCAGCATGTGGAATTTTAGGGCTTTTGATGAGCGAGACTTCTACCGCATAGATCATGATATTGCGGCTATGGGGATATTATGTCACCCCAACTATGAAGAGGAGAAGTCTAACGGTGTAGGCGTCAGTATTGACCCTGTTTACCTAACGGAGAACACCTTCTACCTGAATACCCAGGTGGGAGAATCACTGATTACCAATCCTGAGGCCAACACGGTCCCTGAAGAAATACTGCTGGGCCAAGACCCCAGCGAAGGCTACTTTGTTTTAAGGAATTCTAATTTAGTTCCCGACGGGGAGTTGGTGATGGGAGAAGAGTACCTAGACCTAATGAGGGATTACCTTGGCGTAATTCACGACGAATTTGCGATACGCTATAATGTAGTAGGGGCGGAAGGTTTTGGAATGGATATAGAGTACAAGGTAACGGTCGATGATCGACTAATCATCAAGCAAGCAAGGCCCTGGGTTTCGTTTTGGGCGGACATTAAGGCCACCTATGACTTAGCCGCTGTTGAGATTGTCAATCCACGAAACTCTTCCAGCCTAGGCGATGCTGAATTGGTCACCGCCAGAATTGCCAACCAAGGACTAGAGGCAATGAATGATTTTAAAATTGATCTCCTAGTCGATGGCCTAGTCGTTGAAACCTTAACGATTAACGAAGAGCTGAGTCCTCGCGTTTCTGACGAATACCAGTTTGTAATTCCACAGGACTTTTCAGCGATTGGTGATTACGATATAAGCCTCATCGTTTCACATCCTACTGATGGGTACGCCGGCAACGATACATTAAACACCGTCTTAAGCAAGCTTCACTTTTTAGAGGGGGGCATCTTAGCTGAAGGAGCAGTCGGGAGATGTGGTAATGAGCTAGAGGTTACAGCCATCGTAACCAACTATGGCGAATCGACTTTCAATAATACAGAGATTGAAGTCACGGTGAATGGACTAATCGTAGACACGGTTAATTATGGCTTCAACATCCCATACTTGGTGGAGGCGGAAGTAGTATTCTTGGTCACTGAAAACATACAGCCGAGTAATAATGAAGTCAGCCTAAAGTTATTGCGTGTAAATGGCCAGCCAGATGCAGTGAGCGAGAACAACAACGCTGTCCTCAGTGGTATTGACCTAGGTTTGATTTACGACAACATCACTTTTATTATTAACGCAGATGACTATCCTCAGGAAACGTCGTGGCAACTGTACGATGTGCCAAACAACGAGCTTATTGCCTCCGGAAGCTTAAACAACGGTGATGAAGGCATTCGTGAGGACATTTGTGTGGACTACGGTTCATGTTTCTCTCTGGTCCTCTTCGATTCAGCTGGAGATGGCCTTTGTTGTGGATTTGGTGAAGGGGACTTCCTCGTCCTAAACTCAGTTGGTGACACCCTGGTAGCCAATGACGGCAACTTTGGAGGCGAGGTTGAAGAGTTGTTCTGTCCAAATGGAGAAGGTTGCTTCTTCGCAGCTGAAGTAGAAATCACCCACGCTACCGATGATGATACGGCAGATGGTATGATTACAATCACCCCTACCTCTGGATTCGAACCATATTCGTACAGCATTGATGGAGGCGAAAATTTCTTTAGCGGCAACGTCTTCTCCAACCTAATGGAAGGGGATTACCAGGTGGTAGTTAAGGATGTACTCGAGACTTGTACCTATCAAGAGGCCGTTGAAATCAATTTCGACGTCATCAATAGTACAGCTGCTATTTACTCAGGTGAGATCAAAGTGTATCCTAATCCTACGAACGATGTGTTCGTAATTGAGGTAGCCGAGGCTTTCAATGTAGGTGGCACCATCAATGTTGAAATCTATGATTACCTCGGAAGGCTGGTTCAGCGTGAATCGGCTTTAAGCCTTGATGGTGAGTTGAAGGCAATGATCTCATTGAACAAGCATGCTCCGGGAAGTTATTTTGTTAGGTGCTTTAACCAGGGCTTTAAAGCGAACTTTAAAGTGATTAAGATTTGATGGTCGGGAAGAAAATCCTCCTTCGGTTGGGACACAAGTCAATTTTTCACGCGGAGCAGAGGAGTTAGGGAGAAAGGGGGAGTTGGTCGTAGGTTGGGTTGAGCATCTCCAGATGCGAATAGAGATGAGCGGTAACGCTTCGATCAATTAAATTACATAACCTTCACTACGTTTAATTTTGTCCGAGTACTTAAGTAGAAAAAATGACCCCAAAACGAATATTCTTCACCGGAGGCTCCGGCAAAGCAGGAAAACACGCGATAGCCTACCTCTTAGACCAAGGACACCGGGTGATGAATGTAGACCTCGTACCATTGGACATCCCAGGAGTAGATAACCTGGTCGCTGACATTACAGATTCCGGACAGGTGTTTAACGCCATGAGTTCCTACGCCGGGTTCGACGAATTAGAACCGGGTAATGGCGTGCCGAAATTTGACGCGGTAGTCCATTTTGCTGCCGTACCCAGGATCTTACTCCTCCCTGATAATGAAACGTTCAGGGTCAATACCATGGGGACCTACAATGTGATTGAGGCAGCGGTTAAGCTTGGCATTAAGAAGATTATCATTGCCTCGTCAGAGACGACCTACGGCGTCTGTTTCTCAGATGGCAAAACCAATCCCCATTCCCTGCCTTTGGAGGAAGACTACGACGTTGACCCCATGGACAGTTACGGATTATCGAAGGTTGTAAATGAGAAGACGGCACGCAGCTTCCAGCGGCGTTCAGGCTTTGACATTTACGCGCTCCGCATCGGGAATGTGATTGAGCCGCACGAATACGCTGAGCTGTTTCCTGCTTACCTTAAGAATCCTGAAGTGCGCCGGAGGAACGCCTTCTGTTACATCGATGCGCGTGACCTGGGCCAAATTGTGAACTTGTGTTTGCAGAAAGACGGCCTCGGCTACCAGGTTTTCAATGCCGGAAACGATCACAATGGTGCGGTTATTCCCAGCAAAGAACTGGCAGAACGGTTCTTCCCTGGTGTGCCGATTACCCGCGAATTGGGGGAGCATGAAGCATTGTATTCAAACCGGAAAATCCGTGAGGTTTTGGGGTTCGAAGAGCAGCACAACTGGCGGAAATACTTGAAGTGGGAGTGATTGCCTGGTCGATACGCTCTCCGAGCGCGCGATGATCATCTCTCGCAGCCGGAGGCTGCATCGGCCGGGTGAAGGCCTATTTAGCCGATGAGCGAACCTCTTTCCCTGTCCGTTCGTAGGGCTACCTGGCCACTCCCTGCCTTAAAAACCATCATTGCACCCGTACTTCGGCTTCGCTCAGCATAAACGCCAACTCCGTTGGCCGCGCCCAAAAAACAGCCCCACGGTAAGGAAGCTACTCCACCCCCGGAAACAAACCCACCTTATCCAACTTAGCAGCAAATGGCTCCCAGGCATTGCGGGTAAAACCCCGTACCTCCACCTCAAAACCATCAATCAGCACCTTAGCGCGTTCAACCGTCTGCCAATCCTGTTTGGAAGGCACCGTCATCCGGGACATGGCCTTCCGCTGCGCATCGCCGATTTTGGAGTGCGCCGTGACGCTGTAAGACTGCCAAGCCCCAAGCTGCCGGTCCGGCCTAGGCGCCTGCCCAAGCGCCCGCGTAGCCTTGATCGTCGCCAGCAT
>JBLIGS010000055.1:0-13166 GCA_047637095.1 Neolewinella sp. | reverse complement strand
TTGAAAGAGACGGGGTGGAAGGTCAAGTAACACGAGAACCACGCCCGGTTTACCTTGAAGACATTTATGATCCTCGAGGGCTGGTTATTTGTGCCGGGTTATAACCTCTATCTGCTTTTCACTGCGGAGGATAGATTTGATAGACCTTTTACCGGCTGAAGCCGGTGCTAAATTATGAAGTCCATCAGACTACAGGTTTTAAAGCCCCGCTCCTCTACCCTACCTTGCACCCGCGTCCGCGCCCACATCCGTAAAGCAGTCAAACTAGTCCGCCTCCAACATGCGGCAGCCCAAAGTACAAACGAACCAACCTACCAATCCCCCACTATGAAGATCTTCTGCATCGGCCGCAACTACGCCGCCCACGCCGCCGAGCTCGGTAACAAAGCCCCAGGAAAACCGATGGTTTTCATGAAGCCACCAACGGCCATCCTACCAAACAACAAGCCGTTTTACTACCCGGAATACAGCCAGAACATCCACTTCGAAACCGAGTTGGTGATTAAGATTGCCAAGAACGGCCGCCACGTCCAGCCGCAGTTTGCAATGGATTACGTCGGCGCCATCGGCCTCGGCTTGGACCTCACCGCCCGAGATCTTCAGGACGAACTCAAGAGCAAAGGCCACCCCTGGGAAATCGCCAAGGGCTTCGACAACTCCGCCCCCATCGGCACCGAGTTCTTCGCCCCCGACAACTTCTCCGACGTCAACGACGTCGAGTTCCGGATGGAGAAAAACGGTGTCGAAGTCCAACACGGCCACAGCCGCAATATGATCTTCGACCTGACCACGTTGATCTGCTACGTCAGCCAGTTCTTCCGCCTCCAAAAAGGCGACCTCCTCTTTACCGGCACCCCCGAGGGCGTTGGCCCGATTAGACAGGGAGACGAATTGGTCGGCTTCCTTTCGCTTAAGGATGGGGAACGGGAGATGTTTAGGACGAGGGTTAAGTAGTCGGGTTGCGGGTTGCGAAAGTTGCGGGTTGTCATCGTAGGAGGCCGCCCTACTCTTCTGTGTAAATCCATCCAGTCAGAAAAATTTGCATCCTTAATTTTCCTCCCACATAATCCAGACGCACAGATCATTAGGCCATTTCCCTGGAATTATCGAATTTTTTCCTACCTCCCTACGCAACTATCAGAATACCGGCTATGTTTGCTTACTGAAGGTCCGCACTACCCAGGCGGAGCCCTAACGGGGGCGTACCGGAATCGACAGGGAAGTGAGCGTTTTAGTAAGCACGCCGGAGCATGATCAGTTACTCCGTAAAAAATAATGATCATACTCTAGTTGGCACTCCCAGCTATGCTATGGCAGCCTAATTTACTTTAGGTACCCTAGCTTCCATAGGCCGCATGATTGAGGTACCATACACATCAAGCCGCCTTACCCCTTTGGTACTGGCTTCCTGCCCTGGTCTGAGTAGGAGGTAAGATAAAAGACTTAAGGTTCGGAAATGAGAGGTTAACCGATCTCTTCTGCGCTCGAAAATTTAAATGGTTAATAAGCGTGTAGAAAGCTACTTTGCGCTTTCGCTGGACGGGAGTTCAAATCTCCCCGCCTCCACTTCAGCTCTTCGGAGCAAAACGGGTAAAGCCCCGGTTCTCATCTGAGAATCGGGGCTTTTTTAGTGTACGGTTGAAGTATCCTCTCTTCCGTTACTTAGCAGTCCCGGGCTCGTTTCCTGCTCAATG
Source organism: Neolewinella sp. (assembly GCA_047637095.1). Taxonomy (GTDB): domain Bacteria; phylum Bacteroidota; class Bacteroidia; order Chitinophagales; family Saprospiraceae; genus Neolewinella. The sequence goes on along the minus strand of JBLIGS010000055.1, from coordinate 11,472 downwards.
TGAAGGGTATTAAATTTTAGGAAGTCTTTAAAAAACCACCTTAAGTGGCCGGGCCAACTATACCTTCACCACATGCCCAAAATTTCCTACCGCGAAGAATCCTTCTCCTTTCCTTTTGATGCCCTCGGCGGCACTAGGGATACTCCCAAAATAAAGCCAGCAGATGAACTGCTGCTGAACTGGGCCTACGAACAGTACGAAGGCCAGCCTTTGCCGGCGCTGGCGGTCTACCACGACCGCGACGGGGTGCTGTCTACCTGCCTTTACGGAGTAGACCGCGTCTTCGTTTCCGACAACGTTGGCCACAACACTGCAGCACTGCAGCACCTGCTGGAGGTGGAACACGAAGGGAGGAAGCTACCAACGATTGCCTCTCCCATGCTGCCGCTGGCAGCGGAACGGGAATTGGTACTGATGCAAGTCCCCAAATCGTTGGACCTATTTGAGTTATACTTGGCCAGCGCAACCTTCACGGCTGGCCCAGGACGGCGCATTGCCGCTGCCTTTCAAACCCGCCACTTCAGCCCTAAGATGGTGGAGATTGCAGAGAAATATGCGGGCACGGTCAATCAGAGCCGGGCTTATAAGAAAGCAAGGCTATTGATTCTGGCAGACTTGAAGCCTGGTAAAATCCCGGAGGAGCTGTACCGACAGGTAGCTTACCGGGAGACGAATTACTACCAATATTACGGTGTGTTCTCCGCCAAGCACATCGACTATGCTACCCAGTATTTGCTGGACGAGTTTAAAACGAATCACCTACTTGCCGGCATTTCCAATGTAGCGGCTATCCTAGACATCGGTTCAGGGAACGGGGTTATTCTTGACCAATTGGGAGGCCAATTTGCTGGTTCCCGGTTGTTGGCAACGGAGGTTTCCGCTGCGGCCGTCGCTTCGACGAGCCAAAATGTACTGAAGGCGGAGGTTCACCTCAGCGCCAACCTGTCATCAATTGCCGACGGGACCGTTGATCTGATCGTCACCAATCCTCCATTTCATGATGGGCATAAAAATGCGATTGAGCCGACGATTGAGCTGTTTAAAGAAGCGAAGACAAAGCTGACGGAACGGGGACATTTTGTGGTCGTTGCCAACCGGCACCTGAATTATGTTACCCACCTCGACCGGTTGTTTGAAGAGGTTATTGAGGTGGCGGACAATGGGAAGTTTATGGTTTATCGGTGTTCGGTGGACTAGATTTCGGGGAATTGAGGGAGGCCGTCTGATTTATCGGACATTCGGTTTTTCGGTTTTTTGATGGACTAGATTTCGGGGAATTGAGGGAGGCCGTCTGATTTATCGGACATTCGGTTTTTCGGTTTTTCGGCTTGGCCACGCAGACCGGAGGTCTGGTTTATGCCGAGCATAGTCGAGGTACAGGTACAATGGAAAATTGAAAAGCAAGGATGGTCACTGGGCTCTTTGATCACGAATTGGCAGCGAAGCCCAAAGAGGGACCCCGCGTGGAGCGGTATAGCATAAAGGAATAAGGTGCGAAGCACCGTTAGGGAAAACGTCGCAGTCATGGGCCTTTAGCCTGAATTTCAAATTACTGGCTGAAGAACCCTATAATTACCAGCACCATCACCTTTTTTCCCTTCACCTAAACAATCTCCCTCCTCCAATCCCTACCAAAAAAAACTCCCGTTGATGCGCAAACACTTACTTATCTTTTTCTGCCTCTTTTCAACCTTTATGTTCCGCACGGGGCTCAACGTTGAAGCCTCTCGTAAAGGCAGCGAGACAAAGCGTTTCCTGGAGCCTTCGTTGATGGTTTATCGCTTTCGGTCTGCAACTGCGTTGGAGGATTACCCTTCTGTTGTTGCCACCAACTATTTGGGGGGTGAGGAGCTGGTGATTAGTAGTGGTCTGAATTACCACCTATTGCCGGGCAAGGTTAAGCTTGGCCTTCACTATGTGGCAACCTCAGGAGACCGGGGTGAGTTGCCAGCCGATGGCCGGCTGAGTCTTCACCACAGCCAGGAAGGCATCGGTGGTATCCAACGGGGCAATTATATAGGTATGGAGGTGGTTTTGAATTACTAAGTACTCGAACAGAATTAATGCGACATTTTGATCTGGTATATTTTGAGTCTGGACGAGGCGAAAAACGCAGGCAACACCGTAGTGTTGGCGAGGCTTTTCAACGAAGTTCAGGCTCAAAAGATGCCGAGCAGGATGGTGCGATTAATTTTGTCCGAGTACTTAACCTTGCTTCTTTTAACATTCCTTGCACCTGCGTCCGCGCCCATATTCAAATATTAGCATTTAGAGATTAGCACTGAGTGGTAGATATTGTAATTGCTCCGCACCTGACTCAGCACTAGCTAAAGAAGCGTTTCTTTATCCTGTCTTCAACGACGGAACCCGCAACCCGCTCCAAATGAAAAACCCCTGGACTACACTCTCCACCCACACACCCTACGAAAACCCCTGGATCAAAGTTGAGCACAACGAAGTCCTTACCCCAGCTGGTACTCCCGGTATCTACGGCTTGGTCAAATTTAAAAACCATGCCATTGGTATTGTCCCCATCGACGAGGAAGGATACACCTGGTTGGTCGGCCAATACCGCTACGCATTGGGCTCCTACGAATGGGAGATTCCAGAAGGCGGCTGCCCCGTCGGCACTGACCCACTAACGACTGCCCAACGCGAATTGAAAGAAGAAACGGGACTCGTTGCTGAAAGCTGGGAGCAAGTCATGGAATTCCACCTCAGCAACTCCGTCACCAACGAATACGGCGTGGCCTTTGTCGCACGAGGGCTCCGGCAGGAAGAGGCAGAACCGGAAGACACAGAAGAGTTACAGCTTCGGCGGATTCCATTGGAGGAAGCTATTGCCATGACCTTAGATGGAAGGATCAAGGATGCGCTCAGTATACTGGCCCTTCAACGAGTAGCATTGATGAACCTAAAGTAAGGTCACTATTAAACGTAGCTACATACCGCAAGCAGGCCGACAAAATCTTTTTTCAAAACAATTGTCTGCCTCCTTAGGGGGAGGCAGCTAAATCGGGGTTAGTACAGTATAGGAGGCACGAAACAATAGGCAAACCACCACTTTAGCCAAATTCCATTCTCCTTTTTCTGATAACAAAGCTCTACCATTCATGAAAAACGCTGCTAAGATCACACTTCTCGAACAATTTGACCTTTTTGATGCCCTGACTGAAAATGAAAAGCAGCGCATGAGTGAGGCAATGGAGCTGCGCAAGAAGCCCCGCTACTCCGTTATTTACCAACCAGGTGAAACCAGTGAGCATATTTACCTACTCTGTAAAGGTGCTGTCAAGATCAGTACACACAGCCGGGAAGGCAAGGAAGTGATCAAGCAGCTGATTCACCCGGAAGCTATTTTCGGAGAACTTGCCCTTGTTGGTGAATCTACTCGTAATGAGACGGCTCAGTCGTTGAAGGAAGAAGTTCACTTCTACACCATCCGTATTGCTGATTTCCAGCGGATTCTTTCACAGAACCCTACCCTCAGCCAGCAGGTCCTCCACCTTTTTGGTCAGCGCATGATGGCTGCCGAAAACAAACTGGAGAACTTGATCTTCAAAGATGCGCGCAGCCGCATCGTTAGCTTCCTCCACGAAGTGGTAGCCGAGCGCGGCCGCCGGGTTGGCTACGAAATGCTCCTGAAGCATAGCCTTACTCACCAGGACATCGCCAACATCACCTGTACCAGCCGCCAGACCGTAACCCTCGTCCTCAACGAGTTACGCAAAGAAAATCTGATTTACTTCAACCGTGGACGCATTCTCGTCCGTGATATGGAGACACTACGCAGTAGTGCAGCATAAATAGACCAAACCAATAACACCTAAAAGCCTTTTGGCTTAAATATTATCTAAGTTTTACAAGCCCCTTCGGGGCGCATGAATGAATATATAAACGATACCCTTTGGAAATTCCGGAGGGTATCGTTGTTTTTGGTCGCCCGGAACACCCAAGGATAAACCTACCTTTGCCCAAGCCACAAAAACCGCCTCGAAGGCATTATCCATATAGTTATCTTTTACCAGGCCTTTATGCAAACTATCTCAAGACTTTTTGTCCTCCTCATTACTGCGTCTGTGCTGACCGCTTGTTATTCCTTTCGAGGCATATCAATTCCTGAAGGCGTGGAAAAAGCCTACGTCCCCATCTTTGTGGACAACGCCCTGGGCGCTCCCCCTACCCTCTACATCGATATTACGGAGAAGCTTCGGGATAAGGTGCGGGATGAAGCCCGCCTCCTCATCACCGACGACGACCCCGACATTCAACTCACCGGAACCCTCGTTGACTTTCGGATATCCGCAGAAGGCGCTGCCCCAGGAAACGAAACAGCAGCCTTTTCCCGCCTCAATCGCCTGACGATTGTCGTCGCCGTTGAATACAAGGACCTCAAGAACCCGGACGCTGAAGGCTGGAAACAGAACTTCTCCGACGTCTTCAACTTCCCGGGCGAGCAAACACTAGCCTCCGTCCAGGACGAAGCTATTGAGGAAATCCTTGACCTAATCAATGAGAAAATTTTCAACAAAGCTTTTGCTGAGGATTGGTAGACGATGTTCTCCAGTTCTGGAACAGAATAAGTATAAAACATAAAAACCCCGGTCAGCTTTCGCTAACCGGGGTTTTCAATTTGAATCTTCTATCAAGATTCGTACCGTTTAAAGGGATAAGATTTATTCCTCTTCGCCTTCAACGATGGTAAGATCTACATCTACTTTTGGTTCAACCTTGACACCCTTCCTGGCAGCTTCCGCTTTCTTCTTGGCAGCAAGAGACTTTGCAGACTTCTTAGGCTGGATCATTACGTTCATCCGGCGCTTCTCCATTTTCGGCATCGCCTCAGCGGTACCAACATCCTCCAGTTCCTTCATGAAACGAAGTAGGAGTAGCTCGCCACGGTCTTTAAAGACAATGGACCGGCCACGGAAGTGAACGTATGCTTTTACTTTGGCACCATCCTCAAGGAATTCCCGCGCATGGCGAAGCTTAAACAGGAAGTCGTGATCTCCCATGTTAGGGCCGAAACGAACTTCCTTGACTACCGTTTTAACGGTATTCGCCTTCATTTCCTTTTCCCGCTGTTTCTGCTGGTAAAGGAATTTCTTGTAGTCAATGATTTTTACAACGGGTGGCTCAGCGTTAGGGCTAATCTCAACAAGGTCAAGTTCAACGTTACGGGCCCACTGTTTCACCAGGCGAGATTCGTAAACTTCACCTGCAGAGATCTTAAGATCAAGCTCCTCGGCAACTTCGGCAATGTTTTCGCCTACCAGACGTACATCTGGTACGCGGATCATATCATTAATACGATGTTTTGGTGCGGTGTCCTCCCTGCGGAAGGTACGTTTACGGCCGCCGCCTCTTCTTCTACCCAAGTATTTCGGTATTTTTATTAAAAGATTAGAATCCAAGGACAGTAATGTCACGTGCGACTCTCGATAAGCTATTACTTATAAGGCTTTTGCAAGAGGTTTAGTTCCATTGCCTTTTAAGAACGCGGTAAAAATAGGCGGAACCGGAGACATTTTCTCCGGTTCCGCCAAATTTTAGTCGTTCAGAAGGGTATTATTTGATCTGAGGCCAAATTCTCCTTCAAAACACTAATAAAGTACTACTTCTCGACGTCAGAACTGATGGCTTCCTCCTGGGTGATGTCCAAACCATCTTTGTCCTCGTTCAGAACGGCTACAAGCTTAGCTCCACCTTCAGGGTTGTTGTTGAGAATGAACTCAGCCAATGGATCTTCGATGTACTTCTGGATGGCACGGTGCAATGGACGCGCACCAAATTGAGGATCGAACCCTTTTTCAGCCACGAATTTCTTCGCAGCTTCATCCAATGCCATGGAGAATTCAAGTCCGTCAAGGCGCTTGTAGAGATCTGCAAGAGCAATGTCGATGATCTTGAAGATGTTGTCCTGATCAAGGCTATTGAAGATGACAATGTCGTCGATACGGTTAAGGAATTCCGGCGAGAAGGTCCGCTTCAGGGCGCTATTGATAACGGCCTTAGAGTTCTCCTCAGCATTTTCTTTCCTACTACTGGTAGCAAAGCCGACTCCTTGACCAAAGTCTTTCAACTGGCGTACGCCAATATTGGAAGTCATGATGATCATGGTGTTCTTAAAGTCCACCTTTCGGCCCATGCCGTCCGTCAGTTGGCCATCGTCCAGTACCTGCAGGAGAATGTTATATACATCTGGGTGTGCCTTTTCAATCTCATCCAGTAGGATGACACTGTAAGGCTTCCTGCGTACTTTCTCAGTCAACTGACCACCTTCTTCATAGCCCACGTATCCCGGAGGCGCACCAATCAGGCGGCTAACACTGAATTTCTCCATGTACTCAGACATGTCGAGACGAATCAGGCTGTCTTCGCTGTCGAAGATGTACCTCGTCAGAACTTTGGCCAACTCCGTCTTACCTACACCGGTTGGACCGAGGAAGATGAAAGTACCGATCGGCTTCTTAGGATCTTTGAGGCCAACACGGTTACGTTGGATGGCCTTGGTCACCTTTTCAATGGCATTGTCTTGTCCAATCACGGCTCCTTTCAAGTCATCAGCCATGCCAACCAGCTTCTTGCTCTCATTCTGAGCAACGCGGTTAACGGGGATGCCCGTCATCATGGAAACGACTTCGGCGATGTCTTCTTCGTTTACTGGGTAGCGGCGGGTTTTGGATTCCTCCTCCCACTCAAGTTTTGCTTCTTCGAGCGCACGCTGAAGCTTGCTCTCTTGGTCACGGAGGTCAGCAGCTTTCTCATACTGCTGGCCTTTAACGGCGGCATTCTTCTGCTCCCGGACTTCTTCGATCTTAGCTTCCGCGTCTTCGATGTTGGCAGGAACGGTAATGTTCTTAATGTGGGTACGGGCGCCCACTTCGTCAAGAACGTCAATGGCCTTGTCCGGCAGGAAACGGTCCGTGATGTACCGATCACTGAACTTAACACAGGCTTCAATGGCCGCGTCGGAGTAGTTCACGTTGTGGAACTCTTCGTACTTAGCCTTAATGTTATTGAGGATGTGGATGGCCTCTTCGGGGCTTGGTGGATTTACCAATACCTTCTGGAAGCGACGGTCAAGGGCACCATCTTTTTCGATATGCTGGCGGTATTCGTCCAGCGTGGAAGCACCAATACATTGGAGTTCACCCCTTGCGAGGGCGGGCTTGAAGATGTTGCTGGCGTCAAGCGAGCCAGTAGCACCACCGGCACCAACAATCGTGTGAATCTCATCAATGAAGAGGATCACGTCACGGCTTTTTTCCAGTTCCGTCATGATGGCTTTCATCCGCTCCTCAAACTGGCCACGGTACTTAGTACCGGCCACAAGAGCTGCGAGATCGAGCATCACAATGCGCTTTCCAAAAAGCGTACGGGATACCTTTTTGTCTTTAATTCGGAGGGCAAGGCCTTCCACAATGGCCGTTTTACCAACACCCGGCTCACCGATTAAGATGGGGTTATTCTTCTTACGACGGCTGAGTATCTGACTTACGCGTTCAATTTCAGTTTCCCGGCCAATAATGGGGTCGAGACGACCTTCGTCGGCGAGTGTAGAAATATCACGCCCAAAGTTGTCCAGAACGGGCGTACGGCTCTTAGAACCGCCTTTGCCGCGGCCTTGGCTGCCTTGGCCACCGCCGCCCTGGAATCCTCCACGGCCTTGGTCATCACCGTCTTCATACTGCTCGTCGTCTCCTGGAGCTTGAGCGAGAGGCGAAGTAGTGTCTTCAGTAAAATCTTTTTCGTCTTTCACGTAATCGAGTTCAGCTTTGTAAATTTCATACTCTACTTCAAACTGCCGCAGGATTTTCGCTGCAGGTAGTTCTTTATTACGCAGAATAGATAAGATAAGGTGCTCAGGGCTAACCACGGTTGTCTTCAGTGCTTTCGCTTCAAGGAAAGTCACCTTCAATACCCGGTCGGCCTTGTCATTAAGGGGAAGCTGAGAAATGGTATGACCACTGCTCTGACCACCGTTCCGGTGAATATTTTCACGGACGGTATCTCGGAGGGCTTCAATATCAACCGCAAGATTTTGCAGCACCCGGTTAGCGAGTGTGTTCGGAAGACTCAGTACACCAAGAAGCAAGTGCTCGGGGCCCACATAACCGTGGCCCATTTTTTCAGCTTCAATTTTCCCGCGGGCCATGGCCTTCTTTATCTCGGGATTGAATTCTCGTTGGCTGGGATTCATTTTATAGATATTTTTCGTTTGATAGTGAAAGCAGCTCACTTGCCCTCATTGGGGCGCGGACGCAGGTGCAAGTAAAGGGTATTAAAGCAATGTTCCCAACCTTGTCCAAAATTATCTGCTTAGGGGTAAGAACCGTGCCACTACCAATCGACTGACAAAAAAACCTGACATTTCGCCCGATGCCTGTCATTTTATTAGGCAGCAGATACACTTTACCCAAAGAAACAAGCTATAAGAGAATTAGTTGGTAATCTAGCCCATGAAATACTGTCGCCAAAAGCTATTCCCTGCTTATCACAAACAGCGGCATGAAGTTTGTTCTTCAAAAAAACTACCTTTACAGCAAAATTATTACGACATGAAATTCAGCATTGACAAGCAGGAGCGCTACAGCCTAATCAAGCCGGAAGATGAGAATCTAAACTCCTCCGTTGCTCCACAGCTTAAGTCTGAGTTTGTGATCCTCGCCAACGAGGGCATCAACAACCTTATCCTCGACCTTAGCTCCGTCAAGTACGTCGACAGTTCCGGCCTTAGTGCTATTCTTACCGCCCGCCGCCTATGGACCAACCTCGGCACTTTTGTAGTGACCGGTGTTGACCACCCAGCAGTAAAGCGCCTGGTAGAAATATCCAAGGTTGACTCTGTACTGACTATCCTCCCAACCGTATCCGAGTCCAGCGACTTCATTATGATGGAAGAACTTCAGCGGGACCTTCAGGGAGACGGCGAAGAATAGTCAGAGCGTCCGTCAGTCAAAATAGTCAAGCAGTCTTACCAGACGATCTAACTGTTTTGACTGACAGACTGCTTGACTTCAACGTGCGGTAGCTGACTGCTTGACTGACAGACTACTTGACTCCAACGTGCGGTAGCCTCCAACGTCCTGTCTCTTTTCTCCAGTATCTTTTGTCCTCCTACTCGAATTCTGTATTCCTACACGGAGGACAATTGATTATCTGACTACTAGACTATTCACCGTGCGATTCGAACTAACCGTCCTCGGCACCTCAGGTGCCGTTCCCATCCCCGGCCGCCATTGCTCCGGGGTATTCCTTCGTACGGAGACTACGGATGTACTAATTGATTGCGGTGAAGGCACACAGCTACAACTTAAGCAGGCCGGTCTAAGTATGGGCCGCTGTTCAACAATTCTTATCAGCCACTTACATGGCGATCATTATTTCGGGCTACCAGGGCTTCTGAGTAGCCTTTCCCTCAATGGTAGAAAGGCTCCGCTGACCGTTGTCTCTCCCCTGCCCCTGCGTCCGCGCCTGAGTGCCCTCTTTGAACTGGACCGCTACCCGATGTCCTACGAACTCCGCTTCGAGACTTACGAGGCCACAGCTTTTGCTCAGCTCCCCGACATAGGTAACCTAGAAGTCTTCGCCTTCCCCCTCCAACACCGCGTCCCTACCAACGGCTACCTCCTACGGGAGAAAGTCAGGCCCGCCAATATCCGGAAGGAAAAAATATCAGAATTCAATATCCCCTACCAACAGATCAAGGCAATTAAGGCAGGAAACGACCTTATCTCCCCTGACGGAACGGTAGTACCAAACGCTGAGCTTACCACCCCCTCTCCCCCACCCCGGAGTTTTGCCTACTGCTCTGACACTATTTATTTCCCCGAACTCGCAGACTACGTAAAAGGGGTTGACCTCCTTTACCATGAAGCGACCTTCCTGGAGGACATGCTTGAAGATGCCATAAAGAAGGGCCACTCCACCGCCAAACAAGCTGCGACAACCGCTCGTGATGCCAAAGCTGGCCGACTGATCATGGGGCACTTCAGCACCCGTTATGAGCATACTGACGGTCATGAGGCAGAAGCCCGGGCAGTCTTTCCAAGGAGCGATGCCGCACAGGACCTGTGGAAATGGGAAGTTCCGTTTGAAGGGAAGAAGCTGTAAAGCACTAGTGCAGCATAAAAAAGTCCTGCCACTCAGTTGAGTGGCAGGACATAAATTTACGGAAAACGGGAGTTCTTTACCGAACCACCACCATCTTCTTCGTAGCGGAGAAATCACCCGCGACAAGCGTGTAAGTGATCACACCAGTACTGGTAAGATTGGTTAATTCAACCAGGTTCAGACCAGCAGTAGCTTCAAGCTTTTGCGTGGAAAGAATACGGCCGGTAGCATCGTGAAGCGTCAGCGTGGCAGGGCCAGCATTAGCAAGCATGAAGCGGATGGTCGTTTCCTTGATAACCGGGTTAGGTGTATTCTGTAGTAGTGCATTTACCGCGGACGCAGGTGCAAAGTCGGAGTTAAACGCAAGGTTCAAGGCACCGCCCGTTCCGTTGGCATTGACGCCTTCGGACAGGGTGATGTTGTCACTCAAACTTACCAGCTCGCTCAGAAGACCAGCTTCTGTAGCACGGACTTCAACCATTACCATCGCTGCCGTACGGAAGATCATCGCGATCTGGCCGGAGGCGGCGTTGTTCAGGTTCAGTGCGCCGTCGCCTTCGTAGGTAACGTCAATAAGCTCAAGGCCAGCAGCAAGCTCCAGGGTACCCTGGAAGCCCGCCAGCTCAGCGCCGGAGATTGCCATTACGTGGTTCTGACCAGCTTCAAGCTGAGCGTTTTCAACTTCCAAAGAAGCAGAAGAACGACCAACACTGTTTACGTCACCGTAAGCGAAGCCTACGAAGTCAGCATCAAGAATGTTAGCTGTAAGGTTGTTTACGTTGTAAACACCCGGGAAGGCTTCTGAGTATGGGTCACTTACGTCAACACCGGCAGGAACAAAGCCCCAGCTTTCGCCAGATGCAAAGTTGTTGTCAAGACCGAGGATTACGCGCTGGATAGATACCATGTCGCCTACGCTCAGGTACTGGTCTACGTCGGCTGCTAGGTAATCGTAGTTATTGTCAAAACCAGTAATGCCAAGGATGACATTTCCAATCATCACAACGTCGGCTACTGTTACCTTAGAGAGGTTTACAGCTACGTTGTTTTCCGGCTGAACTGTGTAGTCCGCTTGGCTTGGCAGGTTAACGAAAGCGAACTGACCGTTCTCGTTAGTCACGACCATTACGTCCATGTCCTCTGCGCCCGTAAGGGTCACCTCAACACCTTCAACTGCGGCTTCCGCCTGCGTCATGATGGTACCGGCTAGGTTTCCACCGTCGCCACCGCCACACAACCCTTCCTGGAAGGCCTGTACTTCTACGACTACTGAACAGTAATCAGCAGTGCCGTTGTCAGCAATCGCGTAAACGCGAACTGGCAAGTTACCAAGGTCATCACAGGTTACTTCGATAC
>JBLIGS010000054.1:0-13227 GCA_047637095.1 Neolewinella sp. | reverse complement strand
TTCACTGCTTCTAAGAAGATGGTGGTTGTTAAGTAACGCTGCGGCCTGAAGGCCGTTGAACAGCAGCCTGAAGGCTGCGAAACAAGCCCCGCTGCTCCTTGATGGAGTGGCGGGGCTTTGTTTATTGGCCCTTTACCTTGCGCTACACCTGTACTTCGATAAGCTCAGCAGCGTCCGGCTTCGCCATAAATCGTCGTTTTTAACGCTCCAATTTGTTGCTATAAATTCTTACTCCTTTTGATTCTGGTGTAGATTGTGAAAAATGTTCATATTATGGGAACATCTGAGATCCACCCAATGCTGAACACCATGGCTACGCTCTTGCCTTCTGATAGCTATCCTATCCCACATTATTATGAATAAGATATTTCTCTTTGCCACATTATTCTTTTTCGCTCCCACCATCCTCTGCGGCCAACTCCGCCTCCTTGTCGCTGGTAATACTGCCGACGCAGATCCGGCCATCTACACTTCTCTGCAGCAGCGCCTGAACAACCCAGCAGACCCCGCCACCGTACTCTTTGCCGGTGACTATTTCCCCGAGTGTACCGAAGCCATGATTGGCTATGATAAGGACCAGAATAACGGACCTGAGGTATTCCCAACGCTCACCCCCGTCCTCCAGCTCATCCGTAATAACCCCGGTACCGAATTCTACCTCATTCCCGGAGACCGGGACTGGGATAAATCCGGTAAGAACGGCCTAAGCTGCGTCAAGGCCCTGGAAGATTACCTGGAAGACCAGCAGCTGGACAACCTCCACTGGCCCCTCGATAAAGGATGCCCTGGTCCCGAGTTTGTGGAACTGGCCCCTACGGTCCTCCTCATGATGATCAACACCCAGTGGTGGAACCACCCGTACGATAAACCGGTGCCATCGGATGCGGATTGCGATTTCGCCGACCCCGCCATTGCCCTAGATGAGATCATCAGCGCCATTGAAGAGAACCAGGACCAGAATGTAATCATCGCCGGACACTATCCTCCCAAATCCCAGGGGCGCTACGGCGGTGAATTTCCTGCCCGCGATCACTTTCTCCCGCCTATCGTTGGCAGCTTCCGCCTGTCTTATCGCCAAAACGTGGGTACGCCCGAAGAACTAGTCAATACCCGCTTCGCCAATCTGGCCAATCAACTTATAGACTATAACAGCCAGTTAGAAGGACTTCTCTTTGTTGGCGCTCAGGACCACAGCCAGCAACTCCTTAAATTCGGCCGCAACTACATCCTCAACGCTGGTGCTGCCGGCCCTGGCCGCTGGGTTGCCAAGCACAAACCAGCCATCCACACCAGCTGTAACGCTGGATTTACGGAATTGCGCTACGCCGCTGACGGTAGCGTAAACTACCGCTATATAACAGCCGCTAATGATGAGCAAGAGCGTAGTCAGCTGTTGTTCCATGCCCCCTGCGGCATCATCAACGACAGCGTTCCCATCAACCCCGCCTTCCCGCCTTGCGGTATTGACTCTCTGGCCATGATGGAGTTTGCGGTACCGGAAACGAAAACATTACACGTGGCTCCCGGCCCGCAATATAAACGCGGAGGCATTGGCAAGTTTTTTCTGGGTAGGCACTACCGGGACATCTGGACCACTGAGGTTGACGTCCCCGTTATCAATCTTTCTGATTTTCCTGGAGGCCTCCGGCCCGTCCGGGAAGGAGGTGGCCGCCAGACGACGGCCCTGAAACTTAGGGCGGAGAATGGTGAAAGCTTCGTTTTTCGCTCTGTCGATAAAGATCCTTCCGGTGCCTTCAGCTACGAGCTCCGAAATACCATTCTCAGTGATGTCACACGCGACCAGACGTCCACCGGCCATCCTTATGGCGGACTCATTGTCGCTCCATTATTAGCGGAGATTGGAATCCTTCATGCCGACCCAACCCTGTACTCCCTAGCACCCGGTCCGGGTCTAGGCGACTTCAACCCCAAGTTCGGTAACCTGCTTGGGACCCTTGAGATCAAGCCGCAGGGTAATAAACCAAAGAAAGGCGAGCCCGGCACTTTTGGTGCGGACGACGTCCTGAAAAGTTTTGAGCTCTTCCGAACCCGCTATAACGACCAGGAGGTGCACATTGACTATAACGAATTCGTAAAGGCCCGGATGTTCGACCTGCTGGTCGGCGACTGGTCTAAGCATGAGGACAATTGGAAATGGGCGGAATACGACGATAACGGCATAAAAAGCATCCGGCCAATCCCCAGGGACCGTGACAACGTCTTTTCTCGCATGGACGGTCTTATACCTTTCCTGGGTTCCCGCCGCTGGGCAATAGCAAACATGGAGAATTTCGGTTACAATAAACCGGATATTCAAAGCCTTACGTGGCAGGCCCGGCACATGGACCGGATGTTGCTCAGTTCCCTCTCCCGCGAAGACTATCGGGAACAGGCGAAGATCATCCAGGCAACCCTGACCGACGAGGTGCTTAGCAGTGCCCTTCAACAAGTCCCTGCACCTGCGTCCGCGCCTATGGAGAATGCAAAGTATCTGCAGGAACACGCGGTCATCCTTGAGAAGCTAAAAAAGCGGCGTAAGGAACTACTGGATTACGCCGACGGTTACTACGCGTTGCAGGCCCGTACCGTTGATATTGTAGGGACCAATGACGAAGAAGCATTCAAACTTGAAGCACTGCAGGATGGCCGCCTCACCGTCACCATCACCGACCTGAAAGGCAAGAGCAAAGGAGAAGTCCTTTACCAACGGACATTCTTTCCGGCAGAAACGAAAGAAGTAAGGCTGTACGGCCTGGCTGATGACGACACCTTCACCACCACCGGGAGGGTGGGGCGCGTCATTCGCGTCCGTCTTGTCGGTGGTCAGGGTAAGGACACGTTCGCCCCCGCAGTAGCCGGAGATAATCCGGACAAGGTCTACGTCTATGATGATCAAAACGCAGCTAAACCTACCGACGCCGTTCCCGGTCTAAAGTACGTTAAAAGTTGGCGTGATGAACTCTATTACTACGACCGGACCGGCTTCGAATACAACAAGATCATACCTCTGGCCAGCATAGGGGCCAACTCCTACAACGGCACTCAAATTGGCGCCGGACTGAGCTACACCCGTCGAAATTTCACCCGCCGCGACTTCAGTACCCGCTACAGAATCTTCGGAGAAGGCAGCTCCCTCGGGAACGCCGCACTCGAAGCCAGTGTTGAATTTGGTGAGGTGATCCGTCACGCCGATGTTGTATTGGCTACCCGCCTCGGCCGCCCTGATCTATACAATTTCTTCTTCGGTCTCGGCAACAATACTATGCTGGATCCCAACGTCGATATCAACGAATTCAACCTTGTCAGCCTCCAGCACTTTTCTGTAGAGGGTGGGCTACGCCGCCGTTTTGCTGGTCGCAGTTACGTAAATCTGAGTACTGGCTACCAGAACAACAAAACCACCGACCGGGAAGGTACTATTCTGGATCGTGCGGACCGGCTCTACGGCGACGGCGACCTGGTTTTCGGCTATTTCAAATCCGAAGTTGTGCTTGATCTGCGCGACCACCCCATCTTTCCTTCAAAAGGGGTAATGCTGGAAGCCAGCCACAAGCAGGCCTTCGGTACGGACGATACTGCCAACTTCGGCGTCAGCAAGATCGCCGCAGAGATTCACTTTAGTACGCGCCGTTTTCCTATTTCCCTGAGTTTTCGCACCGGCTACGCCGCCAGTAACGGTTCGGTGCCTTTCTACGAGCAGCCTTCCCTTGGCCGTCAGAACGGCTTGCGAGGCTTTCAACGTAATCGCTTCGTTGGTGATGGGTACTTCTTCTACAATACAGAATTTCGCTGCCCGGTGGCACTCATCCGCAGCCGAATCGTTCCTTTTGCCATCGGTATTCGGGCGTTTTACGACCAAGGTAAGATTCTGCAGTAGGAAGAAGAGCAGAGCGATTTTCATGCGGCCTACGGCGGCGGCTTCTACGTGGTCCCGTTGACGCGATCGTTTACCTTTAGCGTGCTTGTTGGATTCTCGGAGGAGGAGTCTGGATTGATTCAGTTTGGGTTAGGAACTAATTTTTAATGGAACTACGCAGGTACTATCATAGGCGATTAAATAGCAGCTTGAAAGCATGTCCCTCCTAAATACTATATTAGCGTGCAATCCACTCAGCTATGCCTCTCCACCACCGCGTCTGTAACCTCTGTGAAGCCATGTGTGGCTTGACCATCGAACATGAAGATGGAAATATTCTTTCCGTTCGGGGAGACAAAGACGACCCCTTCAGCAAGGGGTTTATCTGCCCCAAAGGTGCCCGCATTGGGGAACTGCATACCGACCCTGACCGGTTAAAGAAGCCGCTGCGGAAGAAAACAGATGGTAGTTGGGAGGAAATTGGATGGGAGGAAGCGATTGCCTACGCCGGAGAGCGATTGAATGCCGTGCGCGAAGCGCACGGTCTCAACGCCGTCGGCCTTTACTTCGGCAACCCAACGGTGCACAACTACGGCATCATGACCTTCCTGGGCGACCTCCGCCGGGCCCTGAAGTCGAAGAACGTTTTCTCGGCTACCTCGGTAGACCAGTTGCCACACCAGTTTATCGCCCATCAACTGTTTGGCCATTCCATCATGATACCGATTCCGGACATCGACCGGACAGACCATATGATCATCATGGGCGCCAACCCGAGCGTCTCCAACGGAAGCCTGATGAGCGCAGGAGGTGTGAACCCTAAGTTGGATGCCATCCGGAAACGGGGTGGGAAGGTGATCGTGATTGATCCCCGCCGGACAGAGACAACCAAACACGCCGACGAGCATCACTTTATACGGCCAGGAACGGATGTTTATTTCCTAATGGCGATGTTGCACCACATTGTAAAGAATGACCTGATACAAACGAATCATCTAGAGAAAACGCTGGTGAATCTCTCTTCTCTGAAAGAGCTTAGTGAAAACTTTAGCCCGGAGCAAGTGGCTGGCCTTTGTGGCATTTCGGCAGCAGAAATCGTCCGCCTAACCAACGAATTTGCTACTACTGAACGTGCGGTTTTATACGGCCGGATGGGCCTGTCGACCCAAGCCCATGGGACACTCTGTAACTGGTTGCTGGTGGTGCTCAATACCATTACCGGTCACCTTGACCGGGAGGGTGGGGCGATGTTTACCACGCCGGCGGTCAATGTGATTAGAAGTAAGAAACAGAAGAAATCTCATGGCCGCTGGACCAGCCGTGTTCGAGGCTTACCGGAAACGGATGGCGAACTTCCGTCGGCGGCAATGGCGGAAGAAATCTTGACGCCGGGCGAAGGACAGGTTCGGGCCATGATCACCCATGCTGGTAATCCGGTTCTATCGACACCCAATGGGAGTCGGTTGGACGAGGCCTTCAGCGGGCTGGACTTCATGGTGAGCATTGATATTTACCTCAACGAGACGACCAGGCACGCAGACTTGATCCTTCCGCCACCGTCTCATTTAGAGGTTGATCACTACGACCTGATCTTTAACCACCTGGCTACGAGTAACGTCGCCAAGTATTCTCCACCGCTTTTTAAGCCGGAGGATGGGCAGTGGTATGACTGGCAGATTGCCAAGGCGCTGATCAAAGAGTTGGCTCCGGCGTCCGGTTATAAAATTAGCCGATTTCATAAATGGAGTACGCCTCGGCGGGTGTTGAACCTGGGGTTGATGACGGGGACTTATGGGCGATTGTCGTCGGTGAAGAACTTGTTTTCTGGGCTTAGTCTTAGTAAGTTGGAAAAGGCGAAGCACGGCATTTTGCTCGGGCCGTTGGAGCCAAGGTTACCGGAGTTGTTGCTGACGAAAGGGAAGCAGATTGACCTAGTTCCGGAGTTTGTGGCGGCGGCGTTAGCTGCCGTGCGGGAGACTTTGGGTGGGCATAAGCCATTAGCCGAAGATGAGTTTTACCTCGTAGGCCGCCGGCATTTGAGGAGCAATAATAGCTGGATGCACAATGCGCCAGGCCTGTCGAAGGGAAAAAATCGGTGTACGGTGATGCTACATCCAGAGGATGCGGACCGTTTATCTGTTACCACCGGTGAGGATGTTTCTGTTACTTCTCGGACGGGCTCCATTGATATTCCGGTGGAGATCACGGAGGATATGATGCCGGGTGTTATCAGCATTCCGCACGGATTCGGGCACCAACGGGAGGGGATAAAGTTAGGCGTAGCAGCTGCTTCTCCGGGCGTGAGCGTAAACGATATTACAGATGAGGAGTTGGTGGATCCGGTGACGGGGAATGCGGCGTTTTCAGGACAAAGGGTGAGGCTTGCAAGGCGGGACTGATGTCTAAATTCTTGCTTCTAATACCTGTTGATGGGCGCGACCGCAGGTGCGAGGAATGGTATAAGAGCAAGGTCCGTACAGGGAATGCTTGGGGTGCCCGCCAGCGTTAGAACCTGATGTTAGGGAAGACTTCCTTCGTATCTATCAGGCCAAGTTCTTCGTGCTCAAATTCAACGCCTTCTCTATGGATAATTACTGTATTTATCAAACGTCTTAATCAGTGCTTTTGGTTTTAACCTCCCTGCTCTGAAAAAGCCTTGCACACGTTCGGCTTCGCTCAGGTGTGCGCCTGCGTCCGCGCCGAAAGAACCTCCCAAGCCCTACAGTGTAAATCTGTCCATTCTTTAAAATCTGAGTTCCTTCTAGCACAACCGACCGACAACAAAAGAGCGGTACCGAGTCTCCTCGATACCGCTCTTTGATTTAACAGTCGATAAATCAATCGATTACCGTGTCAGGTAAACGCTTCGATTCCGGTCCAACTCCCGGAAGAATGGATCTGTCATGTCCTTAACGAAGCGGATAGATTCACCCGTTGACTTCATCTCCGGGCCGAGCTGCTTGTCGACATTCGGGAACTTGTTGAAGCTGAATACTGGAACCTTGATGGCATAGCCACTAGGCTGCGGGTTGATATCGAAATCGCTGAGCATGTTAGCACCCAGCATCACCTTCGTCGCAATATTGAGGTAAGGAACCTTGTAGGCCTTGGCGATGAATGGCGTCGTCCGACTGGCCCGTGGGTTGGCCTCGATGACGTACACCGTCTCTACGCCCGTCTCTTTGTCCGTCTTGATGGCAAACTGAACGTTGATTAAGCCCTTGGTCTTCAGCGCGAAGGCTAATTTTTCGGTGTATTCCCGCATCTTATTTACAGCGTCTACGCTGAGGGAATAAGTGGGGAGAACGGCAGATGAGTCGCCCGAGTGGATACCGGCAGGCTCGATGTGCTCCATAATGCCCATGATGTGGACTTCTTCGGTATCACAAATGGCATCGACTTCGGCTTCTTTAGCCCGGTCGAGGAAGTGGTCGACGAGAACGACCATTTTAGGATCTTTCTTGAAGATGGTGAGCACGTGGCGCTCCAACTCCGCATCGTTGATAACGATCCGCATATCCTGGCCGCCAAGCACGTAGCTTGGACGAACGAGAACGGGATAACCAACCCGGTTGGCTACGTCCAATGCCTGGTCAGCATTCTTGGCAGTACCGTAGTTAGGGTAGGGGATCTCCAGCTCTTTAAGTAGGTCGGAGAAACGACCTCGATCTTCGGCAAGGTCAAGGCTCTCGTAGCTGGAACCAAATATTTTGATGCCTCGGTTGTGGAATTCTTCGGCTAGTTTGAGGGCCGTCTGGCCACCAAGTTGAACGATGATACCATCTGGCTTCTCGAGTTCGATGATCTCCCGGATGTGCTCCCAGTAGACGGGCTCGAAGTAGAGCTTGTCGGCCTGGTCAAAGTCGGTAGAGACCGTCTCTGGGTTACAGTTAACCATAATGGCTTCGTAACCGGCTTCCTGCACGGCGTGGAGGCCGTGGACACAACAGTAGTCAAATTCGATGCCCTGGCCAATCCGGTTAGGACCGGAACCGAGGATGATGACTTTTTTCTTGTCAGAAGGGATACTCTCGTTCTCTTCATCAAACGTAGAGTAGAAGTAAGGTGTCTTCGCCTCAAACTCTGCGGCACAGGTGTCGACCATCTTGTAGGTCCGGCGAATGCCGATCTCATACCGACGCTTGGTTACCGCTTCTTCATCTACGCGAAGGAGATAGGCAATTTGAGCATCAGAGTAACCAACTTCCTTCAGGCTACGGAAGAAATCGGTTGGCAGGTCTTCAGGTACGTTATAGCGCTGAACCTCTAGGTCCATGTCTACCAAACGTTTGATCTGGTTGATGAACCAGGGGTCAATCTTGGTGAGCTTCTGAATGGTTTTACGGGGGACACCAAGACGGAGCGCGTCTTTAAGCCGGAAAATTCGATCGTCCGACACATTCTCCAGACGGTGGAGGATGTCATCCGTTTTGATCCATTCTTTCTTGTCGGAACCTAAGCCAGCACGGCCTTGCTCCAAGCTCTGGCAGGCTTTCTGGAGTGCTTCGAGGAAGTTGCGGCCGATGCCCATGACTTCGCCAACGGACTTCATTTGGAGGCCGAGCTTGTGGTCAGCACCAGGGAATTTGTCGAAATTCCACCGGGGCATTTTAACGATTACGTAGTCCAAGGTCGGCTCAAAGAAAGCCGAAGTGGTCATGGTAATCTGGTTCTTAAGTTCGTCCAGGTTATACCCTAGTGCTAGCTTGGCAGCAATCTTAGCGATTGGGTAACCGGTGGCCTTAGAGGCTAGGGCGGAAGATCGACTAACCCGTGGGTTGATCTCGATAACGATGAGTTCCTCCGTTTCTGGGTTCTGGCTGAACTGAATGTTACAACCGCCGGCGAAATTGCCCATGCCGCGCATGGCGATGATGGCCTGGTTGCGCATGTCTTGGTATGCCTTGTCCGACAGTGTCATCGCTGGTGCAACCGTGATGGAGTCACCGGTGTGGATGCCCATTGGGTCAAAGTTCTCAACGGCACAGATGATGACGACGTTGTCAGCGGAGTCTCGCAGGAGCTCCAGTTCGAATTCTTTCCATCCAAGGACGGCTTTGTCGATCAATACCTCGTGGGTAGGGCTTGCTTCTAGGCCCCGGCGCAGCATTTCGGGGTAGTCTTCGATGTTAAAGCAGAAACCACCACCAAAGCCACCAAGGGTATAGCTTGGGCGGATAACGACTGGGAAACCGATTTCCTGAGCGGCCTCCATACCTTCTAGGAAGGAGTTGGCAATCATGGCCGGAGCACACTTAAGGCCGAGTTTTTGCATGTGCAGACGGAACAGCTCCCGGTTCTCTGCAAGGTCAATGGCTTCGAGGTCAACACCGATTAATCGGATGTTGTACTTCTCCCAAATGTTAAGCTCGCCGCATTCGATGGCGAGGTTAAGGGCGGTTTGTCCGCCCATGGTTGATAACACGGAGTCAATCTGAGGGTTCTCCTTCAGAATTTGCTCGATGTATTCCGGGGTCAGTGGTAAGAGGTAGACATTGTCAGCGGTCATCGGGTCAGTCATGATCGTCGCCGGGTTAGGGTTGATGATCGTTACTTCGATGCCCTCTTCGCGAAGACTCCTGCTTGCCTGGCTACCGGAGTAGTCGAATTCACAGGCTTGCCCAATAACTATGGGACCGGAGCCAATGATGAGGACTGATTTGATGCTGATATCCTTAGGCATGGTATGGGTAGTTGTAAATTCGCGCAAAGATATAATCTCTACTCACATTTGGCGGTGCTTTGAGGTCAATTCTGTTGTTATTATCCAACAGCAGAAAAAAAACGGAGATACTGTTATACCGAATACATGACAGTTTTCTAAAATGTAAACGGAATGAGCTGTATTTTTGTAGTCCCACCTATTAGACGTTAGAACCTATAACACCGATTTTTTGTCCTTTTCACTACTTTTTCCGTGGAATATGAAAGGATACTGGTGATCTTCCGCAGTTTCTTCATGGATATAAACAAGTTTCATCAACAGCTATTTGGTAAGGCCGGTCCGCCTTCTGATGCTTCTTTACTACGGTTAAAGAAGCTGAAAGATAATTGTGTGGACCGTACGGATCCAAACTGCTTTTATATGGTCTTTGATGTTCGACCGGAGCCTAGTATAGTTTGGCACCACAACTTTGATGCCGTTTTCGGACTGGAAGAAATAAGCCCAGAGGGCTACGCTAACCTTATTCACCCAGAGTGGCGACTCATTTATACCGCTTTTACAATAGTCAGCTACCGGTTGACAAAAGGTGCAGCAAGGCCTCATCTGCCCAAGGGAATAACTTACAGCGTTAACATCCCGATGAAGCACAAAACAGAAGGCTATCAATGGTACAAGCAATTGGCTTCTGCGATGGTTTTTGACGATAAGGGAAACCTCGTTCAATTTTTCAACCAATATTATCGGCTTGGAGCGTATGAAAAGCTCCTTCCATCGACACCAGAAATAACCCTGGAGGGAAAAGAGACTTCTATGTTTGACGATGATGTGATGGCATTATGTAAAGACATGATTACTCCCTTTCTGAGAAAGACCTTTTCTCCATCCTGTCTGAAAATTTTAACGGCCTATCGTCAAGGTGTGGATGAAAAGAAGGAATGGGTTATGCCGAGTAAGTCCGAAGTCGCAAAAGAACTGGGACTTTCTTCTGTTGCCCTGGATAGGTCCATTGTGCGTTTACTCAAAAGTGCACGAACAATTTTTCCTGCTCATGCTGTTCCAAATATGCGGGCACTTTCAACACTATTGAACAGTTTACTTGGGCTGCCCCTGTAAAGAGGGAGTTCTTTGTGGAGTTATATACTATATTTGTCAATGTGAGGACTCGCCTAAAGTATGGGGAGAACTCGGCTTAAAATCGAACTGTGTCTAGTAATACCATAAAGCCCAAGTCGTCTTTCAATAAGGTTGGAAAGTCAACCTTAAGCTCTGCTGCGGCATTGTGGAAGCTCCAGCAAAACTGTAAAGCTAGGCAGAATCCCAATGCATTCTATCTTACTGTAGATGTCCGTAATGGTCCTGATGCTATCTGGTGGTGGAATATCGAAAACCATTTGGGGGAAGGCGTAAAGATGCGAGAGGAGGTTATAAGCAGGGTTCATCCGCGGTGGATAGACGTTTACAATTCACATCGCTTAGCCTGTTATAAGGTGATGGAACAACAACCGGAGGTTAGCGAAATGGGGGGACTGTTGAGCTTCAATAATAAATTTCCACTTAAGCGAGCAAATGGAAAATACTACTGGTACCATCATGTTTCTTCGCCGATTGCCTTTGATGAAGAAGGCCGCATGGTTCAGTTGATGATTGAATTTCGAGTGCTTAATCCATACGATAACCTGGCGCCTGAGCCACCTTACATTCTTGTTGGTAATGAGGTTTCTGAAAAGCTTACTCAAGTAATTCAAAGTTTTTGGAGTGAGGGCCTTGTTGAGAAAATTTTGACAGGGGTTCCTCCGGTTGGTTTTAAAGTCCTCCATGCGTACAGAAGCCTAGCGACCAAAGACGAAAATGGATGGGTCCTTCCGGGGAAGGAACAGGTTGAGAACCACCTCGAAATGAGTCGTGTGGCGCTTAATAAAACGAACGGTCGTATTATTAAAGTTGCCAAAAGTGCGCTGCCATCAATTGTTACGTCTTCTGTTTCAACGCTTGCCGGATTTCTGAATGATATGTTCGGCCCTCCTGATAAAAATTGAAACAATTTCCCTTCAAGTTGTCACAGGTAGGACCGTTATGTGGACTCTAAACATATATTATACATTACATTTACAATGTGTTGTTTTATCGGCTGGACAAGTGTTTTCAGCCGGTCTACGTCTCTCATGTTTCACGAAAGTGATTCAGTGTTTATATGAAAATCTACCCTTGCTTAATAGCTATTATGGGGTAAGATCAAGCGCACTCTTGCTGTACGGGAGTGCGCTTTTGGGTGAGTAGAGACGAAATAAATTGTTAGGCCGCGGCCGCAGGCAGTCACTGAGCGAAGCCGAACGTGTGCAAATGGAAAGACAAAGAAGCAAGGCAGGACAACCAGGTATTTACAGGTTAACCTTATCTTAAAGAGGGCCAAAAGTTGTTCCCTTAAGTGATTTTGTCCGTCCTTATAACAAACACATAAGCTGTGCGAACGCTACTACCTCTTCTTCTGTCCATATTTTGTCTCCTTCCTTTGAGCGGGCAGATTGATACCAATAATTTTGATGAGGTAGAACGGGTAGATATTCACGAATTGCTGGCCAGGCCAGCATGGGTAGACCAAGAGGGAAGCGATGGAGAAGCTTTGTACTTGAATGCCGAAGGAAATTTCGACGATGACGCCGGCGAAAAGTTTACCCGTTCCTACCGTCACCTTCTTGGGCGGTGGTATACTGGTGACAATGAGAAAACACTTACCCTAGCCGTCGACGGCCTTATGGGGAAAGGCCTCGTCCATGCCCGGTACCGTAATGGACGGGATTTCTTTATAGAATATGATGTCATCTTCGTTTCCAACGAAGAACTTGTACTGCGGGACCAAAAGACCCGAAAACTAAAGACCTTCTCGGCCGAATCTCGCGAAGATTACCAGGAGCCCGCCGTAAGACGAATCCCTAAGTCAACCAAATCGGGTGTTTTTAAACTACCCGATGGATGGGGAGGTCGATAGGTTTCAGATGTTAGATATTGGAATTTAAACGTTGGGAATTAATGCCTAATGCCCCCCCTCCCTTTTTTACTCTTCTGCCTCGTGCGGCAGCACTACCGCCTCCCGCCTAATGCCTTTTTACCCTCCCGCCTTTTTACTCTTCCGCCTAATGCCTACCGCCTTTTTACTCTCCTGCCTCGTGCGGCAGCACTACCGCCTAATGCCTACCGCCTAATGCCTAATGCCTAATGCTTACCGCCTACCGCCTTCCGCCTAATGCCTTTTTACTCTCTCCTTTCTACATTGCCACAAACTCAACAACCTCCAAACCATAACCTTCAAGACCAATCCGGTTCTTAGGGCTATTGGACAGAATTCTGAGTTTACTAACTTTCAAATCCCGGAGAATCTGTGCGCCGATACCAAAATCCCGTTGGTTCATACTGGCCGGCTGGGTGATTTTGGCGGCCTGTCCATCCCTCATGCGAGACTTTAGAAGGCGAAGCCCTGCGATGATTTCGCTGCCATCCTGGTGAGGGCGCATGAATAAGAGTATGCCTTTACCGGCTTCGCTTATTTTTTCCAGCGGGCCATTCAGGCCCGTGCTATAACCCGACAACAGGCTATGCAGCAGGTCCCTGCTGCTGGTACTACTGTGTACCCGTGTCAAAACGGGTTCATCTACCTGCCATTCGCCGTGGGCGAGGGCGAGGTGAACATCGTTGTTGGTCGTCTGCCGGT
>JBLIGS010000053.1:0-13336 GCA_047637095.1 Neolewinella sp. | reverse complement strand
CATGTCCCCTCGACTCCGCTCGGGGATCGTTTCTTCTATGATCTTTCCGTTCTGACGCAGTCAGAACGGCTGATCCCGTGCGAAATCGGACCCCGAGCGGAGCCGAGGGGCCCTATTTCGGTCATTTTTGAGCAGATTACTTTTGATGCGTTTGCCCTAAATGTCTCTCCACAGCCTCCCTACTCCCTACTCCTTCCACCTATATTTGCGCCCAAATTAAAGAAATATGTCCAAGCAATTTCCCGAAGACTTCATCTGGGGCTCCGCCACCTCTGCCTATCAAATCGAAGGCGGCTGGCAGGCCGGTAACAAAGGCCCTCAAATCTGGGATGCCTTTAGCCATATCCCTGGAAGGATAGCTCGAAATGAAAATGGCGACGATGCCTGTGACCACTACAATCGTTACCCAGAAGACATTGCCTTGATGGCAAAAATGGGGCTAAAAGCCTACCGCTTCAGCATCAGTTGGGCCCGGATTCAACCCGACGGAAAGGGGGCGGCAAACCCGGAAGGCATCGCCTTTTACAGCAAGCTCATTGACGGACTATTGGCCCACGGGATTGAGCCCTGGGTAACGCTTCATCACTGGGACCTGCCACTCGCACTACAGATAGAAAATGACGGTTGGCTCGGCAAGGAGATAACCGATTTCTTCGCCAAATATGCATCCATCTGCTTCGAGCATTTCGGTGGTCGGGTGAAGAATTGGATTACGATGAACGAGAGTTGGGTGATGTCTATTCTAGGGTACCATTACGGTGTCTTCGCCCCCGGCCGCAAAAGCAATGACGAACCTTACCTCGTAGCCCACCACTTGATCTTGGCCCACGCCAAAGCAGTGAAGGTCTACCGAGAGGAGTTCCAAGCCACCCAGGGCGGTCAGATCGGTATGACCAACAATTGTGATTGGCGCCAGCCGTTGACCGATAGCCCTCAAGATGCTGCCGCCTCCCAGCTCGCCCTAGAGTTTTTTCTCGGCTGGTTCGCAGATCCGATTTACTTGGGAGATTACCCCGCTAGCATGCGGAAACGCCTGGGAGATCGCTTACCCCGGTTTACGGAGGAGGAGCTTGCTTACGTGAAGGGTAGTTCTGATTTCTTCGGGCTAAACCACTACACGACCATGCTGACCAGCGACGGAAAGGAAGGGGAAACGGCAGAGAATTACCTCTATGCTAATGGTGGTGTTTTGGCCGATCAGGATACAACACTATCCACCGACCCAAATTGGGAGTTGACCGCAATGGGCTGGCCCATCGTCCCTTGGGGCTTGCGGGAAATGCTCCTCTGGATCAGTAACCGTTACGGTAATCCCGAGATATATATTACCGAAAATGGCTGCGCTATGCCTGACTCCGTAGTAGACGGCGAGGTAGTGGACCCGCGCCGGATCGATTACATTAATGATTACCTCAGTGCTGTGCACGAGGCCATCGAAGGCGGAGCCGACGTCCGGGGATACTTCGTCTGGTCCCTCATGGACAACTTCGAATGGGCCAGCGGTTACGACAAACGCTTCGGCATGATCTACATCGACTTTGAGACGATGGAGCGGCGGTTGAAAGCGTCGGGAGATTGGTATGCTGGAGTGATTGAGCAGAATGGGCTGGCTTAATTTGTACCCCAGCACGTTATTGTAGTAGAGACATCGCATGCCCTGTCTCTACTACAATGACGTGCTGGGATACAAATCAATACCTGGCCTAAAAAAACAAACTTCTGGACCAAAATTACAATTGCTACCTTCTTAAATCCCACACCTTTGTCTTGAACCAAAACCAAGGAACAATTGATCCTCAACCACCACGCTTTTCAACTCTTCGGCAAGCAGACCTTTGAAAGGGTAGTGGGCTGCCCACCTTTTAGGCTTCCTGTCCGAATGCCGAATGCCGAATGAAGCCTGCTTTTACTACATCGTTGAGGGGCAAAGTCGGTCTTATACTGTTACTGGTAAAGTTGACCATCCGGCTAGTGAGGGGCTGGTGTTGCAGTGTGGGAACTATGTGACGGAGTTTTTGGAGCAGTCAGATAGTAAACAGTTTGAGGCGATTGCTATTCACCTTTATCCAGAGACATTACGGTTGATTTATGATAAGGATTTTCCCAACTTCCTGGAAGAAATTGACCGAGTTCAACCAATCAACTATGAACGGTATAAGTCGACGAGACTATTGACGACCTACATTAATAGCCTTTAGTTTTACTTTGAGAATCCGGATTAGGGTAAATCTTCAACTCTGCATCGCTTTGATCGCTCGCGGCCGTTACACCTTCACAGTAAGCCCGATCAACTAAAGTACTGTCAAGAATGAAAGGGTTGGGGAAATCGTCCTGGTATTCTGCGATGGCAAAGGTGCGCTCCCATTCCGTCACGTCAACGGGGTCTTGGCGATGCCAGCGGCACAGGGTTTCCCGTTGCGCTTCGAAGAAGTCAGGATCCGCGGCAAGGGCTTCTTCCTGGTACATGGTGTAGAAGTAGATGATGGCCCGGGCAATGTCTCCCTTTTTTGATTCTCTTGGTTCGAAGGCTCCGTTTCTCCGTTCACTGTATAGGTCGATATTGGCCGTAGGTGTGTTCTCCTGGATTTGATCGAGGTAGAACCAGGAGGTTGTCTGGTTGTCGTTGATCTCGGCAAAAGGGAAGTTGCTCCTGGAGGCGTTCACGGCCGTCCTGGCCGGGAAGAGGTGGTGCATATCAGAAAAACCATTTCCTTCGCGCGCGCCCTTGCTCCGTGGGTAGGTATGCTCTGCGTTGATACCGTCAGAATCTCCATCCATGTATAAATGCGTCGAAGGGTCAACACCAGGTGGCAAGTAGAGCTTGTGGCCCGTGTAGATACCGGCCACGCTGTCGTTCCTCATGTCGATGGTTCCATACAGCAGATCCCGCGCCGGGCCGTAGTCGAGGACGGTGGTGGTCTTGTAGTTGGCCACCACCTGCTCTAAAAGGCCTTCTCCGCTTAGTTCCTGAAAGACGGGCGTGTGGGTTTGGGCTTGGAGCTGGACGGTGAGGAAGAGAAGGAGGAAAGCTTTTAGGGCGGGCATTGAGGGGAGTTTGGGTAAAGGTAGAGAAGAAGAGGGAGGGGACTTTTGTAAGTAGCCAAAATATTATACCTTTCGGAACAACCTAAAATCCTTTATCAATGTCAGTAAACCTTTACGGAGCTGTCGGAGATGCTTACATCGCTATCAAAGGAAGGAGTTAAGACCGTTTGGTTCGTAGAGGTTTAGTCTAGTGGGCCAGCCCACTAGATTTCTAACTTTTTTCTAACCCGTATAGGCTAACCCCTGACAATCAACCTCTTAAAATGTTGGTTCGATTCCTTCGATAAATCAATGTTGTACCCTATTCAAGACTTACCGATATACGGGGATAGCAAGCCGATTGAGAGTGAAAAATAGCGGCATTTTTATTTTGAGCTTATGGCCATGTTCCTTTGGGAGCATGGCTTTTTTTTTGCCGCGGGCGCAGGGGCAAAGAGTGGGTTAAAGAGCAAAGTGTAGAGGAAAGGGCTGCCTCCCGGCCAGCCCGTCGTTTAAACATGGTTGCTGGTCGAACGGCGCATTGCAGCAACTCCTCCACCTGTTAACTTACCTCTGTCTATTGTTTATACTTGATGACTATGAGAAAGATATTAATTGGATTGACTAGCCTATTGCTGGTCTTCATCTTCTATGCCGCCTACCGGTTCGGCGGCAGCTATCAACGAAAGTTGACCAAGGAAAATTTCGTGGCCAGTTCCGTGTCTACTGCTTCGCCCAGTGTCCGTTTTTTTAAGGACAGCCTTAAGCTGGACTTCCTCGGCGAAACCCGAACACTGAACCTCTACCTGCCACCAGGTTATGATTCTGCCTCCACCTCCTATCCCGTCTTATATTTCATGGACGGCGAAGCCCTCTTCGATGAAACCGTTTGCAATTGCCCGGAATGGCAGGTAGATGAAATTTTGGATGAACTCGCCCTTGGAGACGGCCCCCAAGCCATCGTCGTCGGCGTTGGAAACGGAAACAACCGCGACAACGAATACAAACCTTTTCCCAGTAAAGAATTTCCAGAGGCCTACGGACACAAATACGTCAAATGGCTAGCCACCGAACTCAAACCTTGGGTCGATGCCACCTTCCGGACGCTCCCCGAACCAAAGCACACCACCATTGGCGGTATCTCCCTCAGCGGACTGATGGCCTACTACACCTTAACAACGTATCCTGATGTATTCGGTAATGGCTTGGTCTTTTCGCCTTCCGTTTGGGTCAGTCGAGACAAAGTCGTCGCCCTTCACGAGCAAGTCGCCGACTGGCCAGATAAAAGAGTCTACATAAGCGTAGGAGAGTTTGAAGGCCGCAACATGGTTAAAGATGCCCGTCGCATGCGCGATATTCTGGAGTCAACGGGCATTCATGCAGACAACCTCTATTTCGAGGAGATTCCCAACGAATCTCACTGGAATATGACTTGGAGGAAGGGGATGCGGCGGGCGTTGCCGTTTCTGTTAGAAGAAAGGAATTAAAGTTTGGATATTGGAGGTTAGAACTTAGTGGAGTCGAGGTGGTAAGAATAGCGGATCGAAACCAGCAAGTTTTTTATTTGGGGTCCCCTAATTCCTAGTTTCTAACTCCCAGCTCTAGTGCATCAAGATCAAAGTTCGGTACAGTTATAACTTACCATCGCGGCACTGTACTTCCCAGCTGAAAACCTCACGTAGCTAAGGCTATGATCGCCTTTCAGCTGGTCGTCCAGCACCGCGCTGCCGGCGTTCTAACTAGCACCAACTTCAATCTTGACGCACTAGGATCCAATAAGCCGGGGAAAACCGTATGTTTAGCGATGCGCTATGTTCGACCACTCATAACACTCTCCCTCTCATTCTTCCTCGCTTGTGCTAGTAATGCACAAACCATCCTCGTCAACCCTTATTTGCAGGATGCAAATCCTACCAGTATGAAAATCCTTTGGGAAACTGATGGGGGATCTGCTGGCGAGGTTGCATGGGGAACGGACGCAACTAACCTTAATCTCTCAATAGCTGCCAGCACAACTCCCACAGCAGGAGGATTTTTTCGGACAGTCTAATCCCCTATTTGCTCACGTACCTTTATATCCAGTACGGGGTAATCACGAAAATAACAGCTCTTTTTACTTCCAGTATTTTGCCCTGCCTGAAAACGGGACGGCTGGCTTTATGGAACACTGGTGGTATAAAGACTACTCCAACGTCCGCATCATCGGCCTGTATTCCAATAGTGGCTTTCGCTTGCAGGCGCAACTAGATTGGCTGGACGACGTACTTGATGAAGCCTGCCAGGACCCCACCATCGATTTCGTTTTTGCCCAATTACATCATCCTCATTTATCCTAACCGGAACCCGAAGCGCTGGCACCGATAACGATTCCTACTTAGATGATCTTTTCTTGAGGATCAATACCTCAAGCAACGGACTATGCTCGGAGCAGGTCCTGCCCGTCGAATTACTTTCATTCAACGCACAATGCAATGAACGTTTTATTGACCTATCGTGGGAGGTGGCCGGTGAATCCGAGATTAAAGGATACGAAGTGGAAAGGAGTACCAGCGCAGTTAGCTGGGAAAAACTAGAGACAGTCTTGGCAAGTGCCACCCAGGCGGTGATGAAACGCTATGCTTACCGTGATTTTACAAGGTCCGCCAACGAACAAAATTTCTACCGACTCAAGATCTTGGAAGCTGACGGAACCTACCGCTATTCTGACATCTAAAATCTAATCTCTAAAGTCTTTCCTCCAGCAACTCCCTCGTCTCCTTCGGCCCAGCACTTCCATTACTCCGCTTCATCACCTCGCCCATGAAAAAGCCGATTAGGCCTTTTTTCCCTTTCCGGTAGGCGGCGACTTTGTCGGGGAATTCGGCGATGACTTCGTCGACAAGGCCTGCTAGGAAATCGGTGTCCGTGTTTTGTAGCAGGCTCAGGCTTTCAGCCCGGTTGTAAGGATCACCGGGGTCTCCAAGGAGGGAGGGCAATAGTTTGCTAGTGGCCGCTGCGCTGGCCACCTCACCATTGATGATTAGTTCCTGGAAGGCAGCTACTTGTTCGGGATTGAGAGATAGTTCGTTGGCGGAGATCCCTTCTTCCGTAAGCCACGGGCCGAGGCGATTGAGCCAAAGCTTGGCCAGGTCGCGGACGGAAGGGGAGACGGCGGCGTAGATCAGGAAGGTCTCGTAGGTTATGCGGTCTTCGGTGAGGAGGCTGGCATCGCCAGCCGGTAGTTGGAAGTCGTTTTGTAGTTGAGCAAATGCCTCCCAGGGAAGTACATCTATCTCTGCCTTTACCCCGTTGATGAAAGCCGGAGAAATTAACACGGGTGGTAAGTCTGGATCAGGGAAATAGCGGTAATCATGCGCATCTTCCTTATCACGAAGGGCACTCGTTGAAGCCGTTGCTGGATCAAATTGCCGGGTTTGTTGCCTGACTTTGCCACCGGATTCCAGAATACCAATTTGCCGCTCCACTTCAAAGGCCACCGCTTGCCGGGCGAACTTCATAGAGTTCATGTTCTTGATTTCACAGCGGGTACCAAATTCTTCTTGTCCTTCGGGGCGGACGCTGACGTTGACGTCGCAGCGCAGACTGCCTTCCTGCATGTTGCCATCGCTAACGTCGAGCCAGCGGACGAGCCGGCGCATGCCGGTCATGAAAGCATCGACTTCTTCGGCGGAGCGGAGGTCGGGGTCGGTTACGACCTCCAATAGGGGAGTTCCCGCACGGTTGAGGTCAACCTTAGTGTAGGGCTCGCCGGCGGCGTGGATGGATTTGCCGGCGTCTTCTTCCATGTGGATGTGGTGGAGGGATACAGAACGGTTGGGGGTTACGGGGTGTGGGGTGCCGTCTGTAGGGCCCGCAATAAGCCGTAGGGGGAGTTTCCCACCGATACAAATCGGGCTTTCATCCTGGGTGATCTGGTAGCCCTTTGGCAGGTCGGCGTAGAAATAATTCTTACGGTCGAAGGTGCTTCGGGGATTAATCTTACAGCCTAGCGCAAGGCCTAGTTTAACGGCGAAGCGAACTTGCTGTTCGTTGAGCATCGGCAGCGTGCCGGGGTAGCCGAGGCTGACTTCGCTGACGTTGCGGTTGGGGTCGTTGCCGAAGCGGTTACGGTCGGCGCAGAAGGCCTTGCTTTCGGTGGAAAGTTGAACGTGGGCTTCGAGGCCGATAACGGTTTCGTAGGAAGTTGGCATGAGGTAGAATTGCAGGGGCTAAGGGACGCGAATTAAATAAAACGTGTTTCTTGACCTGACGCTTTTGTTCTCACCGCACTTAAAAATTCTTTGCATAGCCATAGCTACGGAAAGAATTTTTAAGTGCGGTGAGGGCAAAATAAGGCGGTCAAGAAGCTTGGTTTATTTATTTCGCGTCCCTAAGGTAGGTACTCTATCAATGATGACTGCGATGATGGCGTAAACTTGGAACGTTTAATTACAACGTGCGAAGCATACGGCCTACTCAGACTCGCCAAGGAATTAGCCTTTCTCTCAGCATCTGCCTCGCCTGCCACGTGCGGAGCCTACCGCCTCACTACTACCGCCTGACTGACTACCGCCTCTCTACTCAGACTCGCAGCATATTCGCCCCCAAGCATAACTCATGAAAGCCAAAAAAATCCTCGCCGTAGCCTTTACCCTGATTGGTGCCATTGCCCTGGCTGGGGGCGTATTATCTACCTTCAATAAGGCCCAGGAAATGGGGAAGAACCCCATCGGCGTTGCACTTGTTGGTGGGCTTTTCTTCGTGGCTGGCATGGCACTGGTGCGGTCCGTAGGCGTCCCTTAGGGAACAACTTTGCTCCTTTGTCCTTCACTTTGCACCTGCGTCCGCGCCCTCAAATGTATATATGCATATGTACATTTGAGGGCGAGGACGCAGGTGCAATAGAAAGTTTTTAAGCGCAATGTTGCAAGAACGGATGCGTCTGTAAACTTTCTTTCCGAACTTGACAACGGTTTGTACGGTTATATGCCTACACTTACCACTGATACTTTGCGCTACACTACCACCTTATACCGCCTGGCTCTCCTCCTACTCGTAACCCTCTTTTTTGTCCAATGTGCAGACTTTAAGCTGCACGAAGAAGATCGTAAAGGCCTCACCAGTGGGGACGCTCCAAAGGGGGAAATGGAATACTCCACCTTCATGGTCGGAGACCTCGGCTACGATTACGATCGTGGCCTGACCACCCTGGAGGCCATGATCAAGGCCATGCCCGCGGGCAAGAAAAACAGCTCCTTACTTTTGCTTGGAGACATCACCGGCGAGGAAGGCTTGCGGAAAAAAGGCGGCGCCGAGCGCGACCACCTCGATGCCATCGGTACCCGCCTCCGGCAAGTACCGGGCAAGGTGTTTTATACCCCAGGAGAAAATGAACTTGGCCGCGAAAGCAACTTCAGCCGCTTGGACCGCCTGGAGGAATACTTCGAAGACAACGTTGACAAGAAGGTCAAATTTATGCCCAAGAAGGCCTGTTCCGGACCCAACGATACGGATCTCCACGACGGCATTGGCCTTATTGGCATCAACACCGCCTGGTATTTGGCGGATTGGGCCCGCGACGAAGAAGTCAGCGAAGGTTGCGATTACCGCAACCGCGACGCCATGACCTTCGCCCTCGCCGACGAAATCAAAAGCTACCGCGACCACGTCAAAATCGTCATGATGCACCATCCACTGGCTTCCGATGGAAACCGGGGCGGTCAATATAGTCTTGCCCAACACCTGCTGCCAGTCCCCATTATCGGCTCCCTGATTCGAGGAGTACAAGGTGTTAGCGGCGGCCCAAACGATGTCAGTAATCTCCTCTACCAGCAAATGGTCGGTAGAATCAAAGCCGGTATTGATGATGAGGTTAACGTCATCTTCGTCAGCGCCAACGAGCACAACATGAGCCTTTTTCATGAAGGGGAATACATGCAAGTTGTCGCTGGGACGGGAAGTGAACGCGGTCCTGCCAGCAAGAACGGTAAGGCCAATTTTAACTACGGCGCTGTAGGTTACAGCCGGCTTGACTTCTATACAAGCGGTGAGGTTTTCGTTGGCTTTTATGCCGTCGATGACGCTGGTAACGAGCAGCGCGTATATTATCGTCGCATCATTGAGGACCGCAATGCAAGACAAGACGAGGGGATTGAGGAAGTGCCAATAGAAGTGGTGACGGAGAAGACCGTGAAAACCACTGTCTACGGCTCTGGCGTTGAAAGCCGGGGCATTATCGGAAAAGGAGCGCTCGGCCGTCACTACCGGCCAATGTATTTCCAGCCCGTCGAAGTACCGGTACTGAAAATTGACACCTTCGCAGGAGGGCTGGAGCCCTACCGCCGTGGCGGCGGTCAAACCACCATGAGTCTCCATACCAAAGGAGCGGATGGCCACCTCTACCAACTGCGCTCGGTCCGTAAAAATCCCGCCCAAATGCTGCCCAGCTTGCTGGAAAAATCATTTGCTGCCGACATCGCTAAAGATGTCTTTACTTCCATCCATCCTTATGCGCCACTGACCCTTTTTACTTGGCAGAAGGAGTTGGACTTACTTGGCGCTGATCCTTACCTTTTCTATGTCCCGAAACAGAAAGGTCTGGGCGCCTTTAACACCAATTTTGGCGGAGAGATGTACTGGCTGGAACAACGGTCGGATGAAGACTGGAGTGGGACTCGGTTTTTTGGTGGCAGTAGTGATGTCATTGGTAATTCTGACCTGCGCGATAAGATGACCCAAAGCTGGAAGCACTACGCCGACGACAATAACTTTGCCCGTGCCCGACTCTTTGATTTCTGGATCGGAGACTGGGACCGTCACCGCGACCAATGGCGCTGGGCTTCCTTCAAGGAAGAGGACGGCCGAACCAGGTACCTGCCCATCGGCCGGGACCGGGACCAAGTCTTCGCCAACTACGACGGCGGCCTGCTGAGCATGGCCCGCCTCTTCGTGGCCGAAGCCCGCAAACTCCGCCCCTTCACCGGCGAACTCAACAAAGCCAGGTGGCGGGCCATGAACGGAAAGTGGAACGACCGGGTATTCCTCAACCAACTGACCAAAGAGGAGATGCTGGCAGAGGCCCGCTTTATCCAGAAGGCAATGACCGATGAAATTATCGATGAAGCGCTAACGCTCCTTCCGGAAGAAGTCAAAGAATATAGCCTAGAACGGGAGGATATTGACGGCAAACTCAAGGAACGGTTAACCCACCTGGAAGAATTTGCTGCCGACTATTATGATGTGCTGGCCGAGGTGGTTAATGTACTCTGTACCGACAAAGACGATGTGATCAAGGCTACGGGACTGGCCAACGGAGACCTCCACGTCCAGGTCTTCGATGCGGATAAGATGGGTAAGGCCGATGAAAAATACTTCGACCGGGTCTTCCACAAGGAAGAGACCAAAGAGGTCATTGTCTACGGCTTTGATGGAGATGATGATTTTCAGGTGACTGGAGCTAAGAGCCCAATCAAACTCCGTCTGATCGGAGGAACGGACAAGGATAAAGTAAAGGCCGATGGCGAATTGAAAGCCCTGGCTTATGATGAGAAAAAAGGAATGAAACTGAAGGGGGATGAAGGCAAAATTCGGGACAGGAGGAGCGACAATCACCCTGAACTTAACCAGTACTACTTCGAAGAATTTCACCCGGATTTCACTTCGCCGATTCCTTCATTAGGATTTAATCCGGATGATGGCCTCTTCTTCGGCCTTGGGTTTACCCGGACCATTCGGGGCTTCCGCCCCGACCCCTACGCCACCAAGCATACGGCCTTGGCGACGTACAGTACCAACGATTTCTACAAACTGAACTACGAAGGAGTGTTTAACAACACCTTCGGCCGGAGGAAGGACTTGATCTTTACCACCCATTACTACAGCGACGGCTACGTCGCTAACTTTTTTGGCATCGGTAACGAAGGCTTCGGAGAACCCGAAGAAGGGCAAATCCCAGGCGTGGACACAAATGAACAAACCCTGGAATTTAACCGGGCACGACGAAGGGAGGTATACGTAAACCCGATGCTCCGTTTTCGAGGCAAGCGCAACCGCCAGAGCTTCTCTATTGGTCCGTTCTTTCACAGTTTCGACCTAGATGACGATACACCGGACTATGCCTTGATTTTGAATACCGACGGAATCCCTGATCGGGTGTTGGAGGACCAGCCATTCGCTGGCCTGAGGGCACGACTGAGCTCTAACAATGTTGCGGTTGCAGTCTTAGCCGACGGTGGTATCAAATACGACCTCTACGCCCAGCAGAGCTTCAACCTTAATGATGACCGGGCCACCCTGAAATACGGTGGCCAGTTTACCATCTATCGAACCTTGACGAAGTCCATCAACTTTGCTACCCGGTTGAATTTTGAACACAACGATGGTAGCCCGGAGTATTACCAGTTGGCTTCGATGGGCGGGCGGACGAACTACCGCGCAGCGCGCGCGGATCGTTACCGGGGCAATACCCTGTTTACCCAGAACATCGACCTCCGATTCAAAGGCTTCGGCATTGGAAAAGGCGAAGCGCCAACCCTTGGCGGGTTCATCCTAGGGATGGACTACGGCCGGGTATGGCTCGACGGCGAAGACAGTGATGTCTGGCATGTTGCTTACGGCGGTGGTATCTGGATGGCGCCGTTGGGAGCCACTATCATCAGCCTCACTTATTTTCAGGATAAAGAGGATGGCAGAATCGCTTTTGCTGCCGGCTGGCCGTTTTAATTTATCACCTTTACTTCAATAATATGAACTCGAACAAACAAACAAATTTGCTGGTAGTCTACATCCTCGGGGCAATCGTCCTGATGGCCCTCGCCGCAGCTGCCTACTTGTACTCACCTGAACCCGTACAGAAAAGCTTTACCATCGCCCCTAGCTACCAATTCGCTTTTGACCTGACAAAGCCAGCCTTGGTTAAACTGCCCAACAAGCTTAAAGAAATAAGCGGCTTGGAAGGGTGGACGAAGGAAGACCAATTTTTAGCCATTGAGGACGAAAACGGGGTGTTCTTTGTGATCGACGGTAAGGAAGGCAAAGTGCTGAATACCTATAAATTCAGCAAAGACCGGGACTATGAGGCCATTACTAGAAATGGTAATGACATCTACATCCTGGAGTCCGATGGCGACATTTACCACCTTACCTACAGCGAGGAGCAGTTGGAATACAATGCCCTGAAAATGGAGACCGATTTTAAAGTCTCTAACGACCTGGAAAGCATGTGCTACGATTCAATGACCCAGAGCCTATTGCTGGCGCCAAAGGAGAAAAACCTTAAGGCGAAGAGCGAAACTGGTTACCTCCGGAAGATTTATAGCTTTGACCTCAAGACTAATCAATTAGTCAAAGAAGCCCTTTATTCTATTGACCAACTTGCAGTAGGCCAAGCCATCCTGGGCAGAGACGAAGTCTACTTCTTCAAACCAAGTGATATTGCTATTGACCCAGTCTCCAATGACATTTACTTAATCGCCTCCGTAGGCAACATCCTAATTGTCATTGACCGCCAGAGCCAACTCCAGCACATCGAGTTATTAGACAAAGGCATGTTCGGACAGCCAGAAGGCATCAGCTTCGACGTGAAAGGAAACCTCTACATAAGTAGCGAGGGTAGGGGAGGAAAGGCCGTTATTGCCTGCTTTAAACGGGGGGAATTGTAGGAGGCGATTAGGCTGTGGCGATTAGTCTGCAACTCCAGACTAATCAGCCTATCTAACTCCGCGTGAAAACCTCACAACGAGCGTTCGCGAGCAGGCAACGCCTCCAACCTGCGTTAGCAGACTGGCCGACTCTTTTGACTGACAGACTGTTTGGTTCCTCATGCGGCAGTGTACTAGTACACTGTAAAATAAATTTTATTGCCTAATTCGCGGTGTCTTTTACTCCCTAACCGCGTTGTGAAAATCCTCGCTTAGCTACGGCTAAGCTCCGGTTTTTTCGCCTTGTTAGTCAGCAAAAACCACCAGCGTATTAGTCAACAAACTTAGTTTACAGTGTACTGGTACAGTGTAATCTAAGTTTCATCGCCTAATTCGCGGTGCCTTTTACCGTCTAACTGCGTTGGAAAAATCCTCACTTAGCCACGGCTAGGCTCCGGTTTTCCTGCCTTGTTAGTCGGCAAAACCCACCAGCGAATTTGTCGACAAACTTAAATTACACTGTACTAGTGCATCAAGATCAAAGTTCGGTACAGTTATAACTTACCATCGCGGCACTGTACTTCCCAGCTGAAAACCTCACGTAGCTAAGGCTATGATCGACTTTCAGCTGGTCGTCCAGCACCGCGCTGCCGGCGTTCTAACTAGCACCAACTTCAATCTTGACGCACTAGTGG
>JBLIGS010000052.1:0-13396 GCA_047637095.1 Neolewinella sp. | reverse complement strand
AAAACGGAGTACTATTTTGGCTCGGAGAACATCACGAACCAGACGCAGCGGGATGCGATCATCGGTGCTTTCTCGCCCTTTGATGGCTACTTTGATGCGACCCAGGTTTATAAGCCGCTGTTTCAGCGGAGGTTTTACGTGGGGGTGCGGTATACGCTTAACTAGAAATTAGAAGCTAGAGAGCTAGGAGCGAGGAAGCTAGCTTCTAGTTTTCTAGCATCTAAACTCTAAACTTCTGTTAACCATCTCCCCAACATTGAACAATCCACCCCATCTCCTTATTTTTACTTTATAAACTGATAACTCATGCGCGTACTCGCCATCCTAGCTGTCCTCTTCGCCTTCACGGCCATGGCAGCTCCCCCCAAGAAAGCATCCATCCAGACCAACGCCGTTTGTGAGATGTGCCAATTTGCCATTGAAAAGGCGCTGTTCAAGATTGACGGTGTCAAGAAAGCAGAATTGGACCTCGTAACCAAGAAGGTTAAAATCAAGTATGACGAATCTGTAGTTGATCTTGCTACACTTCGTCAGGCGATCTCTGCTGTCGGTTACGACGCGGACGATGTACCTGCGCGTCCTGCTGCACGCGAGGCGTTAGACGACTGCTGCAAAGGTGACGGCAAAGCTTGTAAAAAGCCGGAGTAGGCTTCTGAATCTCAACGTAAAAACCCGATGCAGATCACTTCTGCATCGGGTTTTGTGTTTTCAGAGTCGAATTCCAAGTATATCAAAATTATTTTTTCATTGCAATCCATTGCAATAAAATGCAGCTCTTACTTCGCAAGTATACAAGTGTTTCTTAGTTGGAAAAACCAAAAAAGATACATTTTAGCTTTTAAGACAACTTGGCTACTGCTGTATTTCCGGACAAGAGAACCGGTACCCAACGCCGTGAACCGTCTGAATTTCAACATTCTCAGCACCTGCCAGCTTTTTGCGCAAGCGGGAAACAAAGACGTCGAGGCTTCGCCCGACAATAATGCCTTCTTCGCCCCAAACGGAGTCGTGGATAGCAGTCCGCTCCATTACGTTGTTGGCGTGGGCGATGAAGTATTTCAGTAATTTAGCCTCCCGGTAAGTAAGCTCAAAGGCTGATCCATTTACCGATAGTTTCTGGGCATCGCCCAGGAAAGTACAGCCCGGTCCTAACACCGTTCCAACGGGTAAGATTGGTTTCGCCTTAAACTCCGGAGCAGGTGGAAGCTTGCGCCCACGGCCAAGGAGTATCCCGGAGAAAAGCATCAGACTACCTAGGCCCAGGAACCAGTATTTATTGCTGCCGTTTTTGTTTTCCCTTGGATCAAAGAAGGCCATGCGAAAGTCGGCACAGTGGGGGATTTGGTCCCGCGTCAAACAAGCTCCTCCGAATGGAGCCATTCCTTGCTCCTCATCTAGGCCCAACAAGAAGGGGCTTTCCCAAAAACTACCGAGAAAGGTTTCCCCAGTTTCACAGTCCTCTAAAGTCAGTTGATAATCCTCGCGGATTTGCATCCTAACGAGCACTGCTCTGGTGATGTCCGCCAAAGTATCGTAAGATATATCAAGGCCTAACTTTAGCCGGTAGCTTCCATCTTCCATTGTTTCAACGGCAGGGATACGGCTGGTGGTATCTCCCATGATGGAGAGATAGTCGTGGCCAACCTGCCGAAGGGCCAGGGCATGCGAACGGGTATCCGCATCCGGATCTGGCCGGAGGGCACTCATGAGGCTAAATACAATAAGGACTATGCCCAAACCAGGTAATAAACGAGATAACCACTGTTTCATCACTGCGAAGATAAGGCCCTTCTATTCCCTAAAACCTTGGTTTTACGGGACGTTTACATCCTTTTACAATTAATTTAGTGCTTAGGTCGCCTTGGCCCATACCTTTAGGGAAACAAATTGACCGACATGTATTTACTTACCTTCTTGCTTCCGCTGCTGTCTATTTTTTCTTCTACCGAAGCTCCAACGGCCACCGATCCCCAACAACTCTTCTTGAGTACCGACTCGGGAAACTCTTGGCAACCTTTCGGAGAAGGACTCCCTGAAGGCGTCATGCCGCGCGACATTGTTGAGACGGAGACACGGTTAATTATGACGACTAGATCTGAGGGTGTGTTTGCCCTCACCAAGTCTCCAATTGGACAAACAGACAACTGCCACTGGGTTAGCATAAGTAAAGGTCTTCCGGAGGGAATATTCATCAACGACCTGTTGGTCCAAGACCAACGGCTCGTCCTCGGCACCTACGAAAGTGGCGTCTTTGTCTCCTCCGACGGCGGAGCGAACTGGCGTCGCCCCATCTTCAACCTCAAGGTATCGGTTAATTCCTTCGTCCTCGACGAAGACGGCGTTATCCTTGCCGCTACGGATGCAGGCATCCATCACTCCTTTGACATGGGAGAAACTTGGCACCTCAAGGAGAAGATTTACCGTATCCGCCACCTGGCCATGCACAACGGTAATCTAGTGGCCACCCGGCAGAACACTGTTGGAACCATTAAAGACGGCGTAGCTACCTGGTCGGCAGAAAAAACGGATTGGGCCATTAACCAACCCATACCCGGTGGCGAATACCTCTACGCTCGTACCTCCAAAGGACAGATGATCCGGACCAAGGACGGTCTGGAGATGGAAAAAGCCAGCTCCCTGAACATGTATATGCCAGGCGTTCCAGCCAACGCTACCCTACCCGAAGCCTTGTGGCACGGTTTGAAGGTGAAGCTTCCTGGAAATCAGGATTTGGGTGTTCTGAAGGAAACTTCGATTGGTTGGTTTGCGGGGATTATGAGTGGTTGTTAGGTCGCTCTTCCGACTGCAAGTACCCAAGCAAAAAGCACTACTTGTTTATCTTGTCACCTCGGCTTCAGCGCAAAGGCCTGAACACCGCCCTCCGGCTGGCAGACATGGAGCTAAGGGGAGGAAGATCGGAGTATGGTTTCCGAATGAAGATGGAAATTTATGAATACCAGGGATACAAGGACATGGCACTCCGCATGGCGGAGGCGGCGCTGGCTAATGTAAAAGCCAACCCAATAGATGAGCAGAACCAAAAGTGGTCTTTGGACTTTTGGGGAGAGCAGATTGGGAGGCTGGAGGAGTAGTCTTCAATAAGTACTGCTAACAAGGAACGCAGTTCTTATTTCTCCCTAAAGGCCTACCCCAACATCGCCTTCAAGCTCTCAATCTTAGCAGTCCAGTCCGCTTGCTTCTTCTTCTCCATGGCA
The DNA here is from genome assembly GCA_047637095.1 of Neolewinella sp. Classification (GTDB taxonomy): domain Bacteria; phylum Bacteroidota; class Bacteroidia; order Chitinophagales; family Saprospiraceae; genus Neolewinella. Next base: position 10,181 of record JBLIGS010000052.1, on the reverse strand, counting down.
ACAACGGCATCTGGAGCGTTAGCAACGAAACGTTCATTAGACAGCTTCTTGGTTACCCCTTTCAACTGACCTTCCAAACGGTTGATCTCTTCGTTGATCTTGGCATTCTCAGCTTCGAAGTCAATCGCTTCATTGAGGACAACGTAGGCTTTGTCGTTACCGATCAGGATGGGAAGGGCATTTGCTGGCGCTTCAGTCGTAAGCTCAACGGATTTTAAAACCCCTGCTTTCGCAAGGAATTCCACTGCACCTGCGGTCGCGCCCAAAAGACGCTCGCTGTCCGCAGACTGGTTAACGAAGAGCGCGAGTGGCTCCCGGTTAGCAACCTTGCGCTGGTTACGGATGTCGCGGATGTTGGAAACCGTGTCCTGCAACAGGGTGAAGGATTTAACGATCTCAGCGTCGTACGGCGCAGCCGTCGGCCACGTAGAAACGATGCAATCTTCGCCTTCCTTCCGGTCGCGCAGGTCGTGCCAAACCTCCTCCGTAATGAACGGCATGAAGGGGTGCAACAAGGTCATCATCCGTTCGAAGGAAGAGATCGTCTTCTCGTAAATATCTTTGCTCAGCGGCTGCTCACCGTCTGGCTTAATCGCCTCCAGGTACCAGGAGCAGAAGTCGCCCCAGATAAATTTGTACAGCGTCATCATCGCCTCGCTAACCCGGTATTCACCGAGCAGGCGATCAACCTCACCAATGGTGTGGTTCAGCTTCGCCTCCAGCCATTTGGCCGCCAGTGTTGCCGTAGGATTAGGGATTACATCCGCAATCTCAAAGCTCTGGATCAAGCGGTTGGCATTGAAAATTTTGTTACAGAATTTCTTACCCTGGTTACAGAGTTCAGACTCGTTGAGGGCCTTCTTTGTCTCCGGGTCAATCGGTGCATCGAAAACGATGTCGTTGCCAGCCGCAGCGCTAGAAAGCATGCCAAAACGAACACCATCGGCGCCGTAAGTCTTCAGCAGTTCCAAGGCATCCGGGCTGTTACCCAGTGACTTCGACATCTTGCGCCGCTTCTCGTCCCGAACCATTCCGGTGAAGTAAACATTCTTGAACGGCATCTTACCGTTGACTTTCGAGAAAGCTTCGCCGAGTAGGTCTTCGCTAAATTCGTAGCCGGCCATTATCATCCGGGCAACCCAGAAAAACATGATGTCCCAGCCCGTAACGAGGTCGTTGGTCGGGTAGTAGTATTCCAGTTCCTTGGTATCTTTCCAACCGTCAAAAACGGACATTGGCCACAGCCAGCTGGAGAACCAAGTGTCAAGAACGTCGTCGTCTTGCTTGAGGTCAGCGAGGGTAATTCCTGGGAATTTTGCCTGCGCCTGCGCGAGTACCTCTTCTTCGGTTTCGGCAACAAAAACTTCGTCTTTGTAGTACCAAGCCGGGATGCGCTGCCCCCACCAAAGCTGGCGGCTAACGCACCAGTCGCGAACGTTGTCTTCCTTGAGCCACGAGCGGTACATGTTAACCATGTTCTCGGGGTGGAACTTCACTTCGCCAGACTCAACCGCATCGAGGGCGGTGGCGGCGAGGTCGTCCATTTTCAGGAACCACTGCAGCGTCAGGCGAGGCTCGACGACAGCGTCGGTCCGCTCGGAGCGGCCAACCTTGGCGCGGTAGCCTTTGGTTTCCAACAGGTCGCCGGACTTCTTTAGTTTTTTAACGAATTCAACCCGGGCTTCATCACGGTCCATGCCAACGAAGAACTTGGCGTTCTCGTTCATGGTTCCGTCGGGATTCAGCAGGTCGATGACTTCCAGTCCGTGCTTTACACCCAGCTCGTTGTCGTTCATATCGTGGGCGGGGGTGACCTTGAGGGCACCGGTACCGAATTCCATGTCGACGTAGTCGTCGAGGATGATCGGGATTTCACGGTCAACCATCGGAACGATGACTTTCTTACCGTGGTACTTAGTGTAACGCTCGTCATCCGGGTGAACGGCCAGGGCCGTATCCGCAGGAATAGTCTCTGGGCGGCTGGTGGCAATGACGATGTATTCGTCTTCTGTGCCAGCTACTTTGTAGCGAACGGAGTAAAGGTTCTTGTTTTCGTCGGTGTGGATTACTTCCTCGTTGGAAAGTACCGTCTGGGCTGCAGGATCCCAGTTCGTCATCCGCAGACCACGGTAGAGTTTACCAGATTTGTGGAGGCTAACGAAGACTTTGATAACCGCCTTGTACAGCTCCGGCTCCATGGTAAACCGCGTCCGTTCCCAGTCGCAGCTGGCGCCAAGTTCCTGCAATTGGTTCAGGATAATGCCGCCGTATTCGTCTTTCCACTTGAAGGCGTGCTTCATGAATTCGTCGCGGGTCAGGTCAGATTTCTTGATGCCTTGTTCCCGCAGGCGGCGAACAACCTTGGCTTCGGTAGCAATAGATGCGTGGTCGGTTCCGGGAACCCAGCAGGCATTTCGGCCGTCGAGGCGTGCCTTGCGAACCAGGATATCCTGAATCGTATTGTTCAGCATGTGGCCCATGTGCAGCACGCCGGTAACGTTGGGTGGCGGGATGACGATGGTGAAAGGCTCACGCTCATCTGGCTCACTGTGGAAATAATTCTTCTCCATCCAGTGGGCGTACCATTTGGATTCAACGTCTTTGGCGGTGTAAGTCTTGGGGGCGGACATATTGGTCTGTTGGTCTGTTCATTCTTTGGTTCGTTAGGGTGTTGGTGAACGGATCAAAAAAGACCAACGAACCAACGAACCAATTCGGGTGCGAAGATAGGACGATATCACGTGGATTGGTAATGGTTTTATTGGGGGATAAAGTTGCAGGTTTGGCTTCGTTGCTACTTCTCGTGGTGGGCGCGGACGCGGGTGCAGGGAAAGGACGGAAAAGCAGGGTTTGAAAACCCTTATCTTTAACTTTCAACTGGATTTAACGGTTATAACCAGCACGGAGGCTCTACAACTAGAAAAACGTAACTACTCGGACAGAATTAATGCGACATTTTGATCTGGTAGATTTTGAGTCTGGACGAGGCGAAAAACGCAGGCCACCTCGAGGCATCGAGAACACCGTAGTGTTAGCGAGGCTTTTCAACGAAGCCAGCGGCTAAAAGGCACCGAGCAAGAATCTTGGTTTATTTATTTCCCATCCCTTAGCTGGATAGAAAAAGACCCCTCGGTGTAAGCACCTCCGTTGCGACCTTTTATGAAGGGGTGGAGTTTCCGGAAATGGAGTAACCTTCCAACTAACTGGGCTAAGTCGCGAGGTACTACGCCATTCGCTAGGTGCCTGGCTGGTCCTTCCCTAAGTATCTGGCCTCCAACGGTGACAACCCGCAACTTCGCAACCCGCAACCCGCACCCCGACTACACCAGTCCTTCCAATAACCGATTCTTCCACCTCGGAAAACCATCCACCAGCCCACGCTCTGCGTTTTCGTGGACGACGAACCAAAATTCGTGTTCAAAATGCAGCGTCCGGCGGTACTGGCTACGGCCCATTTGACCGATGGCGGCGATCTCTCTTTCAACAGCCTGGTATTGCTCGGGCATGGTCCCCCACCCTTTCGGAATGCTCCAGATGTAGGTGGCGTGACTGTCCAGCAGCTCCAGGATAAAGTGGTGAGCGTCCTGGCCGGTGGCGAAGAAGACGAAGCCAAAGTTGGGGCTTAGGACGTAGCGGAGTTTGCGACCGGCTTCATGCAGGCGGCCCGAGAGGAATTCTAGTTGACGGGCGTTACGGACGGATTTGTGGCGGAGGATCTCGGCGAGGAGGTCCATGCCATCGTGGGGCAAGGTGGCTTTGCCGAGGGAGTCGTCATCTAGGCTTTCGAATACGTCTTCGGGGGTAAAAAGGCTTTTGTCTACCGTTTTGATCCGGTCGGGAGATAGGAGTTGGCGGACGCTTCGGGCGCGAAAAATCTCCAGCATAGAATCGTCCACCCGTGCTATCTGCGGAGAGGCGGCTTTTGTTAACCGGGGTTCTCCGTTGAAGAAAACCAGGGTGGCGGAGACCTTGGCAGTCTGCCGTTTCAGTGCCTTGACGAAGAAGGGTTTGATGGAATCAAATTCGGCGACGATGTGGTCGTTGGGAATGCGGAAGGTGATGGGTTCCATCAGCCCTGGCAGTTCGGCTTCCCCTTTCACTCCGCCATTTAGGAATGTAAGGTCAAGGATAGCAATGGTAAAACTGACCTGCCTTTCCTCCTTTGGAGCAGTTGCTTTTTCTGCCGCGGCCGCTGGTGCAGGGTTTATTTTTTCATGAGCGGGGTTTGATGCCAGCATTTCCGCTAAAGCTCCCGCTTTATAGTAACTGAGTTGGCCCTTGAAAGCCTCTTCGTCCAACGGCAAAAAACTAAACTTGTGCAACGCCTGTTTCGGCTTTAACCTCGGGTTAAACCCTTCTTGGTCAGCTTCGTAATCAATCACACGCAGGCGCAGTTCTCCACTCTTGGCATCAAAGCCAAGCATCTCTGCCTCCCAGTAAACTTCCTGCCGTTCACTGAAAGAGAAGTTGCCGTGTGGCAGGTTCGTCTGCGTCCAACCGAGTAACTCGGTTGCGTTCCAGGCTGCACCGGCGTTGGTGATACGGAGGGTGATGGTTTTCACAAGGGCTAAGATAGTGGGTTGTTTGTAAGTAAGTACTCGGACAATATTAATGCGACATTCTGAACTGGTAGATTTTGAGTCTGAACGAGGCGAAAAACGTAGGAAACACCGTAGTGTTGGCGAGGCTTTTCAACGAAGTTCAGGCTCAAAAGATGCCGAGCAGGATGGTGCGATTAATTTTGTCCGAGTACTTATCTAATGGAATAACTTACCAGACCACAAGACTATCTTTGCATCCGTGCTACGCCACCTCATCCATATCCTCCTCCTCTGCCTCCCCGGGCTGATCACCGCCCAGGCCCTCCGCATCGAATACTTCACGGTAAACGACGGACTGAGTACCCGCGACATCAACAGCCTCTACATCGGTGACGATGGTTTTTTGTGGGTAAGCACCATGGACGGCCTCAACCGGTTTGACGGGCAAAGCTTTCGCCGTTTCGGCGAAGACCCAAAATCAGCCACCGGCCTAAGCCGGGGCGCCATCAATGCAGTCAAGGAAGACAACGAAGACAAATTCATTGTCACCTTTCGCGACTTCTTCGGCTACTTCGACCGGTTTGACCCGCGAAACTTTTCCGTCGAGCAGGTCCGCCTCAGCCCTAGCACCGGTATCCTCGGCTATCCCCGGGCCATTGTTACCGACGACCTGGGCCGGACCTTCGTCGTTAGTATCGGCTCCGAAGGAACCTTCCTCTACGAATACACCCCCAACGGAGACGACGAACGCCGGAACTTCACGCCCATTTACCACGAGCCAACGGATGCCTGGACCACCCTGGCCCCTCAGGTAGAACTCCTCCCTCTTTCTTCTGGTCAATTTCTACTCTACGATGAGTTCCACGGCCTCCGCCACCTCAGCCCTACCGGAGATTCACTCAGCACCCCGCTTGCTGAGATTACTACGGAGTCTGCTTTTTACACTTTCGCAGAAGCTGCCGACGGTTCCGTTTTCCTTAGCTTCAAAAACGATGAAACGCCCGTTTTCCGCTGGACACCAAAAACAGGTAAAGCCGTTGCCCTAGGCAAAGACATCATTGACGCTGGCCTAGTCTACCCCAAAGTGTTTAAAGACCAAAAGGGCCAGCTAATGTTCCTCGGAACAGAAGACATCCTTGGTTCTCAGTTCCCTGCCGACTATTACCTAGTTGATTCCAACGGCGTTTTTTCCCTCTTCGAAGAAGCCATGCCTACCGGCCGGGCAGTCATCGACCTGGCCGCCATCGACTTCCAGGAAACAGTCTACCTAGCCCTCCGAGAAGGCGTCGGCGTCATCGAACGGTACGTCAATCCAGTAGAGACTTACCTCACCGTTGCCGATGATGACCAACTCTTTCGCAACAGCCTTCGGGGCATTGCCGAAGGACAAAGTGGCCGTGTTTACTTCACCGAAGAAGAAGGCGTACTCTATTACCTCGACCCGGGATCAACAACCCCTGACACCCTATTCCTCACCGACATTGCCGATTCCACCCGCAGCATCCGGTACCGGGCCGGCCGAGAACTCGTCTACGACCAAGAAAGAAACGCCCTTTGGGGCACGGCCCAGCCTACCGGGCTCGGCAAAACCTCTGGCTTGCTCTTCCGCTACGATATTACCTCTGGACTTACCGAAAAGTACTTGTCCGGCTATCCGCTGGAAGCTTTGGTCATCAGCCCCGAAGGAGCTATTTTCCTCGCAGGGACGGACCCTCGTAAAATCGGTATTTTATTAAAATTTGATCCGGAAAAGAAACGATTTTCCACCGTTATGGAAACCGGTGAGCCTGAAAAAGAAGTCGCTGGTATCAGAATCAATTGCCTACAATTCTCCAGAAACAAGGAACTCTTGATCGGCACCCAGAACAGGGGACTAATGGCCTTTGTACCCGATACCCGCTCACTGAAATACTACAACATTTCATCCCAAGAAAGTGGGCCACCAGAATTGGATACTAGGCCGATATTCGTCATCCACGAAGACGACGAGGGAGACTGGTGGCTGGGTACCGAAAGTGGTTTACTCCACTACAAGCGGACAACAAGCAAGACCGTCCGCTACGGCCGGGGAGAAGGCCTGAGCAGTAACATCGTTTACGGCATCGTACCTGACAAAGAAGGCGGGTTTTGGCTATCCACCCAGAACGGCCTGGTTAGGATCCCCACGGATTTCGCAGCTGGCTCCTTTCGTAGGTATTACCGGGAAGACGGCCTTAGCAACGACGAGTTCAACCCATATTCTTTCCATCGTAGCGAAGATGGCCGCTACTTTTTCGGAGGAAAAAATGGCATCACCGTGTTCCGGGAGGAAGACCTTTCGGCCGAGAACGCAGGTGCAGAGGTGATGCTTACGGAGGTCAACGTTTACGGTAGGACCGGTGCCCGAACAATCACCCGTAACCTAGACCAGTTGAACGAAGTCACCCTCTCCGCCTCCGAGAAAAGTGTAGCCATCAGCTTCGCATTACCGGCGGGGCAGCGCCCCGGTAGCAGCCAATTCCGCTACCGCCTCGAAGGCTTTAACGACGATTGGGTAGACCTGACCAACGAACGGGCCGTCCGCTTCAACAACCTAGAATCGGGTAAGTACCAACTACGCATTCAGGGCGCTGGGGCCAACGGCAACTACGGAGAACAGGAGATGCAACTCCAACTGAAGATCGAGCAGTACATCTTTGAAAAGCTGTGGTTCCAAGGATTGACGGGAGCAGTGGTGACTGGCTTGATATTGCTTATCCTTCAGGCTAAGCTGCGGGAAAAATTGCGCAACGAACAGCTGCGGACCCAGCTAAGTAGTGATATCCACGATGAGGTGTCCGGCCTTTTGGCTGGCATTACGCTACAGGCAGAGTTGTTGAAGAGTTATACGGATGACAAGAAGCTCCAATCCCGGCTCCATACCGTCGGCGAAGCCGGACGGAGCGCCATGTCCAAGATGAGCGACGTCATCTGGAGTATCGACTCCCGGCGGGACACCCTGGGTGATCTTTTGCAGCGCATGCAAGAGCATGCGGACGAAGTTTTGCTGCCCCTGGAAATCCGTTACGACTTCAAAGCCACTGGCTTTGATGAAACAAAAAGCCTCCCCGGCAATATCCGCCAGGACATCTACTTCATCTTCAAGGAAGCCATCAACAACATTGCCGCACACAGTAATGCCAGCCGGGTAGACATTCGCGTAGAACAATTGCCGCAAACGTTTGACCTATTCATAAAAGACAACGGGACCAAGATTGAGGACGGAACAGACCCCAGCTCCCCCAACTCACTTCGCACCAGCGTCCGCGCCCGAAAAACCGGACAAGGAAAAGACAATATGCGCATGCGGGCAAGTAGGCTGAAAGGAGATCTGGAGATGAAGGAGGAGAATGGATATATGCTGCAATTTACGATGAGGAGGCTTTAGCCTGCGGCCTTTTGGTTCGTTGGTCTTTTGGGCTACCGCATGTTATAGACACGGCAGGCGTGATAGGCTCCGCGCTTCGGTAGTCTGTAGGTTACCGCATGTTGGCGTGAGGCAGCTCGCTTCGCTCGTCTTGGTCACTGAGGGCACTAAGAACAGGCATTTCCGGTCTCAGCGAGGGACCTGTCCAATGCCCCGCGAATGACAGAGTACCTCGATAAGGATTCAGTGGCCTGACAGGAGGCGTACCCGAAGTGAGGCAGTTCAGTACGCTCGTCCTTATGCCCGGATTTCACTCCTACAGAGTCCGTCTCGATCTTTTAACCTCACGTTTTGCCCATCACGTGCGGCACCTAAAAGACCAACGGCCCAACGATCCAAAAGACTACAAGACCCCAAAGGGGTCAAAGCCCCACAACACCGGCAACAACCAATAACAGGCGGCCGTGATGATCACGATTGAAATTAGGTTCATCCGGAAGCCAGCCCTGACCATATCCGGAATTGTCAGGTAACCGGAGCCGAAGACGACGGCATTCGGTGGCGTGGCCACTGGCAGCATAAAAGCGCAGGTCGCCGCCAGCGTAGCCGGTACCATCAAAGCATAGGGGTGAATGCCCAGCGGCAACGCCGCTGCCGCCAACACTGGTAACAACATCGACGTCGTCGCCACATTACTGGTTACCTCGGTCAGGAAATTTACCGCAGCCACAATGACCAAGATGATGACCAGCAAGCCGATTCCTTCCGGCACACTCAGGTTTTCACCCACGTATTTCGCTACCCCGCCGGCGCTAAAACCCGCCGCCAAAGCAAAGCCACCGCCCATAAGCAGGACCACGCCCCAGGGTAGTTTCACCGCCTCCTGCCAAGTCAACAGAGCCCTGCCTTTGTCCCGAGCAGCGGGGATCAAGAACAACAGGCTTGCCGAAAAAATGGCAATGGTGGTATCGTTAATGCTGGGTAGGTATTCGGATAACAGTGGCTTACGGACGATCCACAACACGGCCGTTATAACGAACAGGACAAGGACCCTTTTCTCCTCCGTCTGCATCGGCCCCATCTCATTTTGTAGTCGACGGATCTCTTGCCTACCGCCAGAGAACCCGCCAGGTTTGAAGGTAAAAGCTACCCGCGTGAGGTACCACCAACAGATAAACAGCAGGACAATCACCAGCGGGAAGCCGATGGAGAACCATTCCAGAAAGCTAATTTCTACGTTGAAGACCGTCTCCATCTGGCCAACCAATACACCATTTACCGGTGTACCAATCAACGTCCCCATGCCGCCAATGGAGGCCGAATAGGCAATGGATAACATCAGCGCCTTACCGAAGGTGGCGTTTTCATCCTCATCCGTTGAGGGATCATCTCGCAGCTGCGCTGCGATGGCCATGGCAATTGGCAACATCATTACCGAAGTCGCTGTGTTGGAAATCCACATGGACAGCCCCGCCGTGGCCACCATGGCTCCGAGGATGATCATCTGGAGGTTGGACCCGATGTAGTAGATGGTCGCAAGGGCAATCCGCTTATGCAAATTCCACCGTTCAAAGGCCATGGCAAGCATGAACCCTCCGAGGAAGAGGAAGACGATGTAATGCCCGTAGGCGGCCGTTGAAGCAGCGGCCTTCATGGCCCCCGTCATCGGAAAAAGGACGATGGGTAAGAGCGAGGTTACGGCGATGGGGATGGCCTCGGTAATCCACCAAGCCGCCATCCAGGCGGTAGTGGCCAACACGGCCGTGCCTGCTAGTGGTAAGCCTTCCGGGCGAACGAAAAAGAAGATCAGTAGGAAGAGTGCCGGGCCGAGGAAAAGGCCAATTTGCTTGGTGGTCATGGGGAGCAGTTATTGCAGGGGGCTGTAAGGTAGCAGGAGTTGGATGAGTTGCAGGGGTTGTAGTTGTTGTAGTTGTTGAAGGGGTTGCAATTGTTGCAGTTGTTGCAGTTGTTGAAGGGGTTGCAGGGGTTGCAATTGTTGCAGTTGTTGAAGGGGTTGCAGGGGTTGCAATTGTTGTAGTTGTTGCAGTTGTTGCAGTTGTTGGAACGAGGCAGCTCGCTTCGCTCGTCTTGGTCACTAAGGCACTAAGGGCACTAAGACCAGACACTTCCAGAATCCTTAGCGAGAGACCAGTCAGACGCCCAGCGGATGACGTAGCCCCTCGATTAGGATTCAATGGCCTGATAGGATGCGTACCAGGAGTGAGGCAGCTCGCTTCGCTAGTCTTGGTCACTAA
>JBLIGS010000051.1:0-13500 GCA_047637095.1 Neolewinella sp. | reverse complement strand
TGCTAATAATGTCCATACTTCCGAAAAATCCCGATTGTTGAAGTAAAGTACTGCCGCTTGGTAAACTTATGATCACCACCAACAGTAATTGATGCTTAGCCTCTTTGCTCCTCCAACTCACCCATTGCACACATTCGGCTTCGCTGAGTGACCGCCTGCGTCTGCGGCCCAATACCATAAATTAGCCTTTAGCGTACAGTATCAATACCCAATCGCAACGGCTACGATCAACCCAATCCATGCCCAAATCAGTAGTATCCCGGTCAGCGGCAAAATGAAGCGCAACCACCGGTCAAACGGAACCCGACACAGCGAAAGCATGGCGACCAACCCGCCGAGTGAAGGATTGAAAAGGTTGGTTACGCCGTCGCCAATTTGGAAGGCCAGAATGGAGACTTGCCGGGTAAGACCAAGGGCCTCCCCCAGCGGAATCATAACGGGCAAAGTCGCCAGGGCCTGACCACTACCAGAAGGGATGAGCAGGTTTAATCCGGCTTGCCCGATCGACATTCCCACCGCCGAAGCATACGTAGGTAGCCCGCCCAGGGCCACTGCTAATCCATAACTGATTGTATCCTGAATCTGCCCCTGTTCCATCAACACCTTGACTGTTGCGGCCATGCCAATAATGAAAGTTGCCGGCGCAATTTGAGCAATACTGCTCATGGCTGCAGAGGTGATTTCCTTGCCGGAAAGGCCGCTGCAAAGTGCGCAGATAATCATCACGACCAGGAAGACAGCGGAGAAATCGTTGATGCCCCATTCATGGACAAAAACGCCGTAAAGGATGGTACCCAAACCCGCAACGAAGACGCCCAGTAGCAACCAGTTTCTATTGGATATCGAGTAAGTTTCTAGCGGTTGACTTAACGACATTCCACTGCTGTCCAGGCCAGCGCCAATACCCGATGATGGGTCGGCCTTAATCTTTCGGTAGTAACGTAAATTGTAATAGGACATCAAACTCAACGCGCCAAGGCATAAAACACTGCGCAATTCCCAGCCGCTGAAAATGGAGAGTTCGGCAATCTTATTACCAATGCCTACGGTGTATTGGTTGAAAGGAGACAAGCCAAAAGCCACCGTCATTCCGCCAACACTGATACCGGCAGCAAGCACCAAATCTCCGCCAATGGCCAGTACCACCACTGCCGCGATCGGGATGGTCGCAATGTTGTTTTCATAACCAACCAGGGCACCAAGTACACCGTAAAAAAGGGTCATCAAAACGATGAGTAATTCTGCACGCTTCGTCCCCATCAAGTAAACCAATCGGCCGAAGGTGTTCTCTATCGTCTTTGTTCTTTCCAGCACCGAAAACATCAGCGCGCTGGCGAGACAGATGAAAATGATCGGCGTGGCTACTTTGTATCCTTCGGGGAAGGCTCGGAATAAGCCCAGAAAGCCAACCGGTGAAGATTCTACTGTATGATAACTCCCAGGAACCACCCGCATCTTCCCATCAACGGCTATTCGTTCATACAGCCCCGCCGGCAACAACCAGGTCATGGCCCCTACAGCAAGGACGATCATGAAAAGCATGATCAATGGGGAGGGAATTCGGGAATACCAGGGTTGTTTTGTGAGCATAGCCGACAAGGTAATTCGGAAAGTGGATAAAAAGGAACACAGGCTTTACTGATTGTACAGATGATCACACATTAGTGCTAATCCGTCCAGTCAGTAAAACCTGTGTTTTCTCTGCCTCGTGCGGCAGCCTACAAGGGAGCGAAGCGACCGTCTACAAGCGCGCGAAGCGACCGTCTACAAGGCCGAAGGCCGTCTAAAAGCGAAGCGCCTACAAGGCCGAAGGCCGTCTAAATAAAAGCCTAAGGGTTTTATTTAAGCCTCTCAATAAGCCTCCCGCTAACCCGCAAAAAGTCCATCTCCGTAATGATCCCAACCAGATCACCATTTTTTACTACCGGTAGGCAGCCAAGCTTGCTTCCCCGCATAATTTTCAGCGCGTCAGTAATAGTCGCATTGGGATCAACGGTTGTTGGGGTAGCGATCATGATGTCCCGAACGGTGACCATGCCTGATTCCGGCGCATCGGGCCGCTCCCTTCGGGTATAATGGCGGAGTAATTTCCGGGTAGTGATCAAACCGGTCAGTCGGCCTTTGCTGTCTTCCACCGGAACGTAGCGGAGTTTGCGCCAATCCATAAGGTTGGCCACCATCTCCAGTAGGTCGTCTTCGTGGACGGTGAAGAGGTCTGTTTCCATAAACTCTTCGACTCGTAGCCCTACGGGACGGTAATTTTTAAGGTCGTCGGCTTTGGGAATCTCCCAGAGGTGGCCCGGTTTTTCTGACATCTGATTTTTGATCATCGCCGAAGTGATGACCGAAAGGCTCTCGTCCTGGTTAACTTCTTCCTGGAGTTTGGTGAAGGACTTCAGTAACCAACGCGCACCATTTTGGTGCGCCTTCGCCCTGCCTTCAATCACGCCGAGATAGCGTTCAATATCGGCTTCGTCAATGCCCTTACTCCGAAGGCCTTCTTTCGCAATCGGCAGCAGCTCCGTCAGGATCAATTCACAGCTACCTATCTTCTTGTTGTCAAACCAGGTCAGCTGGGTATCAATGCCAAATTTGGCGGCCTTGACGAAGTTGTCCTTCGCATCGGCGAAGCTCATATGCTCCCGGATGTCCTTGTATTTGTTGGCCATCCCGATCATGGTGCCGAGCCAAAAGGCGGCGTTGGCAACCTGGTCCAGCACCGTTGGCCCAGCGGGAATTACCCGGTTTTCAATCCGGAGGTGCGGCATGCCGTTGTCGCTGATGCCATAGCAAGGTCGGTTCCATCGGTAGACGGTTCCGTTGTGGATTTGCAGCGCTTTTAGCTTCGGCACTTTATCGTTACCAACGCTTTCTAGGCTGTTTTCTTCGATGTCGGCACCGAGCAATACCCGGAAGCGGGCAATGTCTTCTTTATAGATTTCCATGATGCTGCTGTCCAGCCAGTTGGTACCGAAACTCACCCGTGGCTCCGGTTGGCGGAGGTGGTCCTGGGTGGTACGTACGTCGAGTGCTTGCTGGAAAAGGGCAATCCTGCTTTCGTGCCAAAGCCGCTTGCCGAAGACCAGCGGACTATTGGCAGAGATGGCCAAAATGGGCGCGGTAATGGCCTGGGCGATGTTGTAAAGCGGGGCAAAAGTATCCGGTGTCACTTGCAGGTGAACCTGGTAACTGGTGTTACAGGCTTCTAGCAACGGACTGTCGTGGCTGATGAATAATTCATCGATGCCTTCGAGGCGGAGTTCGAAGCCTTTGTCGGATTTTAACTGGGCGGAGATCGCGTCGATGAGCGCGCGGTAGCGAGGCATCGGCGTAAGGTTGTCCAGGCTCAGGTCGTATTTGCGAAGGGTTGGCAAAATGCCGGTCAGGACCACCAGCGTATCTTTTGACTTGGCTGCTTTGATTACTTCAGCAAGTTGTGCCCGATTCTCTGTTTCCATCAACCGGAGCGCTCTGCCAGTGAACTCTTGGGGAGACAAATTGACCTCCATGTTGAACTTGGCAATTTCCGTAGTCGCCCATGGGTATTGCTCCAGCTTTTTCATTATCGCCATATTCTTTGGCGCTGGCTTCAGGGTCTTTTTGTCAACGAGGCACATTTCTTGTTCTGCTCCAATGCGTATGGTCTCTGTTTCGAACCATTTATGCTTGAGCATATACTCTAGCGCTTGCACGTCTTTGAGCAGGTTCTTCGTGAAATTAGCGCGGCTTTCGTCTGTAGTAGGGATGTTTACTCTTTCTTCGCCCATGAATCTTTTTTCAAGTGTGTTGATATATCCTGTCAATGTACGGCAAAGTATGGACAGGAGAATGGATAAGTTCTGTGGTCTTTTACACTTCCTATGCTTTATTTGGAGGGGAGGTGTTTTGGGGCACTTCTATAGGCTCATTAAGGGCCGCGGACGCAGGCGGTCACGGAGCACGTTCGGCTGCGCTCAGTGGAGTCCGAAGCCGAATGTGTGCAAGGGGCGTTTTTTGAAGAGCAGGGCAAGCACAAGGTCTGAAGCCGCTACTACCTAAGGTTATAGGTTTATTTTTTTTGCAAAAACGATCGCTCAGTGCTATCTTGTGGCTGCACCTGCTATAATAGTTGAAACTCAAATCCCCTGTAACATGAACAAGCACCGCAAAACCATTTCTCTAGTAATTCTATGCCTCATTCTTGGCTGTACCTACGTAATGATACAAGATGGGATATCTGTAGGGATGGTGCTTACCGCGATTTCTCAATGCTTGCTCCTTGTGGGGATGTGGTGGCCTGCGGAGAAGGGGGATAGGCTCTTTGAATGAATGTAGTTGTTTAGACAGCCTCGAAATACGGACGTACGATGTACCGAACTGTAGGTTCTAGGGAATAGAACGGTTCGCTCATCGGTTGCATCTTCCAGCCTGGCGAAGCCGGATGGAAGTTCATCCGATGCGTCGAATTACGCGACTTCATTACAACGTTTTCAAATACTCCACCACAGCCCAGCGCTCCTCCTCCGTCAGCTTATCCCCAAAGTAATGGCCAACATTGCTGTAGCCTGGAACGGAGGTATCAAACTTCCAGTCTTTATTCATCAGCTCAGGATCGTTGTAGTTCCAACCCAGTCGCTTCCAGTCGTAGTCTTTGCTGATGCCGCTGCGGGTCCAGACGGCGGGGCGTTCCTTGGAGCTTAGGACTTGGTAAACCGTCGGGACGGAACCGTTATGGAAATACGGTGCGGAGGCCCAGATGCCGTCTAGTGGCGGAGCGACATAGCCGTCGGTCGGCACGAAGGCCGACTTCGGTTCACTGGTCGCAAACCAGCTGCTGTTGTACCAATCCACGATGCCACTTTGGCGAATGTAGTCGACGTATACCCGGTCGGTTTTGATGACGTCGATGTTGACGACTTTGTTGGGGTAGGTATCGCCGTCGGCGGAGTACGTGCCGTGGCAACCGGCACACTTCTTATCGAAGATCGGTTTACCTACAGCAACCATCTCCTGGTCAATCTCTCTGGGGTAAGCCGGAGCTTCCAACTCCAGCAACCAAGCATAGACGTCTTTGAATTTTTTAACCGATGTCCGGCTGTGCGTACTGTCTGGTGTTCCCAACACGCTTGCCTGCAGCAAGAGCTTCGGCATATTCCCCCGGCCAATACCATTGTAGTAGAGGGTATTCTTTTTCTTGACGTGCCAGAGGGGAGGAGTATCGGTGGCGATGTTGTAGTCCCACATCTCGTAGAGCGGTTTTTTTACGTAGGTCAAGTCTTCCGGGTCACGGTGCATCATGCAAGCCTCCGCTAGTCGGAAGGCCGGGTTGCTTCCCGGCTGCGTCGTCTTGATCTTCGGTGCCATCCGCTTAAAATATTGTCCAAAATCTTCGAAAGCCCCTGGCTGCTTGTCCTTCTTTTTACTGTACTTGACGTTCATGCCGAAGCGCATCATGGTTCCCATAAAGACCATACTGCTTTGGAAATCGCTGAAGCTGTCACCCAATCCAACGACCAACTCGCCGTCAACCTGCCCGGCGTGGCAGGTGAAGCAGTTGCCGTTAGCAACGGCTGCGCCGTTGGGCGCAATGAAGGCCGTCATCATGTAAGGGATTCCCCGGTTGAGTTCGTTGCGGGGGTACGGGTTGAGCTTGGTCTGCGGCATCCTCGGCGCAGCCGAGCGCATAATCTCCAGCGGTACACCGCTGCCGATGTAGTCGCCGTGAATCAAGAAATCGAAACCGGCAACGGGGTCGCCGGAGGTATCCTGTAGCGTAGCCGGAAGAACCTTAGTCTTCCATTGATCATCAGACATTGCCGCCACATCCACCAACGGACGGTAGGCGTTGCAGGCTACAAATAGGAATAGGGCGGAGAATATTATTAGCTTTTGCACTCGGTTTTATCGGGTAGGTACAACAGTACAAGGAGTGAGGAGGAAAAGGGTTCACTTTTTAATTCAAAGTCCTATGTTTTGGTGTGGATCGGCTAAAGCTGCCTTCGGTAGCGAACGGCCAAAGTGCTCTCCGAGCGCGCTGTTAGTTACATGCCTGTAAGAAACGCAGATGCTACTGATTAGTAGCACCTAATGCCCACCGCCCGCCCTACTTCTTATTCCCGTCCCTCTACTAATCCCGGGTCAGCCATCTAAACCGCTCCACATTGTCCTCGTGCCAAAGCATACGGCCCATAAAGTCTCGGCTCGGCTTCGCCAACAACCTGCCCAGCGGCGGCGCTACGATGTAGGTACTATCGGCACCCAGCGGCACATGAATCCGGCGGTTAATTTCCTGAATTCGCTTGTCGAGGGTCGTGTCGCGGAACTCACCACCAAGCGACCGATAAACCTGCGTTGGCCGTAGGCGGAAAGGAAGGTTCACCGTCAGAAAAGTATCCAGCAAACCCAGTTCAACTGGCGCTGGCGAGCGCAGGTAATCGTCCCAGGCAATCGGGACACCTGCAATGCCGGAATTAACGGCCGCGCTCGTACTTGCCGTTAGGTCCGGCTGGTAATAAAATCTATTAATACTGTCGAGTTCGTTAACGAATTCGTCCCGCACAAAACGACTCATGGCATTTCGTATGCTAACGACGACAATCTCTCGGTTGAGGAAATCATCGTAGACTTTTGCAGCTTTCATGGCCGCCGAAAGCGCCAGACTGTCCCCCGTAAACCTCGAGGTATTCACCTTGCTGTTCGTCTTCATGTAGCGCAGGAAATCGTAGATCGTAGCCAGCCCAGAATTGTCGGCTGAACCCGCATCGACGAAATGGCCTTTCCCAATAATTCGCCCCGGCGGACTCATCAACGGAAAACGATTAGACAAAAAGCTTGCCCCAGGGAAGGAAATTGCCAGGTTTCCCGTGCGTCCTAAATCCATTGCTCCTGCCGTCAATAACGGATTAGAACGTAGTGGATGCACTACCCCACGAACGCCATCTTCTCCACGGGCTGAATTGGCCACAAAAAGCGGAAGTTCATAGTTCGCCTCCTGCCAAAGGTGCCAGTACGGCCGTTGGCTCAATAAGGGATACCCTTGCTCAAGGCTGTCGGAAAAAACGATATTGAGATAGGCTTCCGCCATTGCTTCTGCCCGGTCCTGGTATTTTCTTGGGCCTTCCTTTATGAGGTTTTCTGGAACGTAATTTAGCGGGAAGCGGGTTACCAAGCCAGCAAAGTCACCACTCAGGAAATTGGTGGAACCAATCTGTTCAATCCGCTTCCGGATCTCCGGTAAATCATTGCCGAGGTGAGACTTTAGCAAAGTATACATCGACAAACCAATACTACCGCCACTGGCGCCACTGGTTAGGAAAACCCGCTGATTGTAGAAAGGTTTTCCACTCTGGGCCAGGCCCAAAGAGTCAAGATGGTGCAACACCCGTAAGGTCCAATAGCAGGCTTTAAGGCCGCCACCGTCGGAAGCAACAAAAACAATTGGCTCCTCCGAATTGGGCCGGTTTTCCAGGAACTGAGCCGTGTATTCGGCAAGGTCCATCTGCCCAGCGGTGTCCTCCTGTGTAACTTTTTGATAGGTTACTTCGTGGTAGCTATTGCCAATGTAAGTCGTTGCCAACCAGAATAAAACCAATACGAAGCCCCAAAAGAGGTAAGGCGTTTCAATTTCGTTGAACGGCTTAAGTTGATAGCTTGCTCCCTGAGATTCTCCCCGGATTTTCTTCGCGGCTCGCTCCACATTCCAAGCCCGTTGTTCGTCGACTTGCTTGCGCAGAAAACTGTATTGTTCATTGTAGTTTCGAAGGTTGATGAACCGGTCAGAGAGTACAATCAGGGCGATTGTTCCGTTTACCAAAATCAAGTACAGGTTAAGTGGATTGATGCTTTGGAGAGAGGCGGAAGAAAGCCAGTCTTTGGTCAGTAAACCAATGAGGAATACCGCGATGCAAAGCAAAGCTACGGCGATGACCAACACCAGCATGAACTGGGTAATGATGGCATCAAAACGATCCATTTGCCTTTCAATAGCTGGGGGCTCACCCGTAAGAGTGGTGTCTCCGCTATAGTCTTTTCCAACTTTAGAGTTGATATCAAATGTGTAGTAGGGGTGGAAGTCCTGGAATATGGCCAGCCAGACAAAAACAAAGGGAGAGAGGATCAGGAAAAAGAGATAAACGGGGTACGTAAATCGCCAGTCTATACCAAGGGCAACGAGTCCTAACAGCGCAAGTAGCAGTGCGATCGTCAGGATGGTAAGCCATAAGCCGATAAGAAAGGGCTTACGGTTGGCAACGTAGTAAAAGGTTTTTTTAGTTGCGGCCCGAGAACCAGGCTCAATGCCTTCCGGTGGTTGGCGATCAAGAAGGTTGTACCACCAGTCGGTAAACAGACTTTTACGACGAAACTCCCGCTGTGGAAGTTTTCGGACGGCCAAGTTTTTCGGCGCCCTAGCATTCTTAAGTATGCGAATACACCACAACCAGTAAGCTGCTACGCATAAGAAAACTCCGGCAGTGACCAGGCTACTATTAAGGACGTCGGTTGGCATCGTCCGGTCAAAAATGTCAATAGAAACGCTGGTCAGGGTGATGATGAAAAGTAGGCCGAGGAATGTCGCAACGGTATGGAAAATCGGAGGAGGATATGGAATGCCCTGCTGCCGGTCTGCCATGAAATAATCTGGTGCTTTTCGGTCTTCGTCCGTAACGGGTAGGGTATTAAATAGTCGTTTGTGGGAGTAAAGCCAACGGTAGGTTTTTAGGCGACGGCGTTGGTCGGAACCAACGATGGCACTCATGATTCTCCAGGCTTTGTTTCGCTCCGAGTATTGAACGTCGGTGAAGGAGAGGTAGGAAGGGATAAACCAAACAATGATTAGCGAGACCGGGAAAAGAAAAATGGAGAAAAAGAAAAAATTTGCGGGGTCATGGATCAAGTCAATGAACAAGGAATCAAATTGGTCCATCTGGGTGAAGACAAAAGCTACGATGGAGATGGACAGTAGGCTTGGGTAAAAGTAGGAGAGGTACTTGCGGCGAAAGCGCAGTGTTTTTCGGGCAAAGTCGGCCAGCACAATCTTGAGGAAAGAACTCAGTGCGGCAATCACGCAGATGATCCTAGAAAGCAGGGCCGCCGTGTAACAGAACCGGAAGCTACCGGATGTTAGAAATGTGGCTTTGCCTTCGTGCAGGGCATCCTGGTAAAAGTCGAAGAGGTAAATGTTGGAGATCAACATGACGAGGAAGCAGAGCACCGTCGCCGCTCGCCAACTCCAGGAAAAACGCAAGTCTGGCCAGTCAAAACTCCGTACCCCGTTTTCCATCGTGCTGCCAATGGATATACAATAGAGCAGAAACAGCGAAATGGTCAGTAAAAGGATAAATGCAGCGGCAAAATACAGCGTGTATCCTTGGTTGTTATGGAGGTAAGGAATGGCCCATTGAGAGTTGACATCGAGAACGTCCAGGTAGGTAGTAATGAACGGGGAAATATTGGCTGGCCTCCCCATGAAGGACGTCAGCAGTAGGAGCATGGGCAGCACAACCAGCAGGGTTTTTCCCCAAAGGGAAGTGCGATCAGAAAACTGCCAAGACACGCGGAAAAAATTATCCGGGAATTTGGTTTTTGGGTGATGGGAAGACATGGGAAGGTGGTGTGGGTTGCTAATATAGGGGTTTGTATGCCGCGGCCGCAGGTGCAAGGGGAGTTTTTAATGGCAGGGATTGAGGTGTTAACCTATTCAAATTCCCTAATATCAATATTCCTACTAACTAAATTAGCCGTCGCCACCGCCGCCAACATTGCCTCCAGTTGTTCCTTAGAAATGAGTTGCCCGCCCAGGAAGACGGATTCAATAGCCTTGGTATTTGAGATGTCTGCCAACGGGTTTTTTCGCAGCAGGACCAGGTCTGCGGCGTAGCCAACCCGTATGCTCCCAGTCTTCTCACCCGCCCATTTGGCTGGGGCGGCAGTTGCCGAAAACAAAGTCTCCGCCGGGGTCATTCCTGCGTTTACCAACGATGCCATTTCATCGTGGAGGGAGAACCCCGGAACAATTAATGCCGCATTTGTATCCGTCCCAGCCATCAATAAAACACCTTGTTCTACAAGATAAGGCGTCATGATATGAATGGCCTCAACGTAGGTTTTCCAGAAGACCCTGGACCGTTCCATTGCATCCGGATCATTCTTCGTCACCTCACTTAATTGGTAAGTACTGTGGCCGGGGAGCCAGCCCCGCATCAACGGCGTTCCTTCTACCCAGGCTGGGTTCGCGTATTTAAGCTGGACGGTTTTTAATGCCGCTTTTAAGCCGAATTTCTGCCGGGGTAGGCTTTCCATCAGCCAAACGGTGGTCGTAACGGCAATGCCGTTGTCGTGTAATCCCTTGGCTATTGCCGGACTTCTTTGTCGGACAAAATCTAGGTATTCCTCCGCATTCTCACTACCCATTCCGCCAAATTCCCTGATCAATGACTTGGTCAATTCTTCGATGTGGGCCACTTCGTATTGCCCCAGTGTTAGGAACTCTTCCAGGGGAATATCATCCGGAATATGACCGATGACGGGTATGCCTTCTTCTTTGGCAATTTCCATGGTCGATAGGTACATCTCCCGACTAATGAAATTGCTCATTTTGAGGGCATCAAAGCCAGAGGCTTTGGCTTTACGGATGACGGACCGGCCTTTGTCAGCATCGGCATAATTAAGCTTATTGTAGGCCCAGCGTTGGAAGAGGCCGGCCAAGCCGGCCTTGCTCGTAATCTTCTTACTGGAGATGTACATCTTTGGCCCAATCAAGTCATCGCCCAGTCTGCTCCGCCAGCCTAAGTGGGTGGCATTGCCCGTCATCTCTCGGACGGAGGTGACACCGTTGGCCAAATACAAAAGAAGGTCATTGGGATTGGACCGGAAGTGGACGTGGGAGTCCGTCAACCCAGGGATCAGGTATTGCCCGCTGCCGTTGATGGCTTTATGTCCCGGAGGAACATCACCTTCTTTTTCTACGGATTTGATCAAGCCTTCGGAGATGAGTACCGTCTGGCTGTCAAGCATCGTCTCTCCTGTCGGGTCAAGAAGACTAACGTTGGTAATGGCAAAATCCCCAGCCTCCAACTCAAACTGATGTTGGTCAACAACCTCCGTATAAGTTCCCCGGCCAACCCGTATTTGGTATTCTACCCAACCGACGGTGCCTAGTCCGACTAAAACAAGTAGGCCAAATATTCTGAGGGACCATTTTTTAAAGCTGGGCATAAGCATGTTATACTGAGATTGGGTGGATAGAACCATCGTAAGATAACCATGATTAATCACGATCATTACCCCGTTTAGATCAAACACCCTTGGGCTCCGTCCAGCGACCTCTATTAACCGACCCTACCTTGTTTAGTAACCTCCTTTGCACACATTCAGCTTCGCTCAGTGACCGCCTGCGGCCGCGGTCCCAAATGATGCGAAAAAGTAAAAAGCATTTAGCAATTAAGGTTCAGCAGCTTTGTACTGAACCCTAATCACTAAATGCTTTGTAGTCAAAAATATTCGCTTAGGTCAAGAGGAGTTACTGGACCTTGACAAATCGCTTAACTTCTCTGGAATCATCGTTTTCAACGATCTCCATGATGTATGCACCGGGGCGTAGTATACTGATGTCGACCCTACTCGTTCCGTCCTAGACGCTGACTTTTGTGATTTTCTTCCATAAGAATCATAGATCGTCAATGAAGCAGCAACTTCTACATAGGTACTCGGACAAAATTAATCGCACCATCCTGCTCGGCATCTTTTGAGCCTGAACTTCGTTGAAAAGCCTCGCCAACACTACGGTGTTGCCTGCGTTTTTCGCCTCGCCCAGACTCAAAATCTACCAGATCAAAATGTCGCATTAATTCTGTCCGAGTACTTAGTTGATTACATCGTGGGATGGATTAGGGTAAACCTTCGCTTTATTTGTTAGGTTTTTCCCACAGAGTTCGACAACATCAGAGTAGGCAAAAGCACCATCATTGTCGACTTGCTTCAACCGGTAGTAGTTCATTTCTCCAAGCGGAGATTCATGTTCGTATACGTATTGGTTTACCCGGTTTGCCGTTCCGCTACCTTCCACTCTTGTGAGAACGTTGAAGGTTTCTCCATCGGTGCTGTATTCTAGGTCGAAGTAATCATTATCGGTTTCGGTCGCCGTTTCCCAGTTAGGTAAGGCCACTTATGTGATCGATATTTTTTTATTCTTAATCAGGATAGCTTACTTCAAGGGCGTAGATTTTTTTCGCAAAAGCTCCTTTGTCTCGTGTTGTCAAGTAATTTCTCGTTTTAAAATAATTATCAAAAACACTCCAAACCTGGATGCTTTTATTCTTGTAAACGGCTTCTTCAAAGCCATTTAGCTTAACTTCTAATCTACCGTCAGACACAAAAACCTCAAGGGTGAATTTGCCTGTGCCGACGTCTTGGATGAAAATATATTTTTCGTCGTCCACCCAGTTTTTGGTAGTTAAAATTTCTTCTTCCGTAGGCTTCCGTATGGGGAATACCTTAGTCCGTACCTCAACTTTTCCATACTGGTAATAGATCTTAGGGACAGGAGGAGCATTGGTGTCTTTTTGTCCAATAAGCGCTTGTTGGGCCTTGGTTAGTTTGCCGTGAATCTGGGCAATGATGACCCGGTGTCCCTTACCACTATCCTCCTTCGTTACGTCTGGAACCGACATGGTCACCTTCATATACCCACCGTCCGCAAATTCCCAGTTAACATCGTTATTCCCGGGAATCATCTGCTCCCGAAGCTCCGATCTGGAATATTTTGAGTTATCCGTAGACGAACCAGGGTAGGTGTAAAAGACAATGGATCTGTCCGTACTGTCAGGATACATAAACTCCTTTAGCACATCAATATTAGCGTAGTCCATGATCTCTGGCGGAGAAACTTCGGTCGGGCTACCCTTTGCATTTGGCGTAGGAATGGTAACCTTCCTGTGGCTTAGACCAATATTCGGAGCTACGGCCTGCTGCTTGGTAACCGC
Organism: Neolewinella sp.; assembly: GCA_047637095.1. Lineage (GTDB taxonomy): Bacteria > Bacteroidota > Bacteroidia > Chitinophagales > Saprospiraceae > Neolewinella. Next base: position 541 of record JBLIGS010000051.1, on the reverse strand, counting down.
TTTTGTAGTTCCACAACCTAAAGACAGTAGTAGTAGAAAAAAGAGTGGGGTTAATGTGCAGAAGGGGATTTTGTACTCATGGCTTGATCGATTTGGCCGAAGGAAAGCGTATTGGTCAACCAATTAATTGGTTGACCAAGTTTAACTAATTATAAACAATCTTACAAAAATGAAGACCATTTAGCCCGGAATCCCATCAGTGTCCATCTGCCCAATCAGTAAAATCTGCGTTCCTTTCTAAAACCCCAATCAAAAGCGATGTTACCCACACATCTACCAACACATCTACCAACGCATCTACCAACGCCGGACGCTTAAGCTATTACCTCTCGAGGCATCCATCAGTGTCCATCTGCCCAATCAGTAAAATCTGCGTTCCTTTCTAAAACCCCAATCAAAAGCGATGTTACCCACACATCTACCAACACATCTACCAACGCATCTACCAATGCCGGACGCTTAAGCCATTACCTCTCGAGGCATCCATCAGTGTCCATCTGCCCAATCAGTAAAATCTGCGTTCCTTTCTAAGACCCCGGTC
>JBLIGS010000050.1:0-13522 GCA_047637095.1 Neolewinella sp. | reverse complement strand
AAACGGCCTTCGCCGGCGATGAATTCAACGAACGGTTGCCAAAATTTAACCGAAAATACCAGATCATCTTTAAGGATGATTTGTGGAACGCTGAACTGCAAGGCTACTGGCAAGAGATCAAAGAAGAGATTTTCGACCCCAGCCGTCGGCGGGGAAGGATGACTTTGACCAAACGAAAGGTAAAGGGAGTGTAATATTTATGGCTGATTTATATCATCCATTTGGCCTTGGATTTGCCTAGCTAAAGCTCACCTGTCCAGCCTGTTTTAACAAACATGTTTGTTGGCCTATTTCTTCTTTAACTCCGAATACATGATTCCGGAGTTATAAGATTTTAATACATGCCTAACGGTCGCTGTCAGGTTCCTTGGTAGCTCTTTCAATGGCCACCATTCCACGTTTTCGAACTTGTTTTTTTCCCTGCTTTTAGGGTGGCCATCGAAGTTGTAGGCCCGGAAATAAAGCACAATACGGTGTTCTTTGCTGCTTCGCTTATGTAACACGTGGACCAGTTCAATATCGTCTGGTGACAGCTTAATACCGGCCTCTTCCCAGCTTTCTCTGATCAGAGTTTCCACGGCAAATTCTTCCTGTTCTATGGTTCCACCAACAAGGCTATAATTACCACCGTTAGGCTTTGTTTGCTTCAGCAAAAGGATATCTCCGGCCTTTTGTAGAAGAAGACGGGCTTTAAGCGATACATCGAAATTGGCCATGGATTGTATTGACAACTGAGAACAGAAAGGGGATACCCCACCGAAAATGGTTACTTTTGTAGTTGGATTATTCCCGGGTCGCACAAGATAGTCTCTTATCTCTGTAGCAGGCCTGAGACGGTTAAAATTGATTTGCGAACTATCGAAAATAGCGTGACGTTCGTAAATTACCATTCGTCTAATCGAGAGAGTACGGTTTGAACCGATATTTTCCCGGCTTTGGGATCTAACAGAAAGCAATCTATATGCGCCACGACAGTGTCCTTCAAACTATTGGCAGCACTCCACTTATCAGCCTCGACCGTATTTGCGGAGATCGAATCCCTGCAAAGGTTTACGGTAAGGTTGAGTGTTTCAACCCCGGCCAGTCTGCTAAAGACAGAGCTGCTCTTTACATGGTTGAACAAGCTGAAAAGAAAGGGCGAATTCTACCTGGGGCAACCCTGATTGAGGCTACCAGTGGCAATACTGGTTACAGTATCGCCATGATTGCCGCAGTCAAGGGTTATAAGTGTATCCTTACTTTAACAGACAAGGCTGGGCCCGAGAAGCAAGCGCTGCTCAAGGCGCTTGGAGCGGAGATCATCCTTTGCCCAAAGAACGCTGCTCCCGAGGATCCGGCGTCTTATTACAGCCAGGCGGAACGCCTGGCGGCAGAAACGCCCAACAGCTTCTACCTCCGCCAGAACTGGAACCTAGACAACAGCGCAGCACACTACCACAGTACCGGCCCGGAGATTTGGGAGGATACTGAAGGTAAAGTGACCCACTACGTTTGCTGTGCCGGAACCGGCGGCACCCTCTCGGGTACCGCCCGTTTCCTTAAAGAAAAGAACCCCAATGTAACCGTCGTCGGCGTGGATGCCTACGGCTCCGTACTGAAAAAATACTGGCAAACAGGTGTCTTCGATTCCAACGAAATATTCAGTTGGAAGGTAGAAGGTTTGGGTAAAACAATCATCCCAGACAACGTTGCCTTTGACCTCATCGACGAATTCATCAAGGTGGGCGACCGCGCCGCAGCGCTTCGCGTTCGGGAAATTGCCCGCCGTGAAGGCCTGTTATTAGGCTACAGTTCAGGCGCTGCCCTGGAAGCTGTTTTCGCAATTCGAAAACAGTTAACCGAAGATGACGTTGTTGTCGTACTGTTCCCTGATCACGGCACCCGTTACCTCGGGAAAGTCTACAACGAGGAATGGATGAAAGAACAGGGTTACCTCCGCCCAAATGGCGAACCTGCCTCCTACAGTGTAAAGCACCTTCAACGCATGTACCGTGTTTACAAGCGTATGTATGGCAGAAAAATTAAGAACAGTCTCAAACTGACGTCTGAGTAATAGCGTTTGTTTCTTTAGAAAATTATCCCAATTAAAAGAGTCTACTTTCCCATAGTATGAAGCCTCAATCCAATAAGTTCAAGTCCAATGGCTCAGCGCCGCCGATGTTTGAGAACAAAATTCTCAACCGTCTGACGCAGACCCATATCGCGACACCCATCGTCATCTTCTTTATCTACGCTATCTGTTTGCTTACCTACACGGTGTTGAAGACAGATGTAAGCCCGCTAGCAGTTGTCGGCCTCTTTTTGGCCGGTACGCTTGCGTTTACGTTTTCCGAGTATATTGTCCACCGTTGGGTATACCACCCACCTCACGGTGCATCCGATAAATACAAGGAAGCGACTTACAATATGCACGGTTTTCACCACGATTACCCGAAGGATAAAAAGCGCCTAGCAATGCCGCCAGTGCTAGCAATTGTAATCTCAACGGTCCTTCTTTTCGTGTTCGAACTAATCTTGCAACAGTACGCTTTTGCTTACCTCGCAGGTTTCGTTGTTGGCTATGCCATGTATCTCGTTGTTCACTACACCGTGCACATGTACCCTCCGCCGAAGAACAAACTCAAGCTCCTTTGGGTAAACCACTCTATCCACCACTACAGCGAAAATGATATTCTCTTCGGAGTGTCTCAGCCATTGTGGGACTACGTTTTCGGTACGATTCCGAAGACGGATAAGGATAAGAAGTTGGTGGTAGAGATTAGCCGGTAGATGGAAGATCTTGCGCAGCAAGAATGGTTTCAGCAGTTTGTTGAACAGCATGAACTGGCCTACGGCTGTGTCCCGCCACCATGGGAAGCGATTCCTGATAGCCATCCTTTTAGCATCCGCTGGAGGATGGGCTACGGAGAAAGCCTTCTAATGGTTTTTCCTGTTTGGCTACGAAAATATTTTCCCTCTGAAGAGAGCCGCGTTGCTTTTTTCTGGAAGCACCCGCCGCCGCCGCGTTGGTTAACGTACTTGGTTGGAAGTATTTTTGATGATCCGGGCATTGATGATACACCTGACGGGGAATATGACGAGCCCTGGTTCGTCCGATCGGACTTCCCTGATAAACTTAAGGCCCTTGGCTTTAAGGGAGTGGATGAATATCAGGCAGATTTCGAAAACACCAAGTGGGGGGTATCGGACAGGCCCGATGCAACTAATGAAGAATAAAATACTATGGCGCAATACATAGAAGACGTCCATGACATTGCCCGCTCCATTCCGGAGGGTAGGGTGACAAATTATGGCGCCATCGCTGACTTCCTAGCTTTAGGCAGCGCCCGCATGGCGGGCTGGGCGATGAACAAGGCCCACGGCGACGAATCTATCCCGGCGCACCGGGTTGTAAACCGTAAGGGCGAACTCAGCGGAAGGAACCACTTTGCTACACCGACGTTGATGAAGGAGCGCCTTGAAGCCGAAGGAGTCGAAGTAGTGGATAGCAAGATTGTTAAGTTCGATGCGCTTTTTTGGTCACCAACGGAACTACTGAAATGATTCGATTGCTGCTGGAAACGGCGACTGATGTTTGTTCCGTGGCAGTAGCCAGAGGGAACGATATCTTGGCGGCACACACTGCCGAGGAACCCCACCAACATTCCAGCCACCTAACGCTTTTTATTGCGCAGGTGATGGAAGAGGCTGGCGTGAAGATGACGGAATTGGATGAGGTTGTCCTGTCCGACGGTCCTGGAAGTTACACCAGCCTTCGGGTTGGCACTTCAACAGCCAAGGGGCTTTGTATGGCCCTCCCTGGATTGAAGTTGCGGGTAGTTTCGACGCTGGAAGCACTGGCTTTTACGAGTGAGGGAATCGTGTTGGCAACGATTAATTCCCGGAAGGGGGAGGTCTTCGGTCAATTGTTTCTGGGGGCGCGGACGCAGGTGCAAGGGGAAGGTTTTGAGAAGCAGGGCATCCCGGCTTCTCTCCATCCCTTGGTCCTGGGGCCACAGAATATCCGGCTGACGGAAGAAGGCTGGTTGGAGCAAATAACAACAGCTGCAGGAACAAGAGAAATATCTATCGTTGGTTCTGGCCAACAGCGGGTGAGGGACCACTTGCCCGAAGGGGTGAAGCTCTCCGCTCAAGGCCCCTTCCAATGCTCCGCCCAACTCCTCCTTGCACCTGCGGCCGCGGCAAATCATTCTCGGATTGTCGACGTTGCTGAGTACGAACCCTTCTACCTTAATCCTCCCTTCGTCACCAAGTCGAAGAAGAAACTGCTGGGCTAATGGAGAGCAACCGCTACGTCCTAGAACTGGCCTACAACGGCACTAATTACGCCGGCTGGCAACGGCAGCCCAACGCCATGAGCGTCGAGGAGACCATTGATACTGGTCTCAGTCTCCTCCTTAACGAAAAGATCAAAATTGTCGGTTGCGGCCGGACCGACGCTGGCGTCCATGCCAGCTACTACGTCGCCCATTTTGACTTCGCTGGTAACTTCCCCAAGGTCTTCCTGCACCGCTTCAACCGCTTCCTCGTCGACGATGTTTCCATCCTCGGCCTCTACCGCGTCCCGGCCGATTTTCACGCCCGTTTTCATGCCTCCGGCCGTGGCTACACCTACCGAGTTAGCCTTCAAAAGGATCCATTTCGTCAGCACACCGTCTCCAATATGCCCCAAATGAGAGGCATCGATAAGGAGAAAATGCAGGCAGCAGCCGCAATCCTTTCAGAATTTGGCGAATTCGCTCCCTTTTGTAAAACCAACTCCGATGCTTTTACCATGGAGTGCCAACTGACGGAAGCCCGCTGGGAATTCGGAAGGCAAGAGTGGACCTTCTATATCTCTGCTAACCGTTTTCTCCGGGGGATGGTCCGCTTGATTGTGGGGATGTGTCTCCGAGTGGGAGAAGGTAAACTTTCGTTAGAGCAATTGCGCGAAGCATTGGAAAAACAGGAGCGTTTGCCCCAGCCGTGGAGTGCTCCTGCAACTGGACTTTTCCTTAGCAGTGTTGATTATCCCGACAAAATGGCCTGGGAGCCTATTGACTGATGCGGGGTTTACCTATATTTGAGCTCTCTCATGGCATGAAGTTTTTTGCCCCTTAAGTTTATCCCGAAAACATGCTCACTCTAGTTCTTAGTTGTTTGATGGCCTTTGCGCTGGTCTTCGCCATAATGCCGGCGGCCATCCGGATCGCTCATCAAAAAGGCCTGGTTGCCGACCCCAATAACAGGAGTAGTCACCATGTCTCCACGCCAATTATTGGCGGCATTCCAATCTTTATTGGTGTCATTTTTACAACGTTGTTACTCACTCCGCAGGACCAATGGGGAGAACTTCAATACATTTTGGCAGCGATGGTCATCGTTTTCCTCGTTGGGATGAAAGACGACATCGAAGACCTGTCGCCCATGCATAAAATGACGGGGCTTATCGTCGCGATTTCAATTTTGGTCAGCCGCGGCGGGGTCCAATTGGAGGGCATGTATGGCCTCTTTGGTCTCCACGGGACTTTTCCAGTTTGGCTGTGTATGATCGTTTCCGGTTTTACCCTACTAGTCATCACCAATGCTTTTAACTTGATTGACGGAATTAACGGCCTTTCGGGAACGCTCGGCACCATCATCAGTGTCAGCTTTGGCATCTGGTTTTTTATGGTGGGGCAGACTTATCTCGGCATTCTGTCAATGGCCACTGCAGGTAGTTTGCTTGCTTTCCTCCGGTTTAACATGCAGCCGGCTAAGACCTTTATGGGAGATACCGGTGCCCTAGTTGTTGGGCTACTCATTGGGGTTATGGCGGTTGAGTTTATTGGTGGCTCCTCCACCGGTGAAGTCATGGAAAAGTACAACTTCGTTAACCCGATTGCCATTGCGGTCAGTATCCTCATCATTCCTCTATTCGATACCATTCGGGTATTCACCACCCGGATGCTGCGCGGGCAAAGCCCGCTCAAGCCCGACCGCCGGCATATTCATCACCTGTTGATTGACAGCGGATACAAGCACCTGGAAGCAACGGCCATTCTTGGCCTTGCCAACCTCTTCTTTATCAGTATTACCTTTTACCTAGACAATATTCTCGGCTTGCATTATCTGTTGGCGTTCGAAATTGGTGTTGCCTTGTTCCTAACATTCATCCTTCACCGTAATGTCCGCCGAATAAATGCTGGTGTCATCCCTAAGCGTGGTACTACAGAACTGGCTAAACAGCCTGCGACGTGAATTGGCTAATGGTCTTTATTGGCGGAGGATTGGGCAGCCTTGCCCGCTACGGAATTGCTCGCTGGCTACCGCCAACTGAGCTAGTTGAAGGCGAAATTCCCTGGTTTACCCTGTTGGCCAATATTCTGGCCTGCATTGTATTGGGTGTCGGGATTGGCCTTGTTAGCAAGGAGCTACTCTCTAAGCCGGTACAACTGTTACTTCTGACTGGCTTTTGCGGCGGCTTCTCGACCTTCTCTACTTTCGCCTTGGAGCTATTGTTTTTAGGTAAAGATGGCTTTAGCGGTGTTGCCTTGCTCTACTTGGCCATGAGCCTTATTGGAGGAATTGCCGCGCTTTGGTTGGCTATGAAGGCAGTTGGCTAGAAGCTAGTGGCTAGAAATTAGGGAGTTGGATGTTAGGGATAAGTGTCCAGACAAAATGACTTCCTAGTAAGAATGTATTGGGTCCTGTAATCGGTGCATCTTTTTGCCTCCAATGTACGGGAACTTACAAGACCACCGAACTATAAGACTATCTTCCTAGGTGGACGAGTAGCACACTCACGTCCGCCGGGCTAACGCCGGAAATGCGGCTCGCTTGGCCAATCGTCCTAGGCTGAAGCTCCGTCAGTTTCTGACGGGCCTCCATGCTTAGGCTGGTAATGGAACCATAGTCGAAGTCCGCATTCAGCCGGATGCCCTCCAGGCGATTCATCTTGTCTACCGCGGCTTTTTCCCGTTCGATGTAACCTTCGTACTTGAGGGTTACTTCGGCGAGGTTGATGGTTTCGGCGTCGTAGGCAGAGAGGAAGTCGTTGAAGTCAGGGACGGCAGAGGCCAGTCCGTTCAGGGAAACCCCCGGACGGGAGAGGAGGGACAACAGCTTTACTCCTTGCTTGAGTGGGGCAGTATTGTTGGCTTCTAGGTAGCCATTTAGCTGGTCTGGCGAAACACTATGCTTGCGCAGCCTTTTCTGGATGGCAGTGACGGCGTCGCGCTTGGTATTGGCTCGCTCCATCCGATCGTCCATGTTCACTACGCCGAGTTTGGCGGCTAGTGGGCTGAGGCGCAGGTCTGCATCGTCCTGTCGAAGTAGGATACGGTATTCCGCTCGGCTGGTGAACATCCTGTAAGGCTCATCGGTGCCCTTGTTGATGAGATCGTCAATTAATACACCTATGTAGGCTTCGCTTCTCTTGAGGACGAAGGCCTCCCGTTCCTGAACGGCTAGCGCTGCGTTCATGCCGGCCATGAGGCCCTGGCAGCCGGCCTCTTCGTAGCCGGTAGTACCGTTGATCTGTCCGGCGAAATAGAGCCGGGGGACCAACCTGGTTTCCAGGGTTGCCTGGAGCTGGGTTGGTGGAAAAAAGTCGTACTCAATGGCGTAGCCGGGGCGGAACATTTTGGCGTTCTCGAAACCGACGATCTTGCGTAGTGCTTTGTACTGGATGTCTTCGGGGAGGCTTGAGCTAAAGCCGTTGACGTAAATTTCGCAGGTGTTTCGGCCTTCCGGTTCGACGAAGAGCTGGTGGCGGTCACGGCCGGCGAAGCGGTCAATCTTGTCCTCGATGCTGGGGCAGTAGCGCGGGCCTATGCCGCGGATCCGTCCGTTGAACATCGGGCTGCGGTCAAATCCCTCCCGTAGGGTGTCGTGGACTTCCGGGCTGGTGTAGGTAATGTGACAAGGCATCTGGTTTACCAGAGGCGGAGTATCGGTATAGCTGAAGCGGCCGGGATTTTCATCGCCGGGCTGTTCTTCCATCTTGCTCCAGTCGAGGGAACGGCCGTCGAGGCGGGCCGGAGTGCCCGTTTTCATGCGGCCGGCTTCGAAGCCGAGCTCCTGCAGCTGGGCCGTTAGGCCGGATGCTGCCCGTTCGCCAGCGCGACCTCCACCAAACTGCTTCTCACCGATGTGGATGAGGCCGTTGAGGAAGGTTCCGTTGGTTAGTACGACGGACTTGGCCGGAATCTCCAATCCCAGGCTTGTATATACGCCACAAGCTCGGCCATCTTTAATGATGACGCCGGTAACCATCTCCTGCCAAAAGTCAACGTTGGGGTGGGCTTCCAGCTTTTCGCGCCAGTTAAGGGCGAAGGCCATGCGGTCGCTTTGTGCCCGTGGGCTCCACATGGCTGGTCCCTTGCTCTTGTTGAGCAAGCGGAACTGGAGCATGGTTTCGTCGGTGATGATGCCGGAGTAGCCGCCTAGGGCGTCAATCTCTCGCACAATCTGCCCTTTGCCTACACCGCCCATGGCGGGGTTGCAACTCATCTGGGCGATGGTCTGCATGTTCATCGTTGCCAGCATAACCTTGGCGCCAAGGTTGGCGGCGGCGATTGCTGCTTCACAGCCGGCGTGGCCTGCGCCAACAACGATTACATCGTAGGTAGGGAACATAATGATTTGTGTTTAACTGTTGGCTCAGGTACTTGAGGAGCTCTTCTGATGATTGTGAGGAATCAGTTGTTTATCGTACTGGTATGGGAGCCTTAAGCGCTCGAGCCCGATAGACTTTGCAGAATAACTACTTTTAACCCTGGTGAGACATAACGCACTATAAAGGCGCAAAGTTACGGCGTAATTGGAAAGACTGGTACGTAGAATAAAAAACGCCCGCTCTCCAACAGGAGAACGGACGTTCTAATACGTTCGTAAGGGAAATATTCTGTGGGCTTAAGCTATTGCATCGGCCTTTTTGCCTTTGCCGTTGCTTTCTGCCGGAGCCGTTTCCTCATCTTCGAGGCCCATCAGGCGGTTCTTGATGCGGGTTTCGATTTCTGCTGCAACTTCAGGGTTGTCCTCCATGAAGGTCTTAGCCGCTTCGCGACCCTGGGCAATCTTGGCATCGCCGTAGGCATACCATGCACCAGATTTTTTGATGATGTCTTGGTCTACTCCGATGTCAACAATCTCACCGGTCTTGGAAATACCTTGACCGTACATGATGTCGAATTCTGCAATCCGGAAGGGAGGAGCCAGCTTATTCTTGGCAACTTTTACTTTTACATGGTTACCGATAACGTTGCCTTCTTTGTCTTTGATGGCAGCACCGGAGCGGCGAATGTCGAGGCGCATGGAAGCATAGAACTTCAGGGCGTTACCACCGGTGGTCGTTTCGGGGTTGCCGAACATGACACCAATTTTTTCGCGGAGCTGGTTGATGAATACACAGCAACATCCGGTTTTACCGATGGTACCAGTAAGCTTACGCATGGCTTGAGACATCAGACGAGCCTGGAGGCCCATTTTGCTGTCGCCCATCTCACCTTCTATCTCTGCGCGAGGTACGAGGGCAGCAACGGAGTCAACGACGATAATGTCGATAGCGCCGGAGCGGATGAGGTTTTCTGCGATTTCAAGGGCCTGCTCACCATTGTCTGGCTGGGAGATTAACAAGTTGTCGGTGTCAACACCGAGGCTCTGGGCGTAGAAACGATCGAAGGCGTGTTCTGCGTCGATGAAGGCGGCGATGCCACCACGCTTCTGGCATTCGGCAATGGCATGGATGGCCAGTGTCGTCTTACCAGAGGATTCAGGACCGTAGATCTCAATGATCCGGCCTTTGGGAAGGCCGCCAATGCCTACGGCGATGTCTAGGCCAAGGGAGCCAGTTGGAATGGCCTCTATACTAGTGATTTTGCTATCGCCAAGGCGCATAATGGTGCCTTTCCCGTATGCTTTGTCAAGACGATCAATCGTCATCTGGAGCGCCTTTAGCTTCGCTGCCGTTTCTTTAGTTGGATCTGCCATTGTTTTTGGAATTGCTGCTTTTGTTTTGCGATGGTACAAATATAAACACTTAAACAATAGATTGCAACAAGTTGCGAATAAAAAACCTTGTTTATTTTCACTTTGTGGCGATTAGCGGATGTATGTAACCTTTATGGTTATTGTTTTTGTTTGAAAAACAAGGTTTTGTTTGGTTGTTGGCCTGGCTGGGGCCTCCTGTCCTAATAATTAGACATGGAAGAGTTACCCGTTGCCTTTTCCTTGCTGCATCAACATTTTTTGCACCTGTACTTTGGCAACCCGCAACTGGCAACCCGCAACTCTTATCCCACCTCCAACGACGGCAACCCGCAACTGGCAACCCGCAACCCTATCCCACCTCCAACGACGGCAATCCGCAACTGACAACCCGCAACCCACCTCCAACGACGACAACCCGCAACTGACAACCCGCAACCCTTATCCCACCTCCAACGACGGCAACCCGCAACTGGCAACCCGCAACCCTTATCCCACCTCCAACGACGACAACCCGCAACTGACAACCCGCAACTCTTATCCCACCTCCAACGACGGCAACCCGCAACTGACAACCCGCAACCCGCAACCCGCAACCCGCAACTCGCCAAACTAAAAAACGGGAGAGCGCCATTGGCACCCTCCCGTTTCAGAACAAGTCATTGCTTATTACCGCAGCACGGTAACGTCGCCCCGGTAAAGGAGTTTTACGTTGTCAAGGAATTCGACTTCGATAACGTAAACGAAGACGCCAGGATTGACGGGCTTGCCGTTCTTGCCTTCGCCTTCCCAGAGCTTGATTCCGTCTAGGCAGTTAGGAGCAAGGTCCATGTTCTCGTAAACGATGCCGCCCCAGCGGTTGAAGATTTTTACATCAATCACCCGATCGACGCCCTGGCAGGCAAAGATCCGGAAATCCTCGTTCCTGCCGTCGCGGTTAGGGCTGAAGACGTTCGGGATGTAGACATTACGGTTGGCGTCAACTTCAACGAAGATGTTGGCGAAAGCCTGACAGCCGTTAGCGTTTGTTACGCGGAAGTTGTAGTCTGTATCTTCAAAGGGGAAGATGAGCGGGTTACGAACCGTGTCAGAACTGAGGAAGTCTGGTGGCATCCAGAGGTATTCGTAAACGTCTCCGGCAGGACTGATAAGCGGGTTAAGGCGGGTTAGGCTGTCGCCAAGTTCAATGATGATTTCTTCCGGTAGGTCAATGATGATCTGCGGCGGTTGGTTAACGCTGAAAGTCTGACTGGCAGAACAGCCAACGCTGTCGAAAACGGTAACAACGACATCGCCAGCAAAGGCATTGCCTTCCCTGTCTACAGGGATGAGGAAACCGTCATTGTTGACGCTGAAGGTGAAGTCTTCAATGCCGCTTGATGTGCCGCCAAAGGCAGTGTCAATCAATACGGGAGTTGTCTCTCCAAAACAGAGTGGCTCCTCGATGGGGAGAACGTTGAAAATAATCGCCTCGGGCTCGCCGATGGTGTAGCTGATGCTGTCCTGGCAACCTTCAACGTCGGTAACCGTAATTCCGTAAGTGCCTGGCTGAAGGTCGGTGGCCGTTACTTCGTTAGGACCGGCAACGTTGCCAGACCAAGAGTAGGGCGAAGCTGAAAGATCGTTGTTGTTGACGCTGCTGATGAACACACTGATGCGGCCATTGGCATCGCCAGCACAACGAACGCTCTCCGTCGTTGCTACAGGGTCAATCATTAGTGTAAGCGGATCCGGTTGGCGGATGATGAAGGTCTCTGTTGTTGGAGAACAACCGTTAGCATCCGTAATGTCCAGCGTGAGAGACGTGCCGGCAGCAAGGCCGTCAATCATATTGTCATTGTCTGTAGATGCAGACCAGACATAATCGTAGCCCATCGTTCCGCCAGTAACCACCACCGAGGCCGCACCGTCAGTAAGGCCATTACAGCTCACGTCCGATGTCATCAATTCAACGTTGAATTCATCCGGGCTGCGGATGGTGTCGGTAAACGATTCAGTACAAACACCGTCCGTTACTACAACGGTAACTGGGCCACGGGGAAGCCCCGTTTCTGTACTCATGGTCGTGTTGAAGTCAGGTGTGCCGCTTGTCCAAAGGAAATCGTAGACTCCTTGTGTGCCGTCGCTAAACTCAGCAGTAAAGGTTGCCGTACCATCCATGATCATGTCGTCAGGGCAGCTCACATTGGTTAATGCAAACGTACCGGTAATTGACGGAGGGTCGCTGAGGACGAAGGTGGTATCAAACGAAGGCAGACAAGCATTGCCATCAACGATGGAAATTGTGTAGCTGCCAGCTACGAGGTTGGTAAACGCCGGGTTGGTCGTCGGTGGATCACCGAGCGGATTCATTGGCGTAGATATTACGTAGTTGTAAGTGCCGTTAGTGTTTGGTGTGCCTCCGCCAGGGTTGACGAAGATGCTGCCGTTGGCGTCACCAGGACACTGCGGATCGTTGGCGGTGAAATCCTGAAGGAAAACTTCGCCGGGACTACTGACTACACCTGCGCCGAAAATGATACAGGAGTTGGAAGTGATTACTTCCACGGCGTAGTTGCCGACCGGGAGGTTTGCCTGTGTCGTTGCCAAGTTGGCTACGGGAGCATCGAGTGTTCCGTCGGCATTCAAACGGTACCAGATTATGGAAGTGATGGTTTCACCCATCGGCGGTGTAGCGACGACGGTCAGTTGGCCGTCGGTGTCTCCAGGACAGGAAACGAAGCTTGTGTCGATAACACTTAGAACCGCGGACGCAGGTGCATTGATGCGGAAGAAGGCAGTGTCCATACATCCGTTACCATCGGTAACAATCAGGAAGTAGTTGGTGTCGGCAGACAGGGCCGTCAACATGTCTCCTGGTGTGATGGTGTCCATCGGAGCGGTAAGGCTGTCGTTGACCCAGCGGAATTCGTAAGGCATCGTTCCTCCGGTAACGGTTGCCGTTGCCGTACCATCCATCCCAACGATACAGGTTTCGTTCTGGATGTCTAGGTCTGTGACCTCCAGCAATACTGGCTGGAAGATTTCGAAGGTATCCGTAGTTGTACAGCCGGCAGGGTCGTTGTCCCGAAGGAAGACGACATATTGTCCAACGTCCAATCCGGTAAATTCAAATGGGATACTGTTGTCAACGATTTCCGTTTCTGCACCGGTTACGGTTGTTGTCAGGTTTTCCAGGGAGACAAAGTAATTGCCCACCGGCGCTGCACCAGTAGCCGTACCGTTAACGCGGATAACACCGTTGGCATCACCAAAACAAAGGACGGAGTCAACTTCGGAAACAATGTCCAGCATCTTGTTGGCATTGACCACGAAGTTGGACGTGTCGGAACAGCCACGGGTATCCGTGGCAATGACGGCGTATTCGCCGGGAAGAAGGTTGTCACGGAAAGACATGACGACATCCACATCGTCTCCCAAACCAACGGTCTGCCAGTTAAAATCGTAAGGGCCCGTTCCGCCATCCGCAGTGATGGTGATCGAGCCGTCAGGAGCACCGCTACAGGTAGCATTGCTTACGGCGTCGGACGGGTTGTCCGGCCGTACCCGCACATCGGCCGGTTGGGGCAAATTG